>JAZNUN010000076.1:0-8443 GCA_045592345.1 Acutalibacteraceae bacterium | reverse complement strand
CCCCCGATCGGTTGATCGGGGGTTTACTTTATGTATAAACGAACAATAAATCTACAATTCGTTTATATCAAATATCCTTAACGTAGCAACGGCGGCGTTTGTGCTGTTCCTTGTCGAACATTTTCCACTGCGCGAGGATCTTACTGTTGGTTTCCAGCATCGGTCCTGTTTCCGCGTAGCGGATGCCCATTTTACGCGCGCCCTTCATCATCTCGTCGAGGATGATGGCGTTGAGCCCCGCGCCTTGCAGGTCGGGGCGCACTGCGATGAGGAACAGGTCGACGGTGTCGTTCTTGGTCAGTGCGCGCAGCACGCCGATCCACCCAAAGGGGAGGAAGCGACCGCGCGATTTTTGCATCGCCGCCGCCATCGACGGGGCACATACGCCGAGCGCGACCATCTCGCCCTGTTCGTCTTCGACAAAGCAGGTGGTCTTGGGGGAAAGCAACGGCAGGAATTTGTTGGAATATTTTTTGACCTGTTTATCGGTCAGCTCCACCGCGCTGTACAGCGGGGCGTAGGCTTTGTTGATGAGCTCGAATGCCCGCGGTATGATCGGGATATAATCGAGGCGGGTGCGCACTTTGATGACGCGCAGCTTGCGGCTGCGTTTGACGTGCTCCGCGATGCGGTGCAGTTTTTTCGCCAGGTCGCTGTCGGGATCGGGTGCATGCAGCTTATACTCGATCCAGTCGGTGTCTTTGCAATAGCCGAGACGCGCGAGATGGTCGTTGTAGTAGGGATGGTTGTAGTAGGTGATGAACATACTGCGCTTGTCGTAGCCGTCGACGAGCATCCCCTCGCGGTCCATATCGCACCAGCCCAAAGGTCCGTGTACCTGTGTGCACCCTTTCTCTGCCGCCCAGGCTTCCACCGTTGCGAACAGCGCGTCGGACACGGCGGGGTCGTCGATGAAATCCACCTGCGTGAAACGCATCCGATTGGTGCCCCAGGTGGCGTTGGATTTGTGGCTGAGGATCGCGCCGATACGCCCGACGATCTCGCCGTCGCGCTCGGCGAGCCAACAACGGGACTCGCAATAGTCAAAGGCGGGATTTTTCTTCTTATCCCAGTCTTCGAGATCGTCCCCGATCATCGCGGGGACGAAATAGGGGGAATCCTTGTATAACTGATTGGGGAAATCAACAAAACGGCGCAGATCGCGCTTGGTTGTGACCTCGCGAATGGTGACGGTTCCCATCGCCACGCGGGTTGCTTGTGCTGTGGGCATTCTACCACTCCTCTCGCGCCGCTGTTGCCGCAGGCGGCGCATACAAGTGTTATTTTACCCTTTTTTGCGAATTTTGTCAATGTTTCGCGGTGTATCCATAGCCGAAAACCCGCTGCCGAGCACCTCGTCGGCGGTGAGCAGCAGCATAAACGCTTCGGGGTCGGCGGTAGACACCACTTGTTTGAGGGCGAACAGTTCGGTGCGGCGCACCGCGCAGAGGATCACCTGTTGTGCCGAGCCGGTAAACCCGCCGACACCCGACAGCAGTGTCACGCCGCGCCGAAGCTCCTCAAGGATGCGGCGGGTGATAACGTTGTGGCGGCGGCTGATGATGAGCACCGTCTTTCCGCGCCGTCCGCCGTAGACCAGACGGTCGGTGATGAGGGATGCGACATAAACGAGGATGATGGCGTAGAGCGGGCTTTCGAGTTCGCCGTAGACGAGCGCAGACAGCGCGATGACGCCGCCGTCGAGCAAAAAAATCAGTTTGCCGATCGGGATGTGCGGCCAGCGTCGCTCCAGCAGACGCGCGACCACCTCCGCACCGCCCGTGGTGGCACCGCGTGAGAGGATAAGTCCAAGCCCCGTCCCCGTCAGCACCCCGCCGAATATCGCGGCGAGCAGGCGGTCACCCGAAAAGGGTGGCACCAGTACCGTCAGCGTATCGATCACCACCGAGGACAACGCCAGTCCGAGCAGAGTGCGCGCCGCAAACGCTCGTCCGAGCCGCCACCACGCGATGAGAAGCAGGGGAATATTGGCGGCGATGGTCAGGCTGCCGATCGGCAGTTCCCACAAATAATGCGCGAGGGTGGCGAGTCCCGTCACCCCGCCTGGTGCGATGTTGTTCGGCGCGGAAAACAGCGCGAGGGATAACCCAAAACACACACTGCCAACGCCGATATACAGTGCGTCGACCGCCGCGCGGCCGAAGGAATGGGATGGTATCATAAAAATCCCCCTTTTTTCACAGTTTGCCCGTGAACGGGGTAAAAATTCAAAAAACCGCGCTTGTCGCCATCGTATATTACAAGGATACGGCAAGCGCGGTCAATTGTTTATTTTTCCACGCACAGCGCGAACAGTTCGCGTACGCGGTCGATGCGGTCGGACAGGTATAAATAGCCAAACAAGGCTTCCAGCCCTGTGGCGTTGTGGTAGTCCGCACCCGAGCGGGCGGTGTGGGCGTTGCGCCCGCGTTTGAACACGGCTTCTTCCTGCTCGGTGAGTAAGGGCAGAATGCGTTTGATGGCAGCAGCCTGCGCTTCGGCGCGCACCTCGCGCACCGCCAGGTGGTGCAGGTCGTTGACGGGACGGTTTGCCTGCGACAGCAGTCGCTCACGCACCATCAGACTGTACACGCCGTCGCCGACAAACGCCAGCGCGAGCGGGCTGAGGGTGTGGACGTCCACGTCCATCGGATATAAACGATCCATACTGTCCACCTACCTTAGTTCACGAACTCAAATTCGAGATCGTAGATGCTGACGGTGTCGCCTTCCTGTACGCCCGCCTCACGCAGAGCGTCAATGACACCCGTGCCTTGCAACAGACGCTCAAAGTATTGCAGTCCCTCGTCGTCGGCGAAGTTGATGCCGCGCAGAATATTGAGCAGCCACTGTGCCTCAACAAAGAACACGCCGTCGCGGTTTTGGATGTTGACACCGCGGTTTTCTACCGCGTCGATGTCGGGGAGCACCTCCGCCTCTGCCTCAAATCGGCGGATGGGGGGGAGTTTCCCAAGCTCGATGCCGAGATGACGAACAAGCTCGTCGGTGCCGTGGGCGATGGGTGCCATCAGCGGGAAATAGGCGTACCCGCGTTCTGTCATCGCCGCCTCAAACAACGCGAGCTGCTCGTCGGTCGCGAGGTCGCATTTGTTGCCTGCGACGATCATCGGGCGTTGTGCCAAATCGGGATTAAACTTTTCGAGTTCCTCGTTGATGGTGTCGAAGTCGGCGAGCGGGTCGCGCCCCTCGCTGCCCGACACGTCCACGATGTGCACAAGCATACGGCAACGCTCGACGTGACGCAAAAACTCGTGACCGAGCCCCACGCCTTCGCTCGCGCCCTCGATGACACCGGGGATATCCGCCATCACAAACGCCGCGCCGATCGGCGGGCGCACCACGCCGAGTACGGGGGTGATGGTGGTGAAATGGTAGTTGGCGATCTCGGGTTTTGCTTCGCTGACGACCGAGATCAGGGTGGATTTCCCCACGTTCGGGAAACCGACCAACCCCACGTCTGCGAGCAGTTTAAGCTCCAGACGGATCTCTTTCTGTTCGCCGGGGATGCCCGGCTTGGAGAAACGGGGCACCTGACGGGTGGCGGTGGCAAAATGGCGGTTTCCCCAGCCACCGCGACCGCCGCGTGCCGCGACAAACGGCTCGTCGCCCGAAATATCCGCCATTAAGCGTCCTGTTTCGTTGTCGTACACCAGCGTGCCGCGCGGCACTTTGATGACACAGTCCTCGCCGTTGCGCCCCGAACAGCGATTGGTCCCACCGTTCTCGCCGTGGGTGGCGGCGTATTTACGCTGGTAGCGGAAATCGGACAGGGTGTTCATTCCGTCGTCCGCGACGAACAGGACACTGCCGCCCTTACCGCCGTCGCCGCCGTCGGGACCGCCCGCCGCGACAAATTTCTCGCGATGGAAGGCGACCGCGCCGTCGCCGCCGTTGCCGGCTTTGATCTTAATAATGGCTTTATCGACAAACATCGGGTGTTGCCCCCTTTCTAGATAGTAGATGTTAGATATTAGACGGTAGATGATAGGCTTGTACAAATCGAAAATGCTATCGTAGAGGCGACTATCGATCGCCCCGTATGGCTTGTGCTGTTCCTGCGGGCGAGCAATGCTCGCCCCTACAAGTATACCACAAGTTTTCGCACATTTGCACGAAAAAATCCCCGCCGTGGAACACAGCGGGGATGTTCGCATTACTGCTTCTCGTAAACGCTGACGCGCTTGCGATCCTTGCCCATGCGCTCGAAGCGCACCACACCGTCGGCGAGAGCGAACAGGGTGTCATCGGAGCCGATGCCAACGTTCGTGCCGGGATGGATGTGGGTGCCACGCTGACGAACCAGAATGTTGCCGGCCAGAACGAACTGACCGTCGGCACGCTTAACGCCCAAGCGCTTGGACTCGGAGTCACGGCCGTTCTTGGTGGAGCCAACGCCCTTCTTGTGGGCGAACAGCTGGATGTTCAGTCTTAACATAGGAATTACACCTCCGTATTCATTAGCTGTATCCGCGTGGGATACTGTTCTTGCAGTGCCTGCAGATGGAGTCGAAAGCCGGAAAACAGTTCCTGACAACCCGCCGCGTTATCCGTGACCTGCAGCGCCATATATCCGTCGTCGACGGTGATGTCTGCGGGGGCACCGATGATCTCGGTGACGGTGTTGGCCGTCATATAGGCTGCGCTGGAAACCGCCGCGCATACGATGTCCTGTCCGTGGGTCCCCGCGCCGGCATGACCGGAGAGGGTGAAGCCTACGATGGCATCATCGGCGGTGTGAAACCGGACCCGAATCATAATCAGGCGTTGATGGTGTCGATCTGCACCTTGGTATAGGGCTGACGGTGACCCAGCTTGCGGGCCTTGCCCTTCTTGGGCTTATAGGTGAAGACAGTGATCTTCTTACCCTTGCCGTTTTTCAGCACATTGGCGGTGACGGTAGCACCCTCAACATAGGGAGCGCCGACCTTCAGTTCCGCATCGTTGTGCAGAGCGATCACCTTATCGAAGGTGACAGAGGCTTCCTCAGCAACATTCAGCTTCTCAATGAACAGAACGTCGCCGTTCTGAACCTTGTACTGCTTGCCGCCGGTTTCGATAATTGCGTACATAGGCGTACCTACCTTTTCTATAGACTCGCTGTTATAGGGCGGACAGACGTCACTTATGCCCGTAAAAGGGCGCCCGTTACATGCGGCATCAGCCATTTTATCATACAATTTCCCTTGTGTCAACTATTTTTTATAAAACAGGCATATTCTATATAATACCGCCAAAGGCGGCGAAAGATTTTCTTGTGTATTTGTCGAAAGGGGTGTATAATAACGGTGAAATCAATGAAACGAGGTTCCATCGTATGGCGAAGTATATATACAAAGGAAAAAATAAAAAGCATCGCGGCCCCGCCGCGGTGTTTGGCATCTTGTTGGTGTTGGCTGTGGCGGTGCTGGCGTTGGTGTTGGCTTTGCTGTGGCCTACCTTGTGGCAGGGCGGGGACACCGCCCCTTCTACGCCTATGAGCACCGCCCCCACTACGACCACCACCACCCCCTCTGCCACACAGATGATGGAGGTCACCACCGATAATCTGAACGTCCGCACCGGCCCCGGCATCAACTTTTCGAAGCTGGGCACATTGAGCAAGGGCGCTCAGGTGGTCACGCTGGCGCTGGAGGGGGATTGGTACCGCATCCAATACGGTGATACCGAGGCCTACGTCAGCGCCCAGTATCTGGTGTTGCCCGGCACTGCCGCCACAACCACGTCGGGGTCTACCACCTCTACCACCACCGGCACCACCGCGCCCCCCACCTATACCGACCGTTACATCGACGAGGAGGGTATGCTCCAGTTTAAGACGGATGGTCACTACGTACAGGCTAATTCTTATGCCGAGGGTGCCGAGATTCCCTGGGCGTTACGGCTGGTGAATGATTGGAACCCTATGCCACTGGGTTATGACACCAAATTGCAGATGCAGAGCATCTTCGGCGACGCCGGCACCAAGCAGGTGGACGGCCGCATGATGGATGCCCTGAAAAAGATGCTGGAGGCGGGTAAGCAATACAATATCGGCGTTCAGTCTGCCTACCGCTCCACCTCTAAGCAGAGCGAACTGTACTGGCGGCAGGTGAACAAGTGGAAATCTACCTATAAGGACCCGGTGCAGCTGCAGACCAAGGCAGGCGAGATCGTCAAGCGCCCCGGCTACAGCGAGCATAACGTAGGTCTGGCGGTGGACCTGTACGGCAGCGGGGATTATTCCCTTACCGAGTCCTTTGAAAAGACCCCCGCCTATAAGTGGTTGGTGGAGAATTGCGCCGATTACGGTTTTATTCTCCGCTTCCCCAAGGGCAAGGAATCCATCACCGGCGTGGTCTACGAGGCGTGGCATTTCCGCTATGTGGGGGACGCCGCCACCGCCCACGCCATTATGGATAACGGCCTGTGTCTGGAGGAATATTTGGCCCAGAACAAAAAATAACCCGCAAAAAAACTGTTGACAAATTCCGCGGTATATCCTAATATGAAAGGGCAGGGGCTAATGTCCCTGTGACGCCAACGTTAAGATCCGGTGTGCTTCCCGGCCCCGGACGGTATTGAAGGGAGATTTAATATTATGGTATTCGATAAGGTAAAAGAGATACTCAGCAGCCAGTTTGACGTAGACGCCGACAGCATTACCCAGGAGACCGACATTGTGGACGATCTGGGTGCCGATTCCTTGGATCTGGTGGATATGCTGATGTCCTTAGAGCACGAGTTCAACATCGGCGAGGTACCGGACGAGATGGTGGAGAAGATCCGCACCGTCGGTCAGCTGGTTACTTATATCGAAGAGAACATCTAATCACGGTATGGGGGCAGAACACTCTGCCCCCATATTTCATAGCGGAGCACAGATAGAGCAAAGCTTCCCTCATTCTTTGCACCTACTCACGGTATCACCGTAGGGGACGGGTCTCCCGTCCCGTTAGCCTCCCTCTCCGAGGGAGGTGGCTTTCGCCGTAGGCGAAAGACGGAGGGAGTTGAACAAAAGCAGATTTGAAGTTGTATCATTCAAAAACCCGCTTTTTTGAAAGAGTCACAAGGAGGTGTATTCCTGTGCAAATTATCCCTATGACCGCCGCCCATATTGCCGCTTTAGCTGATTTGGAGCAGGTCTGCTTTTCCACCCCCTGGTCCGCCGACGGACTGGCAGAGGAGCTGGCTAACCCTCACGCGGTGTTCCGCGTCGCAGTGGAGGGTGACGAGATATTGGGCTACGTGGGGATGCACCATCTGCTGGACGAGGGCTTCATCACCAACGTGGCGGTGTTCCCCTCCGCCCGTCGCCGCGGCGTGGCGCGGAAATTGTTGGAGGATCTGGCACAGTATGCCGCCGCCCACAGCCTGTACCGCATCACGTTAGAGGTGCGGGTGTCCAACACCGCTGCCGTCACCCTGTATGAGGGAGCGGGCTACGTCCGTGACGGGGTACGCCCTGCTTTTTACCGCGACCCCACCGAGGACGCGGCTATCTATTCGCTGTATTTTTGAACGTTACGCAGTAAAGCCTCCCTCTTTGAGGGAGGTGTCTGTGGCGTCAGCCACAGACGGAGGGAGTTATTAAAACTTCCCCAGTTTTTTGCTTTGCAAAAATCCAGTCCCCTCGGGGAGAGGGCCTAAGAGAGGTAACAACTATGCTTATTCTTGGAATTGAATCTTCCTGTGATGAATGGAGTGGCGCCTACCTTCTGCTTATCTGAGTTTCGTTTGCTACTCCCCGAGAATGTCGCTAACGCGACCTTCTCCCGCAATTCTACGGCCGCCGTTTCGTCCCAAAACGGTGGAAGTCTTTAAACTTTGAGGTAACAACTATGCTTATTCTTGGAATTGAATCTTCTTGTGACGAAACGGCGGCTTCCGTAGTGGAAGACGGACGGCGGGTGCTGTCCAACGTTATTGCATCGCAGGTGGAGGAACATCGCAAATACGGCGGCGTGGTGCCGGAGATCGCCTCCCGCCGTCACGCCGAGGCCATCTCGGACGTGGTGCGCCGCGCCTTGGAGGAGGCAGGTGTCACGATGGAGGATATCGACGGCATCGCCGTCACCTATGCCCCCGGTCTGATCGGTGCTCTGTTGGTGGGTGTCAGCTTCGCCAAGGGTCTGGCGCTGACCACCGGCAAACCGCTGATCCCCGTCCACCATCTGCGCTCCCACATCGCCTCCAACTATCTGGCCCACCCCGATTTAAAGCCCCCCTTCCTGTGTCTGGTGGTGTCCGGCGGACACACCATGATCGTGGAAGTGGAGGACTATACCAAAATGCGCATCCTGGGCACCACCCTGGATGACGCTGCCGGTGAATGCTTTGATAAGGTGGGCCGTGTGCTGGGCATGCCTTATCCCGGCGGCGCTGCTGTGGACAAGGCTGCTCGTCAGGGCGATGAAACCAAGTACAATTTGCCCAGAAGTAAGCC
>JAZNUN010000075.1:0-31602 GCA_045592345.1 Acutalibacteraceae bacterium | reverse complement strand
CGTCCACCACTTCCTCGTCATAGGCCTCCACCAGGAAGGCCAGGGTAACACGGTCGGCACCCAGAGAGGGCTCCACCACGTAGGGAATGTAATGCTCGTTCTTCTCCTGGTCAAAGTAGGTCATATCCTTGCCGGAGGTGGTCTGGTGGGCGTTCAGGTCAAAGTTGGTACGGGAAGCAACGCCCCACAATTCACCCCAGCCGAAGGGGAACACAAACTCAAAGTCGGTGGTGGCGTTGGAATAGTGGCTCAACTCCTCGGGGTCGTGGTCGCGCAGACGGAGGTTCTCCTCCTTCATACCCAGACCCAGCAGCCACTGATGGCAGAACTCCTTCCAATATTTAAACCACTCCAGCTCAGTGCCGGGCTGGCAGAAGAACTCCAGCTCCATCTGCTCGAACTCGCGGGTACGGAAGGTGAAGTTACCGGGGGTGATCTCGTTACGGAAGGACTTACCCACCTGACACACGCCGAAGGGCAGCTTGCGACGGGTGGTGCGCTGGACGTTCTGGAAGTTGACGAAAATACCCTGGGCGGTCTCGGGACGCAGATACACGGTGTTCTTGGCGTCCTCGGTAACACCCTGGAAGGTCTTGAACATCAGGTTGAACTGACGGATGTCGGTCCAGTTATGCTTGCCACAGGTAGGGCAGGGAATGTTGTAGTTCTCTACAATCTCCTTCATCTCCGCCTGGGAATAGGCGTCGATGGGCTTATCCAGCGTGACGTTGTTCTCCTGGCACCAATCCTCGATCACCTTATCGGCACGGAAACGCTCCTTGCACTCCTTACAATCCATCAGGGGATCCGAAAAGCCGCCCACGTGGCCGGAGGCCACCCAGGTCTGGGGGTTCATCAGGATGGCGGCGTCCAGACCCACGTTGTAGGGGTTCTCCTGAACGAACTTTTTCCACCACGCCTTTTTCACGTTATTCTTCAGCTCCACACCCAAGGGGCCGTAGTCCCAGGTGTTGGCCAGACCGCCGTAGATCTCGGAGCCGGGGAAGATATAGCCGCGACCCTTACATAAGGTCACGATTTTTTCCATAGTTTTTTCGGTATTTTTCATTGTAACAACCTCCATATTCATCCGGAATGGCTTTCCGGCAATACATTTACTTATTTTAATATAAAACCTCATAAAAGTCAACAGGTATCCTGCCGCAAAACCGAAGTGAGCCGCCGTATGGCGGGTTTTGTAGAAATAGCACAATAGATTTTCACTATTTTCGCGATTTTTTGCATTTTTGTAAAATTGGGTGTTGACAAGTGGGCTAATTTAAAGTATGATAATAACACGCGTCAAAACGGGTGTGGGGTAATTGCGCCCACTGCAAGGGGGTTGGGATATGGATGACCGTTCGCTCCCTATTGCACAGGCCGCCGTCGGCGACCAAGAGGCTTTTGCCGCCGTTATGCGGCGGATGACCCCCCTCATCCACGCCCAGATCCGCAGTTGCCGCACCGACGGCACCGAGGACGAGGATCTGGCGCAGGAGGCATTGATGGGTCTGCTGGCCGCAGTACGGAGTTACCGCCCTGACGGCGGTGCCACCTTCACCACCTATGCCACCGCCTGTATCCGCCGCCGTCTGTTGTCGGCGGCCCGCCACAGTGCTCCCCCCACCCTGCCCTTGCAGGAGGATACAGACCTGCCCGACCCTAACGGCGACCCCGCCCTGCGTGTGCAGGAGCAGGACGAACTGACAGAGCGGCTGACCGATCTGCAAAAACGGCTGACACCGCTGGAATATTCGGTACTGCTGTTGCGGCTGAGCAGTTGCTCCTACGAGGAGATTGCCCGACGGCTGTCGATATCCAAAAAAGCGGTGGACAACGCGGTACAGCGTCTGCGACGCAAATTTTCACGGCAATAACGGCATACAGCCGTTTGCAATACGGGAAAGCCCCGTATTATCATATCAAAGCGAGGTAAAACCATGTACGAGGACAAGACTTTAGTATGCAAAGAGTGCGGTAATGAGTTCATCTTCACCGCCGGTGAGCAGGAGTTCTACGCTGAGAAGGGTTTCGTTAACGAGCCCCAGCGCTGCAAGGCCTGCCGTGACGCCCGCAAGAATGCCGGCCGTCCCGCCCGCGAGATGCATGACGCTGTGTGCGCCAACTGCGGCAAGGAATGCAAAGTGCCCTTCCAGCCCCGTGAGGACCGCCCCGTCTATTGCAGCGAGTGCTTCGCCAGCATGAAGGGCGAGAACTAATAGCATATTAGTTGACTAAGACCGTTCACCGTCCGGTGGGCGGTCTTTTTCATTGTCTACACTTGACGAAACAGAAAAAAGTGGTAAAATAGAGCCATTACAAAACAAGGAGGGATACCGTGACGCTGACGCTGTTGTTTGCCGGTCTGAGCGGCATTGCAATGACACTGTTGTTTGCTTTCAACCCGATGATGTCGCTCTGGTGGCGGCTACCCGTTTGGCTGGGCATCTACATAGGTCTGGGCATTCTGAATATCCTGCTGGTTATCGGCTGTGTGATGCTGGCGCCGCGATCCTCCCACAAATGGGTACAACTGACCGTACACTGGGTGCTGTTGCTCCTTGGCTACCGTGTCCGCCTCACTGACGCGGACCGTCTGCCTTCTTCCCCATTCTTGCTGGTATGCAACCATCGCTCCGCTTTCGATCCCCTGTGCACCATCGCTGTGTTAGCACGCAAACAGGTATACGTCGCCAAACCCGGCGTATTCCGCATTCCTGTCGTCAACGTACTAATGCGGCGGCTGGGCTTTATGCCCATCGACCGCGAGAATGCCCGCAATGCCGTCACCACCATCAAGCAGGCCGCCGCCCGTATCCGCGAGGAGGGGCTATGTGTGGGTATTTACCCCGAGGGCACCCGCAGTAAAACAGGGGAACTGCTCTCCTTCCACGCCGGCTCATTCAAGATTGCCTCCATAGCGGCCTGCCCCGTGGTTGTTGCCGCCATCCGCTACGAAAAACGGGGTCTGTGGGGCAAACGGGTGCACCTGCAAATAGCAGACGTGATGGACACGGATTTTGTGTCCGCCAACACCACCACCGCTATGGCAGACCGTGCCAAAACAGCTATTTCTGCCGCCATTCAATAACACTCGAGAATCCCTCTCATAACGGAGGGGTTCTTTTTATTTACAAGAGAAAATGTTTGACATAATATTCCTATTATATTATAATTAAGTGTGGATTATTTTAGTTCATCCAAACTAAAGGAGCGATGTACAATGAAAAAACTATTGTCCGTCCTGCTGGCACTGCTGCTTCTGCTGACCACCACCCCCCTGTCGGCGTTCGCAGCGGAGGCTGAGCCTGCCATTGTCGGCACCGTGAGCCAAGACACCGTATGCCCCGGTGATACGGTCTCCTTGACGGTGTCTATGGAACAGAACCCCGGTATTGTATGCTGGCTGGTTCAGGTGGAGTATGACGACTCCGCCCTGACCCTCATCGAGCAGAATGCGGATTACACCTTTGACGGTGGTACCTACTCCTGGGGTCCGACAACAAGTCCCACCACAGCTATGTGGTATGATTTCCTCGGCGAAAATCACACCGGGGACGGCACCATGTTCACGCTGACCTTTGCGGTGAATGAAGATGCCCCCGAAGGGGACTACCCCATCACTCTGTCGGTCACCGACGAGGAGAATATTCTGGATCAGGACCTGAATCCCGTATACTTTGATCTGGTTGACACCTCGATACAGGTAGGTCATACCTACAGCAGTGTCTGCGACGAGACCTGTGACGACTGCGGCGCTCAGCGTGAGGGCGTCGGCCATGTATTTACCGACCCCGACGATCTGGTCTGCCAGCTGTGCGGTGCCGTGCTGGATGCGGATGCCGCCCTGGTATACGGTGTGGTGAACAACCATAACGTCACCCGCGGCGACACCTTCACCCTCTCTGTGCTGATGCGCAACAACCCCGGTCTGGCAGGTTGGAAAGTGTCCACCGCTTTTGACGAGTCTGCTTTGGAACTGATCAGCCACACCCGCGGCGAAGCGTTTGATGATTCGAGTAAGTTCTCCTTCAGCAACATTGCGGACCAGTCCCCCATCAGCGGTATGTGGGTCGATTTCCTGCAGTATGAGGACTGTTACAATAACGGCGTGCTGTACACCCTGACCTTCCGCGTTAAGGATGCCGCCGCCTTTGGTGCATCTGCTCTGACCATCTACTGTGACGATCCCGATAACATGTGTAACATAGACTTTGAAACCGTCTATTTCACTTATGTTAGCGCCGGCGTGTCCATTCTGGATCACACCCACGTCTACGACAATGCCTGCGACGCCGTATGTGATGAGTGTGACTATACCCGCTCCGTACCGGGCCACATCTACACCGATGTCTGCGACGCGGACTGTGACGAGTGCGGTCTGACCCGTGTACCGCCCCACAACTACGCCTCTGCCTGCGACATCTACTGTGACGGCTGCGGACAGGAGCGCTCCACCAACGCACGTCACACCTATACCAACTCCTGCGATACCGACTGTAACGCTTGCGGCGAGCAGCGGGAAATCATCCACACCTACAGCAACGCCTGTGACGCCGACTGTAACGTCTGCGGTGCCACCCGTATCCCCGCGGACCACGTGTATGATAACGTCTGCGACGCATACTGTAATGTCTGTATGACCTATCGCGTCCCCGCTGACCATGTATACGATAATAACTGCGACGCGTACTGCAACGTATGTAACACCTATCGCGTTCCCTCGGACCACATCTACTCCGTTACCGATACTGTCTCTCCTGACTGTACTGCCAGCGGCTCCCGCACCCTGACCTGTCTGGAGTGCGGCGACAGCTATACCGAGACCCTTCCCGCTTTGGGTCACACCTACGCCACGGTGGTCACCGCACCCACCTGTACCAACCGTGGCTACATTACCTACACCTGTATCCGTTGCAATCACACCTATACGGGTGATTATGTGGAACCCTTGGGTCACGTCTACGGCGATTGGCATACCGACCGTGAGCCTACCTGTACAGTGGACGGCTCTCAGCATCGTCAGTGTTCCCGTTGCTACCACAACGACACTGCCGCTATCCCCGCCTTGGGCCACACCTACTCCGACACCGTGGTGCTGCCCTCCTGTACAGCACAAGGCTACACCCTGCATACCTGCACGGTGTGCGACTATTCTCACAAGGATACTTACACCGCCAAGGTGCCCCACACCTACGGTGAGTGGGTAATCGACGCCGAGGCCACTGTACTGGCCGAGGGTAGCCGTCACCACATATGCGAGGTGTGTAACTATTGCGAGAACGACACCATCCCCCGTGTAGAGATTGACATCACCACCAACGAGAACTACGGTCTGGCCAACTTTACCGTGGTACACGCCCAGACCCTGGAGCCAATCCCCAACGCCCAGATCTTCATCTCTACCGAAAACGACGGCGAGAACACCTTCACCACCGACGCCAACGGTCAGGTTTCGGTGGTTCTGCCCGTGGGCAAACAGCCTGTTTCCGCCTATGCAGCCGGCTGTCTGACCCGTAACCTGAAGGTCAACGTGAAGCCCGGTGTCAACGAGATCCCCCGCATCGGTCTGAGCGAAAAGCCCACCTATGAGGCAGAGCTCACCCACGAGCGTATGACCATTGAAGAAATCGAAGAGGTGGGTATTGACACCTCCGCCCCCGAAAACCAGCACGTATTCCGTTACGAGCTAAAGCTGGAGTTTGAGGCCAGCATCGACTATGAGAGCATCTACGCCTACTGGAACGACGAAGGCACCTACCTGGGCGGCCACTACGGCGGCTGGGGCGGCAGTGGCGGCTCCGGCGGCGGTGGCTCCGGCGGCGGTGGCGGTGGCCTGAGCACCGGCGGCATCCGCATCCCCGTAGCCGACGAGGTGCTCACCGTCTATCCCGTCAGCGAGTATTTCTACCTCATCGTCCGCGGCGAGGTTACCTGGCTGAAAGAGATGTTCGACGTTGAGATGCTGATCATCAACAACTCCGAGACCGATACGCTGGAGAATCTGACCGCTACCCTGAATCTGCCCGACGGTCTGTCCCTGGCCACCATGATCGGTGAGCAGCAGACCGCCAGCCAGTACATCCCCCACGTTGCCGAGGGCAAGACCCATACTGTGAATTGGTACGTCCGCGGCGACAAGACCGGCAGCTATGCTCTGGAGGCCCATCTGCAGGGTATGGTAATGCCTTTTGAGGAGATCATCGACGATATCTTTATTGCCGAGAACGAGCTGACCGTGTGGGGCGGCGACGCACTGCACCTGCACTTCGACTTCCCCGACACCGCCTATTATGCGGAGGATTACATCATCACCTCCACCCTGACCAACGTATCCGACATCACCCTGTACAATGTCCGTCATCTGGTGCAGGTGGAGCAGGGTATGAGCGTGTACTATTCCGACGGCTCCTCCAAGCACAAGATCGAGGTTTCGGATTGGGCCGACTCCGGTCTGTTGCGTGAGTTCCATCCCGGCGACCAGATCATCATCGAGATGTCGGTCAATATCTTCTTCAAGTCCGAGGTTATCCAACATCAACTGGAACAGCTCATCGGAGTTGTGGACGGCATTGAGAACCTGGTCAACGCCGTCAAGGTGGTGAAAACCGTCTTTGAACTGGTGAACATCGTTTCCGGCTGCGTCAACGGCTGCGCCAGCGCCATTGACAATATCGTAGACGGTGCCGTAGAACTGACCAATAAGATGAAGCTCTTTAAGGAGCTGCACGCCTGCTTGGTTGAGTTCATCGACCTGTACGGCGAAACCGGCAACGCCACCCTGGACGCCGCCATCTCTCTGGGCAACTCCGGCATACAGGCCACTCTGGCACTGCTTACCGCTGACCCCGAGGCATGGTATGAGTTGGCCACCGAAGATGATATTGCCCAGCTGATTCTGGATATGAAGACACTGGGCATCGCTATCGAGGCGTCCGGTGAGCCCTCTCTGGCCAGCTTTGACATCTTCGATTCTATCCGTACCGCTATTTCCGCTATCCCCGTGGTGTTCAACCTGAAGAGCGTGATCCTCACCCCGGATGCGGATAACACCACCAGTATTCCCTGGTCCTATTCCACCTATCACACCGGTCCCCATTACTTCGGCGTGTCCAGCGTCAGCAAGTATCTGGAGGCTCTGACCACAGCCGCCGCAGGCGAACTGTACGAGGAGTTTATGCCCGGTGTTCTGCAGCTGATACCCGGTCTGGACGACCCGCTGGGTAAAGACGACGCCGTCCGCTATATCCAAGCCACCGAGAAAGAAATTGCCAAATTCCAGGCCCGCACCGCCACCGGCGACGTGAGCTTCCGCGTTTGGGTGGTGCGTAGCGGTCAGACCGGCGCGGATGAATCCTTTACCCTGTCCAGCGATAACCAGACCGCCACTTATGATGACGGTGTCCTCACCTTCACCGGCAACGGCACCATCGAGGTCACCCCCAACGACACCACCGACGGTACCCTGTACATTGAGGATAGCGACGGCAATACCTACGTCTACGAGATGGACGTGGTGGAGCAGCACGACTGTGTCGCCGGCGAGCAGGAGATCGTCATTCCTCCCTCTGCCGACATTGATGGCTTTGCTGTAAAGCGTTGCACCACCTGCGGCGATATTCTGGAGATCATCAATCTGTCCGCCGCCGATTACTGCGAGACCCACACCTACAGCGACTGGGCGGAGCACACTCATTCCGATTGCGAGACCCGCGGTATGAACGTGCGTCACTGCTCCGTCTGCGGTGCCATCGAGTACGCCTTGGTGGGCGGCGAGGGTCACGTCAGCGAGAACTGGACCGTCACGAAAGAGGCCACCTGCGTATCCGCCGGTGAAAAGACCGGTCACTGCACCGTCTGCGGCGAGAACGTAGTTTGCGTTATCGAGCCCTCCGGTCACGGTGAGCTGACCTGGAACGTTATCACCGAGGCCGACGCCTTCCACGAGGGTCTGCGCGAGCAGTGGTGCGGTCTGTGCGGTGAGTTGGTACAGACTGAGGTTACCGCTATGACCAAAGAGTCCTTTGGCTACGGTGAAAACGATAACCATTGGATCGTGGGCCTGCCCCAGAACGTCACCCCCGCTATGCTGATTGCCCACTATGCTAATATGGGTCTGGACGTCACCGTCACCGGCCCCAACGGCGAGTCTGTGGAGATCATCGGCTCCGGTTGCAAAGTGCTGTTTGGTGACGAGGTATACACCGTGGTGCTGACCGGCGACGTCAACGGTGACGGCTCCATTAACACGATGGATCTGGGTCTGATGATGCGCCACTTGAACAGCTGGGATGATCCCGCCTGTCACGACGCCTGTGATGTGGACGGCGACGGCCTGGTCAACAACCGCGACTATGCTGTGTTACAGCGTTATCTCAACGGTTGGGACGTTTCTCTGGTTGCCCCTGCATTGGTATAATCCGTTACATTAAAATGAGCCTGTGGCAGATGCCACAGGCTCATTTTTTCTTATTCACACACTTCAATCAAGAAACTGACGGGGCGAAATCCATCGTTGCAGGAGATCATTGCCGATCGGGGATTTTTCATCCATCCGTCGTAGAAATTCTCGCCACCGTGGGCCAGCGCCATCACAAAGGGGGAAACGCTGTCCCAAGCGCTGTCGCAGAAGCCCTCCGGCTTCTGCCACCCCGCGCAATGAAACACCTGCCCCTCCTGCAGGTCGCAGGCGTGCTCTATGGGGTTTTCGTATTGAGCAATCAGATCGTCATATCGCGCCTTACGCATAACGGTGATGCGGATGTTTTTCATAGGATGGCACCTCACTTTGCCACCAGTATACCACATCCGCTCCGCGTTGGCAAGGGGTTAGGGAGCGGTCAGCCATACGGCGTGGCAGATACCGGGGATGCTCTCCCCCTGCTGGGAGGAAGTGGGGCTCATCAATGCCCCCGTGGGGCAAAATAGCAGATTTTTCAGTTCCCCCCGTTCCAGTAACGGCAGCAAATGAGCGCACAGCACCGAAGCCGAACAGCCGCACCCCGACCCGCCGGCGTGGACGTCCTGCCGCTGCCGATCAAACAACAGCAATCCGCAGTCGGTGTAATTGCCCCCCAGCGTCACCCCCTGCTGTTCCAGCAGTTGGCGGCACAGATCACTGCCTACCGCCCCCAGATCTCCTGTCGCGATCAGATCAAAATCCCCCGGTGCGGTGGCGGTATCCGACAGGAAACGGGCAATGGTATCCGCCGCGGCAGGGGCCATTGCCGCCCCCATATTATTCATATCCGTCACCCCTTGGTCCTGCACACGTCCCACACATACCGCCTTAATCCGCACCCCCTTACCGTGTCCCACCACCACGCTGCCGGCGGCGGTGGCGGTCCACTGGCTGGTGGGTGTGCGCTGACCGCCGTATTCCAGCGGAAAACGGAACTGTCGCTCGGCAGTGCAGAAGTGGCTGGAGGTCACCGCACCGCAAGGCTCCGCCGCACCGCAATCCGCAAAGACGGCGGCCATGGCTAAGGTCTGCCCCATCGTGGAGCAGGCACCGAACTGACCCAGCAGCGGCACCCCCATCTCCCGCAACCCAAAGGTGGAAGCAATATTCTGGTTCAGCAAATCCCCCGCAAACAGTATTTGCAGGTTTTCGGGGGCCAACCCCGACTTTTGCACGGCGCGGGTCAGCGCCTCCCGCTGCAATGCGCTCTCCGCCTGTTCCCAGGTATCCTGCCCCAATCGGGCATCTTCAAAAACGGCATCGAAATACGCCCCCAACGGTCCCTCCCCTTCTTTTTTACCGCCCACGGCGGCATAGCCGAGGATGGTGGGTGCTGTAGTCATAGTGATGGTATGCTGTCCGCATCGTTTCGGCATAGAAACGCCTCCTTTAACTTACATACCATTATTTATTGGCATTTTTTTGCGGTTTATGAGTTGCTCCGACGAAAACATCGTACAAAATGCATTTTTGACAGTTCCTGTAGGGCGTGGGGTTTTGATTTTTGCTCGGTTATCCCGACTTTGGGCGCTTTTCAAAAAATCGCAAAATTTTTTGTTTGTTTTGTTAGTAAGGCTTGTGAAAGTATGTGCATTTTCACCATAAATAAATCCTTACTTGCAATTCGAAACTATATATGTTATACTAAATACTGCCAAAAATATTATATTTTGGGAGGAGATTTTATGAAGCGTTATCTGTCCGTCCTGTTGTCGGTACTGATGCTGCTGACGATGTTGCCTCTGGGCGCATTGACTGCCAGTGCAGCCGGTGAGTACTTCACCATTACCGAGAACAACCGCAACCTGTTTGTCAACGTGGATCAAGAGATCGCGTTGAGCGACATTTCCGTCAACCTCGAAGGTGTTGCTGTTGAGGGTAACAAAGTTATCTGGACCAGCAGTGATGCCGAGGTGCTCATCGGCGGCGGCAATCTGATTGTCACCCAGAAGGGCACCTACGTTCTGGACGTTGAGGATGAAGAGGGCCGCTACGGTACCGTCACCGTCATCGCCAAGAACGCTGATGAGACCGAGTACGTTCTGTTGGAGGAGGACTTCGAGGCTGTTGCCAACGGCACCCTGCCCGAAGGCTGGAGCATCTTCAAGAACGCAGACGTGGATGAGACCAAGAAAGAGTCCATCCCCACTTACGTGGATCAGCCTCAGGTTATCGACGGCGTTCTGTACGTCGGTAACGGTGCTAACAACAACTACACCTACGTGTGGCTGCCCGAGTACCTGGACACCTTCGGTGACTATCAGGTTATCGTGGATATGAAGCAGTCCTGGGCTAACAACAATATGCGTCTAGGCGGTCTGGTCCTGCGTGGCGATCGTACCGAGAACGATAAGGCGCATCCCAACGGCGGTTACCGCCAGATGATCCGTCGTGCCTCTACCAGCGCCGACGGTCTGCGACTGACCTCTCTGGCCCGCATCGATAACGCGGCCAACAAGACCGATATGAAACTCCCCTTCTACGTGGGTTCTACCCGCGCTTGGAGTCGTCCCGACTGGACCGGCGCTGATGCCCCCGAAGGCACCGAGCCCAATCCCTGGTACACCCCCGCTGAGTCCATTGCCCCCGATTGGCAGGGCGAAGGCTACTGGGTGACCTACGAGGCCACCACCTCCGGCTCCAACTACACTCTGGATGTCTACAAGTCCTCTGAGCAGGCGCAGTTCGGCGGCGATATGGGCCCCGGCGGCGGCGGCGGTTGGTGGGAGACCTACCATCTGAAGGACGATCCCTCTCTGGAGGGCTATGAGCTGTCTGCCAACACCGAGAACTGGGAAGAGGTAGACCTGCGTGAGACCGGTGCCATCGGTCTGTTCACCTCCGGTGTTCAGCTGGCTGTCGAGTCCATCAAGGTTTCTGTCCCCGCTTCCATCCTGGCCGGCAACCCCGACAAGTATGTGAAGACTGAGTTGGATCCCTCTCTGGCCGAGTATCAGAGCCAGAAGATCGGCGTTATGTCCGATATCCACCTGCAGACCGGCTCCACCGCCGGCGACTATGCTCTGAAGGCGGCTCTGACCGAGCTGAAGGAGCAGGGTGTTTCCGCCGTGCTGTTCACCGGTGACCTGGTTAACACCGGCGTTGCCGAGGAGTATGCCAAGTTTAACGCCATTTGGGACGAGGTTATGGGCGGCACCGACACCAAGATGCTGACCATCACCGGTAACCACGAATTTGAGGGCGTATACTTCCGCGGCGAGACCTATGAGCAGGTCCTGCAAACCTACCTGGATGCTTTCGGCAAGACCGAGGCCAACTTCCACGAAGTGGTCAACGGCATCCACATCATCGGTCTGAACTCCGAGAGCCATCTGGTAGATGGTAAGTACACCCTGGAGACTATGGCTTATCTGGAGGAGCAGCTGGTCGAGGCCGCTGCCGCCGATCCCTATGCCCCCATCATCGTGATGTGCCACCAGACTCTGGCCAACACCACCTATGGTTCCAACTGGGGTTCCTCCGGCACCGGCTCCCTGTACGAGGTGCTGCGTTACTATCCCCAGGTCATCTATCTGGCCGGTCACTCTCACTTCGACTTCACCAATGAGACTTCCATTATGCAGAAGGACTTCACCTGCATCGACGTTCCTTCTATGCAGTACACCTCTGCTGAGACCGACAACATCTTCACCAAGACCGGTGTCGGCTCCGCTGCTGCTTGCTACACCTATCAGAACTATCTGATTCTGGACATCAACGGCGAGTCCAAGACTATGGACGTTTACCGTATGAAGTCCTATGACAAGGGCGACGGCAACCACTCCTACGAGACCGTACAGGTCAAGGATGCCTGGACCCTGAACCTGCCCCTGTCCAAGAAGAACTTTGTCTACACCGCCGCTCGCGCTGAGGACCGTGTAGCCCCCGAGTTCGCTGCTGATGCGACCGTCATTGTTGAGAACGTGACCAGCAGCTCTGCTGTGGTTAAGTTCCCTGCCGCTTCTCACAGCGATTACGTCCACGGTTACAACGTTACCGTGACCGACACCGCCGGCGAGACTCTGGTTGCCAAATACTTCGCTTCCGACTTCTATGAGTTGGGCGATAAGAAGACCGAGTTTGAGCTGGATCTGGGCGGTCTGCCTTCCAACACCAAGTGCGTGGTGAAGGTTACCGCTTACGAGTCCTTCGGTAAGGAGAGCGAGGCCATCATCGGCGAGTTCACCACCGAGGCTATCTCCACCCCCAGCGTGTCCTACAACCGCGCTGACTTCCTGGACGTCAACACCGCTGTTGGCTTCGTGGATGCTTCCCCCTATCGCCGTGCTTACAGCCTGTACGTCCGTTCTCACCCCATCAAGCTGCTGTACGATGAGGAGCTGGGCCGTCAGGTCGCCTTTATGAAGGGCTGGGTCAACTATCCCGTTTCTCAGGGCAACCTGAAGGAGATCACCGATGCCTTCACCGTGGAGCTGGGCTTCAAGACCCCCGCTGAGGAGATCACTGCCGGTCAGTGCCTGTTCGGCAACCCCGAGTCCGGCGGTCTGACCGTTGAGTACACCGCTAACGGCGTATTCCAGGTCGGTGCCTACGTGCAGGATGCCGAGGGCAAGGGCGGCTACGTCTACGTTCCCGCTCCCGAGTTGGCTCTGGATACCTGGTATCACATCACCTACACCTTTGATGGTCAGAAGTCTTGCCTGTATCTGAACGGCGAGCTGGTTGGCGAGAAGGATTCCGTCGGTACCGTCAAGTACAACTCCGCTGTTAACTGGCTGACCATCGGCGCTAACGTTAACGCCGCCGGTAACGCCGCCTACACCTATCAGGGTCACATCTCCGTGGCTCGCGTGTACACTCAGGTTATGGACGCCGCCGCTGCTGCTGCCGCCTATGCCTACTACCTGAACGACAACGCCTATAACACCGTTTATCAGAAGCAGCTGGCTCTGAAGAACTTGGACACCTCCCTCCTGGGCGAGGAAGAGGCCGCCGCTGTCGCTCAGTTGATCGCTCTGATGGATGAGTGGCTCGCCTCCGACGATCTGACCGAAGAAGACGCCGATTTGGTTGCTTTGGGCATCGATATGGTGCTGGATGAGATCGCCGCTATCGTCGGCGACGAGACCATCGGCTGGACTCTGTTTGAGGATGAGTTCAACGACTTCACCAAGGTTCACACCAGCGACGCTTACAACGGTCTGCAGTGGGAGAACAACACCGAGATCAAAAAGACTCTGGTCTCCAAGCAGAACAACGCTTCCAACTATTCCATGATCTACAAACTGCCCTACGCTGTCCGCCGCATTGAGCTGGATGCCCTGGGCGTGTCCGTATACGACAGAGATTACTTCGCAGACGACTTCACCATCTACGTATCCAACGATGGTGAGAACTGGATCTACGTTCCCGCTACCATCAGCGATCCCGTGGATAACGCTATCACCAACTACTGGCGCGAGGCTACTCTGACCAGTGACGTGACCGGCGAGTACAACTATGTTAAGGTTCAGCTGAACATGTTCGGCAAAGCCATCGACGAGAACGGCGACGAGGTCACCCGTGTGAACTGGGCTGCCGTTATGGATGGCGTCCGCATCTGGACCGAGGAACTGGTTCTCGATGCCCTGTATGGTGACTTGGATGCCGACGGTATCGTCAACCTGCAGGATGCTGCTCTGCTGCAGCGCTATCTGAACAATTGGGATGTTGAGGTCGACCTGACTGCCGCCGATTACGACGCTGACGGAGAGATCAACAACAAGGATCTGGTCGCTCTGATCCGTTATCTGAACGGTTGGGGCGAGCCCGAGAGACCCGACGACGAGCTGCAGGCTTGTCCTCATGAATACGACGACGAGTACGATCCCGAGTGTAACCTGTGTAAGGAGATCCGCGAGGTTCCCGAGAAGCCCGTCATCGTTCCTCCCCCCGCAATGCCCGAGAATCCCTACGATCCCCTGGATAGCCTGACCGTTGCCATCGAGGCCGTGGGCCTGGAGAACTTCGGCAACCATCCCGAGATGGGCAAGAGCGTGGCCATGCGCGCTCCCGCCACTCTGGCTGACGGCGAGAGCTATCTGATCTACAAGAACGAGGGCAAGGTTGCCACCGCTATCGAGGTTGGCGCCATCGCTCTGGACGGTTGGGGCTATGATCTGGCTGTCTACGGCCGCGAGTCCGCTGAGGGCGAGTGGATCGCTCTGGAGTATACCACCACCGATCGTTTTGACATCGGCGCTTCCAACCCCTCCTTCCAGGAGGCTCTGGCCACCGTTAATGTCCCCGCCGGCATCACCGAGGTTAAGGTCAATCTGATCAACACCGGCGCTGCTTGGACCTTCGCTATCGACTACGTTGACATCGCTTGGGCCGAGCCCACCGCTGTTAATGTCTATGATGATCTGAACGGCCTGGACGCTATCGCTGTCGAGAACGCCGGCTTGGAGAACTTCGGCAACCATCCCGAGATGGGCCAGAGCGTGGCTATGCGCGCTCCCGCCTCTCTGGCGGATGGCGAAAGCTACCTGATCTACAAGAATGAGGGTATGGGTGCCACCGCTATCGAGATTGGTGCTATCGTGATGGACGGCTGGACCTATGACGTTGCCGTCTATGGCCGTAATGAGGGCGGCGAGTGGGTTGCTCTGGAGTACACCAACACCGAGCCCGCCGACATCGGCTGCTCCAACCCCGCCTTTAAGCAGGCTATCGCCACTGTCAACGTTCCCGAGCAGTACACCGAGATCAAGGTTGCTCTGACCAACACCGGTGCCGCTTGGACCATGGCTCTGAACTACGTTGATATCACTTGGGATATCATCCCCACCTATGTTACCATCACCGATGACCTGAACGGCCTGGGCGCTATCGCTGTCGAGAACGCCGGTCTGGAGAATTTCGGCAACCATCCCGAGATGGGCCAGAGCGTGGCTATGCGTGCCCCCGCCTCTCTGGCTGACGGTGAGAGCTACCTGATCTACAAGAACGAAGGCATGGGCGCTACCGCTATCGAGATCGGTGCCATCGTGATGGACGGCTGGACCTATGACGTAGCTGTCTATGGCCGTAATGAGGGCGGCGAGTGGGTTGCTCTGGAGTACACCCACACCGATCCCGCCGACATCGGCGCCTCCAACCCCGCTTTCAAGCAGGGTATTGCCACTGTAATCGTTCCCGAGCAGTACACCGAGATCAAGGTCGCTCTGACCAACACCGGCGCTGCCTGGACTATGGCTCTGAACTATGTTTCCATCACCTGGGATGTCCTCCCCACCTACGTCGTCGTAAACGATGAACTGAACGGCCTGGACGCTATCGCTGTTGAGAACGCCGGTTTGGAGAACTTTGGCAACCATCCCGAGATGGGCCAGAGCGTGGCTATGCGCGCTCCCGCCTCTCTGGCTGACGGCGAGAGCTATCTGATCTATAAGAACGAGGGCATGGTCGCCACCGCCATCGTAGTGGATGCCATCGTGATGGATGGTTGGGGCTTTGACCTGGCTGTCTTCGGCCGTAACGGCGAAGGCGAGTGGGTTGCTTTGGAGTACACCCACACCGATCCCGTAGATATCGGCTGCTCCAACGCCGCTTTCAAGCAGGGCACCGCTACCGTCAATGTGACCGAGTACTACTCCGAGATCAAGGTCGCTCTGGTTAACACCGGTGCCGCTTGGACCATGGCTCTGAACAATGTGGCTATCACTTGGGATATCGCCTGATTCTGCCTATTGTTTTGATCTAACCTAATAAAACCCCCGAGGGAATTTCCCTCGGGGGTTTTCCTTTGCCCTGCGGCATCCGCGGCAAAAAAGCATTGACGGAGAACGCATATTTATTGTATAATACATATGATTGTGGGCGTATGCGATCATTCGCATAAATCACACCACAGGAGTAGCCAATGAAAAAACAGGACAAACAATGGATGAAGCCGCGGCATCGGGTGGTGCGGAATCTGCTTTTCCCTATCCTATACCCCTATGCCCGTTTGCGGTACGGCATCCGTGTAGAAAAATTCAAAGAACAGGGCAACCGTCCCTACCTTATTTTGCTAAATCACCAGACCCCCTTTGACCAATTCTTCGTAGGTATGTCCTTCCGCGGACCTATCTACTATATGGCCACTGAGGATATCTTCTCTATGGGTTGGATCTCCTCGGTTATCCGCTGGCTGATCGCCCCCATCCCCATCAAAAAGCAGACCACCGACCTGATGGCGGTCAAAAACTGCCTGCGGGTGGCTCGGGAGGGCGGCACCATCGCCATCGCCCCCGAAGGTAACCGCACCTACAACGGTCGCACCGTCTATATGAATCCTGCCATCGCCTCGTTGGCACGAAAATTAGGGTTGCCCATCGCCCTCTACCGCATTGAGGGCGGCTACGGCACCCAGCCCCGCTGGAGCGACGTCATCCGCCGCGGCAAAATGCGCTCTTATGTATCCGAGGTCATTGAACCGGAGGAATACGCCGCTATGACCAATGAAGAGCTAATGGACTGCATCAAAAAAGGCTTGTACGTGGATGAATCCAACGACGAGGGCGTGTTCCGCCACAAAAAGCGGGCAGAATACTTAGAACGGGCCATCTACGCCTGTCCCGTATGCGGTCTGGCACCTCAGTATAGCCACGGCAGCGTGATTTCCTGCACCCAGTGCGGGCGGCAGGTCACCTACGGCATCAACAAACGGCTGGAGGGTGTCGGCTGGGAGTTTCCCTTCCCCTTTGTGGCGGACTGGTACGCCTATCAGGAGGAGCTGGTGAACAACTTAGATCCCGACGACTATACCGGATTCCCCCTGTTCCACGACGCTGTCAGCCTGTGGGATGTGCAACCCTATCAGCGTAAGACCTGTCTGCGGGAGCTGTCCGCCGTCGCCCTGTACGGCGACCGCATCGCGGTGGATGAAGATTCCTCCCATCCGTTGGTGCTACCCTTTGATGAGATGACCGCCTGTGCGGTTCTGGGACGCAATAAGCTGAACGTATACCACAATGGCAACGTGTACCAAATCCGCGGAGATAAGCATTTTAATGCACTGAAATACGTCCATCTGTATCACCGCCACAAAAACGTAAAAAAAGGCGAGCCGCAGGAACAATTCCTGGGCCTGTAACGGTGAATGTACACAACACACAAAAACGGATCTGTGCACAACGCACAGAGCCGTGTTCTTTATCGGTCATAGAGTTTTGTCAGGGCGGCGATTCGTTTGGTCAACGCAGGCGTCACGGCATCCGCCGTCATACGCCACCGCCAGTTCCCCTCGGTACTGCCGGGGGTGTTCATACGGGCATCGTTATCCAGCCCCAGATAGTCCTGCATCTGGGCCACAAACAGGTCTGCTACACTGCTCATACCGCCGCGGAGCACACCCCAGACGTGTCCCTCGTCCTTATTCAATCCCAGATAGTCCACCGCCTTTTGGCGGTCGGCAGGGTCAGCCCCTGCCAGCCACCCCGCCACGGTTTCGTTATCGTGGGTACCCGCATAACACACGCAGTTGCGGGGATACGCGTGGGGCAGATAATCGCTGGACTCCTTGGAGTCAAAGGCAAACTCCAGCACCTTCATACCGGGAAAGCCGGAGTCCTCCAACAGTTGCACCACGTCGGGAGAAGGTGCGCCCAAGTCCTCCGCAATAAAGCGGATGTTGGCAAACCAATTCTTCAATACCCCTACCAGGGACATACCGGGACCGGTCACCCACTTACCTTCTTTCGCGGTTTCGGCACCGTAGGGCACCGACCAATAGGCGGAGAAGCCACGGAAATGGTCAATGCGGATCACGTCATACAGCTTGGCAGCGCCGTCCACGCGGCGAATCCACCAAGAATAGCCATCCTTTTGCATCCCCTCGTAATCATACAGGGGGTTGCCCCACAGCTGTCCGTCCTCCGAAAAATAGTCGGGGGGCACACCCGCCACGGCTTTCGGGAAGCCTTTTTCATCCAGTTGAAAAGCCTTAGGCTCCGCCCACACGTCCACCGAGTCCAGCGCCACGTAGATGGGCATATCGCCGATGATGCCGACACCTTTTTTATGGGCATAGTCCCGCAGGGCATTCCATTGTTGATAGAACAGATATTGGATATAGGTGAACAGACGAATATCCTCTGCCAACTCATCCCGATATTTGTCCATAGCCGCCTGTTTACGCAGACGAATATCCTCAGGCCATTCCAACCAGCATTGCATATCAAAGCGCCGTTTTAAGGCCATAAACAGCGCGTAATCGGGCAACCAGGCATTCTGTGCCACAAAGGCATCTACTGTCGCTTTATCCCGCTCATAGCCACGGGCGGTGGCCTTTGCCAGCAAAGGGTAGCGATTCTGATACAGAAGACCGTAGTCCACCCGCTCCGGATCGTCACCCCAAGCACAGGCATCCACCTCGCTCTGCTTCAGCAGACCGTCCTCCACCAGCAGATCCAGGTCGATGAAATAGGGGTTACCTGCATAGGTAGAGGGGCTTTGATAAGGGGAATCGCCATAGGAGGTAGGACCTACCGGCAACATCTGCCACCAGCGCTGTCCCGCCGCGGCGAGAAAATCCACAAAATCCCGTGCCGCCGCGCCCAGTGTGCCGATGCCGTAAGGGGACGGCAGGGAGTGTATCGGCATCAGAATGCCACTGCTACGTTTCAAATAATTATCCTTTGACGGCACCGGACGCCACTCCCTTTATAATGTATTTCTGGCAAGCCAGATAGAAAACAATCACCGGAATAATGCTCAACAGGATCAGCGCCATGGTCGCGCCCAAGTCCACCTGTCCGTAGCTACCCTTCAGGTACTGTATGTGAATAGGAATGGTACGGTATTCGTTGATGTCCAAAACCAGATAGGGCAACAGATAGTCGTTCCACACCCACATCAGTTCCAGAATACCCACCGAGATCATGGTGGGACTCATCATCGGCATAACCACCGAGAAGAAGGTGCGGACAGGTCCGCAACCGTCAATGGAGGCAGCTTCCTCGATCTCCAAAGGAATGGACTTAACAAATCCCACAAACATAAAGATCGCCAAACCGGCGCCAAAGCCCAAATACACAATCGGAATAGTCCAAGGGGTGTTCAAATGGAGTTTGTCCGCCGTCTTCGACAGGGTGAACATTACCATCTGGAAAGGCACAACCATAGAAAACACACACAGATAGTATACCACACGGCACACCCAAGAATCCCTACGATTGATATACCATGCCGCCATAGAGGTGAACAGCAGGATCAAAGCGGTAGAAAGCACCGTGATAACCACGCTGTACAGCACACTGTTGACAAAAGGATAGTTACCAAAGGTCATACCTTTGATAAAGTTAGCAAAACCGGCATAGGACTCTGCATTGGGCAGAGCAAAGGTTTCGGTCTTGACAAAGGTGTTCAACTTAAAGGAGTTGATCACCACCGCCAGCACCGGCAGCACATACACAATACTGATAACCGACATCAGGACGGTCAGCAGAGTCTTGCCCAGTTTCGCACCGGATAATGTCTGGTTCTTCATTACTGCTGCACCTCCTTATTGCGGGTGATGGACAACTGTGCCAGACCCAAACCGGCCACCAGCAAGAAGAATACCACAGCCTTAGCCTGAGCCACACCCGGAGAGGTGGAACCCTGACTATAGAAGGTCTGATAGATATTCAATGCCAGCATCTCAGTGGTCTTGATTGCAGAGCCGTCCGGCTGAATGATGAAGGGCAGACCACCGGTCAGCGCCAAGTTCTGATCAAACAACTTAAAGCCGTTGGTCAGAGACAGGAAGGTGCAGATGGTGATGGAGGGCATCACATTAGGGATAATAACCTTGAACAGAGTTTGATCGGAACGGGCACCATCGATCTTGGCAGCCTCCAGCATATCCTCTGGCACCGCCTGCAGACCGGCGATGTAGATAATCATCATATAACCCACCTGCTGCCAACACAGCAGGATGATCAAGCCCCAGAAACCCCAAGTGCTTTCCTGCAGGATGGAGGTGCCGTAATTGGATAGGATACCGTCAAAGATCATAGACCAGATATAACCCAGTACGATGCCGCCGATGAGGTTCGGCATAAAGAATACCGTACGAAACAGATTAGAACCCTTGATCCCCTGGGTGAGCACATACGCCACCATAAAAGCCAATACGTTGATCAGCACCAAGCTGACTATGGCAAAAATCGCCGTATACCAGAAAGACCGCAGAAAGCTGGCATCCGAAAAAGCGGCGATGTAATTATCAAAGCCAATGAATTTTGCGTCTCTAATTAGACGGAATTTACAGAAAGAAAGATACATGCCCTGAACAAAGGGCCATACAAAACCGATGCAAAACGCAACAAAAACCGGTCCGAGGAATAGCCATCCCCACCGGCTCAACGGCTTTTGCAAGGCATTTTTGCTTTTACGCTTCAAGAAAGCATCCCCCTTTTTCAATCAATCGGGATCGAAAAAAACAAAGGCGGGGTGGACGAAACACATCGTCCGCCCCGCCTCGATTATTCTATACGCTTGGTGGGAGCCAAATTATTTGTTGGCCTCCTTGTACTGGGTAGCCCAGCCGTCCACGAAAGCGGTGACGACCTTCTGCCAGTTGGCATCGGACTGATCGGCGTTGTACTCGTTCAGAGCAGAAACCAGAGCAGCACGATAAGCGTCAACATTGGGCTGATAGTTAGTGGCCCAATCCATCACGTAGCAGCCGTCAGCCGTGTAGTTAGCAGCAGCGGACAGGAAGCCGTTGGTGGACTCAGCAGCAGACTTATAGGGCATAACACCAAAGGTGTCAACCAGCTTACGGGAAGCCTCGGGATCGGTGACGCACCATACCATGAAGTCCATGGTGGCCTTCTGATCGGCCTCGGAAGCCTTGGAGTTGATGGCCCAGCAGTTCTCGGTACCGCAGTTCAGACCGGCCTTCTCCTCGCCCTCAACACCACAGTAATAGGGGATCATAGTGGCGTTCGGAACAGCCTCAGCAACAGCGGAATACTCCCAGGAGCCGTTGACATAGAAGGCAGCCTTCTTGTTGATGAACTGGCTCTGAGCATCGTGACCGCCGGTAGCCAGCTCCTTAGGATCGGTCAGGCTGTTGTTGATGCACAGGTCGTACAGGTTCTTGAAGTTCTGCATATAGGTGCCCTTAATGGACTCGGGGCAGGACTTCCAGCCGCCAGCGTCGCGGGACTCATAGTAGTACTCCAGGTTGGCCATGTGGCCGGTGAAACGCCAGGAAGAGGAGCTGTCCATATCGGAAGCGGAGAAGGCATCGAAGCCCAGCTCGGCAGCGCGCTTATGGATATCCTCGGCAACCTTCTTCAGGCCGTCGAAGTTCTTCAGATCATCCATGGTGTAACCGGCGGCCTTGATCAGGTCGGGGTTGACAATGATGCCATAGCACTCATAGCAATAGCCGATGGACACCAGGTTGCCGTCATCATCATACAGATTGTAGGCATCGGTGTTCAGTTCTTTGGCGATGGCAGAATCCTTCAGATTCACAGCATAGTCCTTCCACTCCTTAACGGCATTCTGGTTGCCGATAACGAACAGAGTGGGAGCCTCAGACTTATCCATCTCAGCGATCAGAGTCTGGTTGTAAGTACCGGAAGCAGCAGTAACGACCTTAACCTCGACACCGGTCTCGGCGGTGTACATAGCGGCAACTTCCTGCAGCACAGCATCAGACTCGGGCTTAAAGTTCAGCCAATAGACCGAACCTTTCTCGGCGCCGCCAATGCAGCCGGTAAACATGCCGACACACATCAGAGCAACGATCAACAGGGAAAGCGCTTTTTTCATAGAATTGTCCTCCTTAAAATTTTTTCGCACTTCCGTGCGAATGGGTTCATTATATATTTTCACGCCGCACGGCGTAAAAATCAGGTTGTGAGCGCCGCCACCGTTTCACCCTCTCGCAAGGTGGTGGTCACACGCAGATGGCTGTGTGGAGCACGCTCTTCTAACACATCCACCAGGATACGTACCGCCTCGGCACCCATTGTGGCGCTGGGCTGTACCAAAGTAGTTAGGGTTGGAACCGTATAGCGGGTCATCTCGATTCCATCAATAGAAATAACCGAGCAGTCCTCCGGAACGCGACGTCCGGCACTGTGCAACGCCTTGATTGCCGCCATAGCCATTAGATCGGAAATGGTAAATAAGGCAGTGAAATCCCGATCAGAAGAAATCAGCCGCTTGGTTGCCTTGTACACGTCCAACATTTCAAAACTACCGACCTGTGCCACCAAGTCGGAATCCAACGAGACACCGGCATCCTTTAAGGCATCGCAATAGCCCCGATACCGCAACTCGCTGATAGAACGGTCCTGAGTGGATTCCAGTAGCACTGCGATCCGACGATGTCCGCAATCGATCAGCGTCTTGACCGCCCGATAGGCCTCGGCGTAGTCGTCAATCGAAACGGAAGAATAAGCATTCTTATCCAAACTACCAAAAGTGCCTGTAAAGGTGCAGCACACAAAAGGCACCTCTAGATCTGCGATTCGCTCCGCCGTATAATCAAACTCGCCACCTAATAAAATAAGCCCCTTCAGACGCTTGGAGCGCACCAAAGCGGCACCCGCGGCGATCTCATCGTCACAGGTACCAATCTGTTGCATCGCCATCGTATATCCGGCAGATGCAACCGCCTTTTCCACCGAGCGTAACACGGAGAAGAGAAACGGATTCTCCTCACCGCGCAGTACCACGCCGATGGTATCGGTTTGAGATTTGCCCAGATCTCGGGCACTATCGTTGCGCACATAGTGAAGTTCCTGCACCACCCGCAACACGCGTTCCCGCACGCTCTCCCGTACATCCGGGTGATTGTTCAATACCCGGGACACCGTGCTGATGGATACGCCGGCACGCTCCGCCACATCTTTTATCGTCATAACTGTTCCTTGTATCAGGGGCGTCACAGGGGCACGTATGCCCTTGCTGAAGTGTTTCTGAAAAGCAAACTGAAAACGTTTTCAGTTTTCCTACAAGACTATTAAAACGCATTTCATTGAAAAAGTCAATATGATTTTGATAAATTCAGCAGTTTTTCCATTATTTGTTAAAAAAATTAGTGCAAATTGCCAAAATCAATACAGTAATAATTGGATGAAATATGATAAAATCGGTTTACATTTATATTAGATTATGCTAAACTGATAGGGCAAAATCACCTGTTTGGGGGTAATTATTATGTATACGAAACACAAGTGGAATTCCGATCAATGGTATAATTTCGGCTATACCGTCAACCTGCCCAAGGATTATGACCCCAACAAGACCTATCCCCTGGTCTTTTTCCTCCACGGCGCCGGCGAGCGTGGCGATGACCTGGAGGTGGCCTGTACCCACGGCTATATGCGGTACGTGCGGGAGCAGGATAAGGACTATCCCTTTATTTTTGTGGCGCCCCAGTGCCCAGGCTGGGATTATTGGGGATGCTATACCGAGAGTCTGCTCCATTTCATCGACTATATCTGCGACACCTACCCCGTGGACCGGGATCGCGTCATTCTGACAGGTCTGAGTATGGGCGGCACCGGCACCTGGATGCTGGCCATGGCGGACCCCGACCGCTTTGCCTGTATCGTGCCTGTCTGCGGTACCGGCATCGTGTGGAATGCCAAGCGGCTGGCGGGACTGCCCATCCGCATCTACCACGGCGACGACGACCCCATCGTCCCCTTTGAGGAGAGCGTGAGTATGCTCCGCGAGCTGACCCGCGCAGGAGCGGATGTGAAATTAACCATCTGCTACGGTGCAGGCCACAACGCCTGGGAGGTGGCCTATCAGGACGACGACCTCATCCACTGGATGCTGGCGCAAAAACGAAAGTAAGAGGTGCTCTCTATGAAATTAGCCGCAATTTTCACCGATCATATGGTGTTACAACGAAATAAACCCATCGCCGTGTTTGGTGATGGTGCCGGCCGCGGACGTGTCGAATTGGACGGCGCCGTGGTGGAGTTTGAGGCCACCGACGGTTTTTTGGTCCACCTGCCCCCTGTGGAGGCCGGCGGCCCCTACGAGATGACCGTCACCTTGGACGGCGAGACCACGGTACTCACCGATATTCTCATCGGTGACGTGTATCTGGCAGGCGGTCAGTCCAATATGCAGTTCCGTATGGAGGAGTCGGTGGACATTCCCCGCGTTGCCAATTCCCGCGTCCGTCATTTTCAAGAGGGGCACTGCATCACCGACCAGGGTGAGGAATGGACCGAGTTCACCCCGTGGGAGGTGGCTACCGAGGATAATCTGGGGCACTTCTCCGCCATCGGCTACGATGCGGGACGGATGCTGTGCGAGGAACTGGACGTGCCCGTAGGTATCATCGCCTGTAATCTGGGCGCCACCCGCGTGGATGCCTGGACCGCCCCCGAAATTGTGAATACTCCCGACTATCAAGCGATGATCGCCGAGCGGCACTGGGATTGGACCTACTACGCCTTCAACCACGACAGTTGGCCCCATCGTACCAAACTGCTGCCTGTGGTGCCCTACGGCATCGCCGGCGTGCTGTGGTATCAGGGCGAGAGTAACCGCCACCCCGCCGAGGGTGTACACTACCACACCCTGCTGTCTCTCTTGATTGAAAACTGGCGGGATCTGTGGGGCGAGGATCTGCCCTTCTACATCGTGCAGATTGCCCCCTTTGCGGATACCCCCGACAACAACTGGTCCAACATCCGACAGGGACAGGAGTGGGTGACCAAAAACGTCAACGGCACCTATCTCTGCACCTTAGTCCACACCGGCGAAGCGGATAACATCCACCCCACCAAAAAGCACACCTTAGGCATCGAGGTAGCCAATGCGGTGCTGTGTAATTCCTTTGGGTATGACCGCGAGTATTGCGGTCCTGTATGGGACGCTGTCGCACACACCGACAACGGGGTACGCATCACCTTTACCCACGCCGCTGGTCTCCGCTTTGACGGCGACCCCGCCGACCTACAGGTATACGACGCTGAGGGCACTCCCCTGCCCTATTCCGCCGCGGTGGAGGATAACACGCTGGTGATTACCGCCGACGGCATCGCCCGTATAGAGCTGGGCTGGCAGAATGCCCCCACCCATAACCTGTATAATGACAGCGGATTTCTGGCGTCGCCGTTCTCGATTAACGTATAATCATCAAAAGCAACCGATACCACAATGTATCGGTTGCTTTTTTATGCCCTCTGTGCTATACTTATGCCAAATGAAAGGAGGGGTGATATGGACAGCAAAATGAAACGTATTCTTACGCTGTTTCTCACCTTTTTTAAGATAGGCGCCTTTACCTTTGGCGGCGGCTACGCCATGATTCCCCTCATCCAGCGAGAGATCGTAGAAAAACACGGCTGGATGACCGACGAGGATATTCTGGACATCTTCGCCATCGCAGAGTCCACCCCCGGCCCCATTGCCATCAATTCCGCCACCTTTGTGGGCTACCGCGTAGCAGGCTTTTTCGGGGCGATGCTGGCCACCACCGGTGTGGTATTACCCTCCTTTGTGATCATTCTGCTGATTTCCTTTTTGCTCACCGGCTTTGCGGATATTCCCGCGGTGCAGTACGCCTTTTTCGGCATCCGTGCCGGTGTGATGGCCCTGCTCATTAAGGCGCTGTGGACGATGTATAAGAAAAACCCCAAATCCCTCGTCGGCTACGGCATTATGGCGGCAGCCTTTATCATCACCGCCTTCTTTGACGTGCCGGTGCTGGCGGTCATCATCGGCTGTGCCGCGGTGGGTCTCATCTACTCCCTCATCGCGTGGCGGAAGGAGGGTAAACAATGATTTTCCTTACCCTGTTTCTCACCTTCTTCAAGATCGGCGCCTTCACCTTCGGCGGCGGCTACGCTATGCTGCCCTTTATCCAGCAGGAGGTGCTCCACCACGGCTGGGTGGCGGAGGCCGACCTTATTAACTTCATTGCGGTGTCCGAGTCCACCCCCGGCCCCTTTGCCATCAATATGGCCACCTACATCGGCTCGATGGTGGGTGGCGAGCACGGCCTGTGGGGCAGCATTTTCGGCTCCGCCTGCGCCACTCTGGGCGTGGTGCTGCCTTCTTTTGTTGTTATCCTCATTGTGGCGCGATTCTATGAAAAATACAAGCAGAGTCGCATCGTCAAGGGCTGTATGAGCGGCCTCAAGCCTGCCGTGGTGGGTCTCATCGGTGCTGCGGTGCTGTCGGTGGTGGCGGAGGTGCTGTTCCCCGTAGGAGTTTCCGCCGCCGTGTTCGTCAGCCCCGATTTTTACGTGGCGCTGGGCATTTTCGCCCTGACCTGCACCTTAGCCTTTTGGAAAAAGGTACATCCCATCTGGCTGATCCTGCTATCGGCTGTGCTGGGCATTGCTTGGGGGTATCTGGCACCGCTACTGTAAGCCCGCACATTTGAATCTATATATAACGAAAGACCGCCTACCCAATTACGGGTAGGCGATCTTTGTCTTTATTCTACTTCCTCTAAAAAGATACTGCGAATGCTCTGGATCTGCGTCGGGGTCACACCCACGTCCAGCAGGTATCTCTCCACTTTTTCGCTCAAGGTGGCACCGGGCATCTCATTCACCCGCCGCACAAAGGCGTTGATATCCTCGGTCGCTACCGTACCGTGATGCAGACCGGACAGGTTATAATCCGCCATCAGGTCCGCCTCATCCATACCTAACAAGGCACCTAAGATATAGCATACCGTACCGGTACGGTCCTGACCGTAGGTACAATGCATATAGGCGGGGTAATTGGACGGCTCAGCTAAATCCGCAAACAAAACACGCATTTTCTCAGCATGCGCCTCCTGCAGCTGCACCGTATACATCTGCATATTGTAATACACATGTCGGACGTTATTGCCCAGCATATTGACACCATTGCCCGTATAAGTCTGGGTACGCAGATCCATATCGGTCTTAATATTCATCTGGGTCAGCATGGTGCTCTTACCCGTCTCGGTCAGGGTATACTTTTCCTCCACTGCACCGTCCAGCTCACAGCCGCGGTACAACAGACCCTGCTTGATCCGCTTACCATCGGTGGTCTTCCAACCGCCCACGTCACGCACGTTATAGGCACCATCCACCGTCATCATACGAACACCGTCGGCGGTAGTGAAACTGCCCAGCACAGATGTTTTGACTCCGTTGGTAAAGGTAATGTTCAGGCGGTAATAATAGGTGGTACTCACCTTGAGATTGACACATTCCACCGAGGTCTGACCTGTCTTGGGCGCCCAGCGGGTGGGGGCGGTCAGATTCTCATCCTCAGATACCAGAAACACGGCTTCGTCCACAATATAGCCCTGAGGTGCTCCGCTGACGGAATAAGATAGTACAACCGGTTGTCCGATATCCAGACGGCTCTCTGCACCTTTATATTTCTTATAAATATCGTTGACAGAGGTGTCCTTGGTAAGCGAGAGCACCGCATTGGCCGCCGAATTTTGGATGCTCACAGGCTGATCAAACACAGATACAGACAACCGCACCTGATCCTCGGTAATGATGGTTCCGGCTTCCGTGGGGTTTTCTGCGCTCCAATGTACGATACTGTCCATAAAGGTACCTGCCGCAATGGAGCAGATGCAAAACAGCAGTGCTATACTGATAAAGATTAGTTTTTTGCGATTTTTCCGTACAAACTGCTTGAAGGACTTGCGGCGATGGCTTGTTTTGTGATTATTAGAGCGGCTTCTGCTGTGGCTACGACGCCGACTATGATGATGGCTATGGTGATGGTGATGGTGGCTGTGCCGCTTGGAGGAGGACGATTCGCAATGGGATGCAGACTCCGCTTCGTTCACCTGTTGTACATCCGTTCTGACTTGGTTTTTGAATTCCGACATAGTTCCTCCTTAGGGTCTTTTTGGTGTTTCCTAACAGTATTATCTTTCCGGCAATACCGCAAAACGGGGATTCTCTCCGCTTTGCGCTGTGGCCGGCAACAGGCGGGTGCCCGGCACGATGGTGTCGGGCACCCGCTGTTATGTTGTTTTCAGCCGTTAACGGTTATCAGTTCAGTGCTGCGATCGAAACGCTGTTGTAGCTGGCAGTGTCAGCCGCCGCATTATCGATAACTTTCACCTCTACACCGTCAACCTCTACGATATAGTAGGGGGTCATGGTGATTTCCACATCCAACTTGTCGGCGGGGATGTTGATCACACGGAAGGCGAACTTCGCACAGCCATCCTCCCAGTCGTACATACGCACACCCTCGATGGTGGTCTCAGAGGTGCCGTTGGAAGCGATCACGCCCACGCCCAGCAACTTGTAGCCGTTGTAGGTGGCGTTGGTGAAGTCGGCCTGTACGAAGGTACCGGCCTTAACCTGGATACCCTCAGCCTCAACCTGGAACAGCATAGCCAGACCGCTCACTTCCTCAGAGACGGAGTTGCCCACATGAGAAATGGGGCTGGCTACCTCACGGATAGCGCCGCAGATGTTACAATCGGCGTCGAAATCGTGGTCGTAGGTGTGCTCGCCGGAGGCGGGAACGATCACGTTGAAGCGATTGGTCATCTGGGTCAGAGCCTCGTCAGCCCACACGGAGCCGCAATCAGAGCAATACCAGTAAGCGATGTTACCGTTGGCGGTGCAGGTAGCCTCAACAGCCTCCACAGCCACGATGGTGTGAGTAGCATCGGGGTTGGTGACCTCGTAGCAGTTCATACATACGGGATCGCAGGGATAGAAATACTCGTGCTCAGCCATAGGCAGCTTAACAGCCATCATATTGGTGTTCATAGTGCAAGCCTCATCCAGCCAAGCAGCGCCGCAAACGTCGCAGTACCAGTACTCGATGTTACCCAAAGCGGTGCAGGTGGGAGCAACAGCCTCCACGTGTACCACAGTGTGGGTGGCGTCGGGGTTGGTCAGCTCGTAGCAGTTCATGCAATACTGATCGCAGGGGTAGAAGTACTCGTGAGCACCGGTGGCGGCGATCTCCTCAGTGTAGCTGTCACCGCAGGCGGTGCAGGTGTAGGTCATTTCGCCCACAGCACCGCAGGTGGGAGCCTTAGTCTCCTCGCCCACGTAGTTGTGGCCGTTGGCCGCAATCTGGTCGTCCACGTAACTGTCACCGCAGACGGTGCAGGTGTAGGTGGTATAGCCGCCGTTGACACAGTCGGGGTCGGTCACAACGCCGCTGTAGGAGTGACCCAAAGCTTCGCCCTCGGTCTCGCCACAGACAGAGCAGGTCTTGGGAGCAGTGCAGGTAGCATCTGCCCAGTTGTGACCCAGAGCCTCGCCATCGGTCTCGCCGCAGACAGAGCAGGTCTTGGGAGCGGTGCAGGTAGCATCGTTCCAAGTATGACCCAGAGCCTCGCCCTCGGTCTCACCGCAGACAGAGCAGGTCTTGGGGGTGGTGCAGGTAGCATCGGCCCAGTTGTGACCCAGAGCCTCGCCCTCGGTCTCGCCGCAGACGGTGCAGGTCTTGGGAGCGGTGCAGGTAGCATCGGCCCAGTTGTGTCCCAAAGCTTCGCCCTCGGTCTCACCGCAGACGGTGCAGGTCTTGGGATCGGTGCAGGTAGCATCTGCCCAGTTGTGACCCAGAGCCTCGCCCTCGGTCTCACCGCAGACGGTGCAGGTCTTGGGATCGGTGCAGGTAGCATCTACCCAGTTGTGACCCAGAGCCTCGCCCTCGGTCTCGCCGCAGACGGAGCAGGTCTTGGGAGCGGTGCAGGTAGCATCTACCCAAGAGTGACCCAGAGCCTCGCCCTCGGTCTCGCCGCAGACAGAGCAGGTCTTGGGAGCAGTGCAAGTAGCATCGTTCCAAGTATGACCCAGAGCCTCGCCCTCGGTAGCGCCACAGACAGAGCAGGTCTTGGGAGCGGTGCAGGTGGCATCGGCCCAAGTATGACCATCCGCGCAGGGATCGCTGCAAGCCGCGCACTCGCCGGTGTACCAGCAACCGCAGGTGGGGCAAACCTGATAGGTGGTGCCCGCCTCGGCGCCGGTGGTATCCACCACAGTGCCGTCACCGTTGGTCAACTGGGCAGAAGCCAAAGGAATATAGTAGTAAACGCCGTCGCCGGCTACGCCGCCCTTGTCCACCGCTTCGGCGCAATCCTGATCGTACATAACGCCGAAGACGTCGCCGCCGGCACCGCCCACCATCTGCAGGACGCCGGTGCCCTCAGAGGAGCAGATGTTGGCGCCGCCGCCGGTGATGGTGTAATCCTCGTTCAGGATATCCGCATAGTCAACGGTGCTGTAAATAAAGCCGTTGGAAATAATGGTGCCGTTGATATCCAGCTTCGCATCCGTCAGATCCGCCTCGGTGCGGGTCTTGCGGGTGGTGCAGGTATAGGGCACCGCCTGGAAACGCCGTTTTCCGGTGCTGCCGTAGTGGTTGTAGTAGCGATTCGCCACCACCTCAAAGGTATCCTGATCGATACCGTAGATATAGTTGGAATAATCGAACATCTGCAGAATATAGCCGCCGGCGGTGACCACATCGGTGGTAGCGTCGGTATAGGCCAGATTCAGTGTGGCGCCCTGATCCACCGTCAAGCTGGAGCCGGGCAGCATCATCACATTCTGCTGCAGGGTGGCGGTGCCGGTTCGGATACGAATCTGCATATTGTTGGTAATGGGCAGCACAAACTGGGCTGCATCCACGTCCACGCCGGCAATACTCATCGCCAGCTCGGACAGCGCGCAATCACCGTAAGAGTCCAGATACAGGTTGTCGGTGGCGGGATCGTAATCCTTCACCACCCAAGAACCGGGCTCGGGACGGAACATGGCGTTGGCACCGATGAACTCAACGGTGGCGCCGTGCTCCATACGGGACATATACACAGAGGTGTGCACAAACTCTTTGGAGCCGTACTCATAGGTGGTGGCCACCTCGATGTTCTGCACGTAATACTGTGCGGTGGGGAACACCAGGAAGCCCTGAGCCAGCTCGGTGCTCTTATCGCCGCCGCGGAAGTCCTGGATCTGGAAGTTCTCATAGATGGCGGCGCCGTTCTTAGCCGTGATGGTGCCGTCGCCGTAGATGTAACCCCAGCAGTACAGATAAGCACCGCTGTTCACGTCGATATGGGAGCCGGCCAACATATTGATGTAGCCCAGCTTGTCCGTGGGGCTACCGGCATACATACCGGTACCGCCGGAACCGGAGGCGTGGCGGCCGCCCACCTCAATGACACCGTTGACGGTGATGTGGGCGTCGGCGCCTAAGGTCAG
>JAZNUN010000074.1:0-14657 GCA_045592345.1 Acutalibacteraceae bacterium | reverse complement strand
TGCGGAACTGCTTGGTTTTGGTCATTCGCGGCTTGGGGATAATATATATGGATAGTCCGCCACTCGCGGACACTCCCCCCTATCTGTCCGCCGTACGCGTACACCGTCTGTCAACAAAAAATGCAACCTGCAGTTGCTCGTAGTTTTGAATACCACGTGAGAACATACAGGTTGCTGAACCATATGGAGGAGAACACGCTTAATAGTAGTAAACCGGATAATTTAACATGACGTTGATCGTTACGTCTGTCTCGCTGGCCGGCAGTCCGGTTGCTCTTAAAATCAGCTTGCCATTGGTCCGGATATCGACCATTGCAAACCTGATCCCGAAGGATCCCAGGACCTTGGCCGGGAAAGTGATATTCCGGCCAGGTCTTCCGGTTAGGCTGCCGATCTGCAGGAGCTCCCGTTCGTCCGTGGTCGGGTCCCAGTTGCCGAGGGTCGCGGTGAAATGTATGATTGCCTGCCCGTTGTCGTTGACGCCGTCAAAGGTCGGATCCGTCACGTCCTCGCCGTAGGTCACCTCGTAGAATCGCGTCACGATCTCGCCATCCCAGCCAGACAGACAGGAGGCCATATAGCGGCCGATGTACTCGTATCCCTCCTCGGAAGGATAACCGGTCACGTCTCCGTCAAAGTCCGTGGTCCTGGAAATGAGCCACTTGAAAGCGTCCGGCCAGACTGCAGCGCCGGAATGTGCCGCAGCTTCGCCAATGACAGTTAAGGCATTCATATCCCGGCCGGTAATGGAAAGCTCCGGCCCGTGGAGCGGGTAAATGCAGATCCTGGCATTCGGGAATAGGATAGAGACGCTGTTTACAGTGCTTTCCGTGGCCAGTCTGAGGGCGGTGCTGCTTACTCCCGCGTCATGCTGGCCGCCGGCGATCACTACCAGGCGAACGGCTGCTTTCTCGGCAGCTAACATACTGGATGCTTCTGCCTCAATCGCGGCCTGGAAATTTTTATCCGCATAGGAGGCAGGCGTGCCGCTGGCTGGTGTATAGAAGCCGGCGCCAGTTTGCCAGATCGTCCGAGCCTGCAGATCCAGGTATCTACTCAAGTAGTACGGCCATCCCTGGCCGGCAACGGCGCCCAGACCGTAGGCCATGCCGTCACCCACGAGCAGCGCCTTGGATCCGTAAAACGGCCTTGCCGGTCCGGATCCGTCCATGCTCTCCAGCTTATCAGCCAGAAAGCGCATCTGCCGGATGATCCAATCCAGGTTTAGGTCGTGGAAGTTAGTATACGGAAAATCATTAAATAGTGCCATTTATTCAACCCCCTGAATTATGAGGTTTCCGCTGCCTGTAATGAGTAACGCGCCGTCATAATCTGTATATTCGGCTGTTGAGGAGGGCGAGACCTCGTTCACACCTATTCCGATTATGGTATTTTTAGCAATTTGTAATGACACAGGCGTGCCATCTGTGGTAATTATTCCCCATACACCTACATCAAACAGACCTTCGATATAGCACGGGATATTTAATCCACTCGGTGCCGTAAGCTCGATTTCGAGCAGCTCGCTTTCTCCGCCTCCGCCGATATCCTCCCCATTGACTTTTACGGTCACCTGGCCATTTTCTCCCATATGTGCCCATACGACTACCTCGTCCAGCTCCTGGGCCCACTCCGGTACGCCTTCCGCCTGGCGGTCCGGAGAACCGGCCGGGATCGGATTATCAAACAGCCGAATAAATGCATCCTTCGGCAGGTCATAATTAGGATCGTTGATCATACGTCTACTCCTTCATCCCAATACTCGATGGCATCAGACAGATCCAGACTTGGACTACCCGCAGCATCGAATAGGTTCGGCGCCCCGTTCTCATTAAAACCAATACGGTAAATTAAGGCTTTAGTGCTGATAACATGCATATTTTCCGCCACTCCGATAGTCTCGAGAATCGGATAAAGTTCCTGGATTTCATTGTCCGTCAGGGTGATACTTTCCCCATCAAGTATAAATGTCGTTTCTTCGGTTTCACTGTCGAATGTAACCGAAGAAAACGGACTCACCCATAAACTTACTACCGCGGATTTTCCGCTAAGTTTGAATCTGGGATCAGTTTTGATGATCTCAATAAATTTTTCCTTGGTCATAATAACCTCCTCAATAAATCAGCAGGCAAAACCTTGTCCGGAACTGGTCAATGATCATCCTGTAGAGGTTAAGCTCTGCAATTTCCATTTCCTCCCGGACCAGCTGCTGGGAAGATGTAACGCCGATATTTCCATGCCGTTCCGTCTCCCGCAGGATCGTTCCGGTGTCGGTCCCGTTCCTGGTGTCGGTGCCGGAAAGCTGGTCTTCAAATCTCCGGCTGTCTGTCTCGGTCAGGTTGTTTTCTCTCTGCAGATTGTCGGTCCTGGTAAAATCGTCTGTCCTGGTCAAGTTGTCGGTCCTGGTCAGGTTGTTTGTCGTTGTCGTCTGCTCCGCTGTCACTGCGTGGTTTCCGGTGACGGATTCCGTCGTCACCTCGGTCGCAGAGTTGAAGCCCGGTTTTTTGGTCTCCGAACTGGAGTTTTCCGCCATCGTGTGCTGGACGCCCTGGGTCCCGCCGTCGGTCTGCGTGCCGGTGTTTTTGACCGTCCCGCCGTTTTTCTGCGTTCCGGTATCTTTGACGGTGCCGGTATTTGTCACGGTGCCGCTGTGCTGGATCGTGTCCTTTTTACCATAAAGCGTCGTGTCGCTGTCTGCCAGGTTGCGCGTTTCCAGCTCCCGGATAGTTGCATCGACATTCCACAGCGGGTTGTACTCCGCCTGCAGCGCGTTCCAGGCTCTGGTCCAGCTCGGTAGCATAGTACGGGACCAGAAGCCGATCGACTGGGTCATAATATCCCAGTCCGGATAGATAACCTCTAACTCGGCACATTCTGCCAGCAGCTCGCCGATCAGCGCCTCGCGGTCCATGCCGGCCGGGATCTGGAGCTTGTCAAAGATCCGATTATCAAAGCGGTAGAGTCCCAGAATCGATAGTGTCGCCATCTTTCCTTACCTCCTCGTCCAATTTGATTTCCAGGCTCAGATCCAGGCCATACATGGCATTAGCCTTTTCAAGGCCTTTTGTGATCTCATCCCGCCATAGCTCACAAAGTGCTTTTGTCTGGGCGTTATTAGCGTTGACTTCGTCGACTGTCACGCCGGACTTTTTCGCGATTCCCACGTTAGGGATCCCGATTGCCGTATTAAACTGCGACTCGATCATTGCCAGGTCCTGCAGGATATCGCCCGCGATATAATTCTGCTGCAGATTCTGCGAGAAGTACATCCAGGCGGGCTCGCCGTCGTCGCCGATCAGGTCCTTATCAATAAACGCCGCCGGATTGCCGGCCTGGATCTGGTCGTACATCTTTTTAAATGTCTCGGCCTGGGTCTTGTTTTTGCTCAAGAAAACGTATGCCAACTTTGAATTGATGAAGTTGACGCCGGCCGCCTCGGCTGCCAGTGCTGAAAGATCCGCGTAGTAAGTGATCAGGTCCCAGGCTCCGCGGTAATCGCTGGTCATTTTGATGATAGCACATTCGATATCGATCAGGGCCTCGATCGACCGCTTGAACAGAGGATTTGCAAAGAGCGCTACCCGCGGACCATAGAACACGTTGTAACCGGCGAGTTGTGGGTACTGCGGTATAATACCAAAAGTATTGGTATTGATGATACCGACGCGCCCGGTAATGAATAGGGAATAAAAGAAGTAATCAACGCCGTCTCGCTCCCAGCTTTCCGGGTAACCGTTTAACCGGTATTTGCTGAGAAGCCGCTGCAAAAAGTAACGCTGAAAAAACCATACTAAAGCGTTGTTCCGGCAGTGAACCGTTGACGGTGCTTTGATCGAATTAGCAAGGTCGATCTGGTAGTACTCATAGGGAGGACTCGCCATTATCTCCCTCCTCTCTGTCTGCGTGATCTTGACAGGATCCACCAGAATAAGTCGCTGTCGTCTTCCGACGGATCCGGCGTAGGCGTCACGCTGCCGTCATACGTTTGGAAATTAAATTGACCAGTGAAAACGATTGTTTCCGAACCGCTCAAATAATAGGCCGCGGTCGGCTGTACGCCGCCCTGGACATAATAGCAAGTCGTCCCGGATCCGCTGCAAACGGTCCCATCGGTTACCAGAGGCGCCGTCTGTGCGAGCGCCTGGTCCAGGTGGACATGATCGCCAGTCACAAAACCGGCGGTGCCGGTGTGTCCGATGATCTGGCCCTGGGAAAAATGCGTAGCCGATGGCGGATTGTCATCATGCATAAACAAGAACGCGAGCCAGCGCAGACCGGACGGAGTCCACACTTTGTTGTCGCTGCAGTACGTAACGATATTATCCGATCCGGAAGGTCCGGCGATCCTGTGACAGGAGACCGGTGCATAATAAGCCATGCTGGCCGAAGGACCGGCCCAATCGGACATAGTGCCGCAGCAGTGACTATACGTCGATGGTCCGTTGCCCTGAGTGCAATTTATATATCCCAGCGGGAAAAGGGCGACCTCGTAACCATCATGTATTGCTGTTTCACCCTGCAGCATAGCCGATAACCTCCTTATATTTACGTTTGCAGATCTTCCGGCGTTCCGGATCCCCGCCGAACTCGGCATAAAGCGCGTATATCTGCATCTGTTCCGAGACCTTAACGCCTCTTAAGTCAAGCGGGATCCATTCGATCGACTCGTTATTGCCGACATCCTCCAGGATCTGGAATAATAGATCACTCATAATAAAATCCACCTTCCAGATATGCCTTGATCTCCGCGGCCTCGCTGGCGGTACCTGGTATTTCGACGTCTCCCTCCAGCATCTTATTATAACCGGGTAATGTTCCGATCTGGCGGACCTGGCACAGCGGCCGGCCGTTATGTGTATTATCTTCGTTCGCCACCTGGTGAAAGATCCGGATAACATACGGTCGCTTATATCCTTCCTGGGTTCCCAGGAATCCGTCGTTGCTGCCAATTACGCCGCCGTTGGTCTCTCTCGCGCGTGCAATATTTCCGATTGCCGCGCCGGCCTGGATAATGCCGCCGGTTATGTTACCGGTCGCGAAGCTGGCAAGCGGTGCCAGTGCGGAGAGTGACGCGTTTAGCATTTCCCCTATGTCCTTTGTCTCAGATAGCGCCACCTGGACGCCGATCTGGCAGGAAAACCGCTGTACCTCGATATACTGAGCAGGGGATACGTTAGCATTGATCCGGTATATGATGTAAACGCCCATTCCCGATATGGGATCAACTTTTAAATCTATTACGATTTCCGTCTCTTCTGCAAACAGTGAACTATCCACCTGGACAAGTCCGGCCCTCGGTAAGAGTAAATAGGTCTCTGTAAACGGATCAGCGTTAAGATAGGATCCCCGTAAACTTGCCTGGTGATGCGGTGTCAATGTAATCCTGGCCCGATATAAAACAGATAAAGCGGGAAAGAAATTAACGTGCTCCAGATCTGGAAAGTAGTTGCAGCCCATCCATAAACCGGTAAGTATCGTTGGATTGACAAGGTCACCCCTCGGGATAAACATAACCGACTTGACGTAATCAAGGAAGGGATTTTCTACAGTATAGGACATGTTAGCGATCTGTTCCGCGGTGTAGTCGAGCATAAATCTTGCATTGAGGTAGTCAATACTCATCGGATTGCCATCTGGGGAGTATATCGTTTTTAGAAATTCCTGCATCTGATCCGGCGTAAACATTGCATAGTTAAGTCCGCCGAAAATTGAGTTATTGCCAATATAGGACAACAAACCGACGATAAAAACGCCGCCTGTTGGATTAGTCCCGTTCGGTTGGAAATTACTCCACCAGTCAGTACCGGCGGATTGAATATCTACGATCGTTTCCGCTTTGATCGGATACATATTATCGCATATAGATCCATCATATGCAGCGGCAGATCGCAGGACATAACCGCTTGTGTTGCCTATCTCTGTTCTATAGCTGGCCATTGGGTCGGTCTGGAGGGATGCACTCCAGAGTCCGGCTTCGTAGGACCACGTTGCATAATAATAACGGTTAAAATCGGGTATATGGCAATAATTCCAGGCGGACGGGTTAGTACTGGTTCCCAAGTTAAGAACGATGACCGGCGACACGACGCTACAGCCATCTTTTAAGATGCAGCTATAGGATCCGGCCGGTGTCCCGGTCGGCCTGGCGGTTGAATTGTCCTTCTTTGCAAACGTGTAAAAGTTGACAGTAAGCGCCATGCGCCGGCCTCCTCTCTTTAATTAGTCAAGCAGCAGGACAATACCTTTTTCGGTAAAATCGGTGTACCATTTTTCGAGAAAATGGTAGTAGACATTGGAAAAACAGCCCTTGGCGTTGAACGGAGTCTGCATCATTCTCTCGTTCATGCGGACCATGCCCAGCGCCTCGCGGTCGTACATCACGCCAATAACAGCATCATTATCTACAGCGCTGCCGACGGTTGCAAGCCCGGTCGCCTCGTCAAGGTATGTCGGTGTCATCTGGATCGTGTTTGGTGTCTCGATCGACTGCCAGAAATTGACAGCTTCGGTATCAGCCATTCGCAAATACGACGGCTGGAAGGTTGTTGCCTTGACCCTGGCCTGGATCGCGTTCATGAATGGGGCATACATCTTCACTTTCAGATTCTGGCCCTCCGTGAACTGGTTGATCGGATGGCCGGCGACGTTGAACTGGAAAAGCTGCGAACGCTCGGACATGAGTCCGGCAAGCGTCTCCATTCTCGCATAAAGCCAATATACAAAATCGGCAAAGTTGGCCGGATCATATACCGTTGTAGCGGTCAGGGCCTGGCCGGTCTCGGTGTTGTACTCTGTCAGCAGATGGATTACGCCGTTCTGAGCATCAATTTTCGCGGCGATAAAGTTACAAATCAGCATACGGGACAGAGTCTCGATCTTCTGCTCGCGCATGTTGACGCCGTTCTGCGTCTGCTGGGCCATCCAGGAGGCCAGTTCTTCCGGACCGCGAAAAGCCTGATCCATCTGATCCATAAGGACAGACGGCATCTGGAGCATGTACATGTTTTGCCCCATGATATTCAATTGGATTGGATTGGCTTTCTTAACTTTCCATTGGTCGACGCTGAGCCCGTCGGTCAGATCAAATTCTGCAGCATCTTCCCAGTCCCAGTCACTGATTTTGATTTTTCGGATCCACGCACCCCACTCCATCGTCGACATCTCCAAATCGGGAAATTTTCGATTATACGGGCGAATGGAGAAGATCGTCCGGCCCAGGACCTGATTGATCGCGCCGTGGATCTTGTCATAGCCCAGACCAAGGGCGGTCTGAGCGACGGAAATAAAATCACTCGGATCATACGTCTGCAGCGAGCTTTCGCCGGTTGCCTGGTGGATAATTTCATTGAGCAGGACGCTTGCCTGCTCATATCCCATTTGATTAACTCCCATAGGGATTTACTCCTTTCTTGCTGGCAGGATCAGTTCCGTAAGGACCTGCTCCGCCGTCTTTTTCTGGTCCGGCGTCTGCATCCCGGCGCCGGCGATATTTGCGGCCTGGATCTGATCCAGGCGAGCATCCAATTTTGTAACCAAGGCCATTAAAGCCTGTTCAGCATTCAGACCGGCCGGCTGCTCCGGTTCCGGTGTCGGTTCCGGAGCTGGCGCCGGTTCCGCTGCCGGCGCCGCCGGTGCGGTCTGTAGGATTCCCATGCTGATTAAGTCGTCGCGGGAGAATCCCGCGTTGATCAGGTTCTGTAGCTGGTCAAAAGTCATTGTTATACCTCCCTAATAAATGAGTCGTAGCCTGCCGCTTTCAGTCGCGCCACCTGAATTTTGGCGTTGGCCAGGATCGCATACGCGCCGGCCTGGACATAGTAGCCGCCGGCTGTAGATTTTAGAGTCGCGTCAAATCCATGCTCTTTTAATGTCTGGACCATTGCCTGTCCGTATACCTTTTTTGTATAGAAGCCGGCCTGGACGATGTAGCGCGCTGCTTTTTTGTAACCCAGGAGATCAGCGAGCGCGTCGGCCGTCCCACGCGTTACGACCATGTCGATCAGCTCGCCGTCCGCGTTTGTCGTCTCGATGATCAGGGCGTCGTCCGCCGTCTGGCTGATCGTGACCGGGATCCCGGCCTTTTTGATCTTTTTTAAAATATCACTCTGCCAGCTCATGCCGTAGGTCCTCCGATCGTCCGGATCGCTGCCTGCAGCTCAGACAACGCCGCCGTATTAGCATTAAGGGCGGACCGGATCGCGTCCAGATCCTCGCGGTGCTGGTCCTGAAGCTTATTAACTAACCAAAACATCGCGCCGCAGGCCACGATCGGAAAACCTACCGATCCGATCAGCTGCATGATAATGTTGACGTCCAAAGTATATCACCTCCTGGATAAAAGAATAGGCCAGCTCCTGTACCAGCGCCGGTACGTGGGCGGCCTTCTGGGCCTGCGCGATGCCCGCCGGCCTATTCCCTATGGTAAATATAGCATATTATTATAAAAAATGCAAGAATTTTATAATCCATATATCCGTTCAAAAAGCGCCTGGCAAGTATAATTTTCGAACGATACCTGGCCGTCCAAATGCCGGTTCCAGATCATCCAATATTTTTTGATAAAACGCCTTTTATCTGTTTCGCCGGTCCCGTATGTATCCGGAGCGCCGGACCGGTGCGGGGATACATACCAGAGCTTTTCCGACTTATGTTTGTAGATCGTGATCTCGCCGATCGTGACGATCGGCCGGTACTCTTTTAAATGCCGGCTGCCGATCTGATCGCTGATATCATCATAGGCAAATTCATTTTCAAGCGCCATCCGACCAAACTCCGAGCCGGCGCCGACGGCTTTATAAATAGCAGTATTCGCCTTGCGCTTAGATATAGGGCTGTCGATCATGTCAACGATGAGCAGACCGCGGTTTTTATTCTGGTACACGTTCGCCCCCGTCTCCCGCATCCTTCGGCAGATCTCGACGATGCCGAGATACATAAAAATGGCATTAGCCAGCTCATTGCTATTTGACAGTAAAACAAGCTGTACTGGAGGCAATCCCTTTAATTCCCTGTTGCGGTTGATCGTTTCCCATGCGTTCCAAAGAGCCTCTGCCTCATACTTGATTTTTTTCTCGTGCTTCTCCGGTATAAACTCGTCGTATATGATCCGCTTGACCCACTCAGCACCAAAACCGCGCAGATTGGCAAAGGTGGAAAGCGCCGCAGCATAGCCAACCATGAGCGGCAGGCCGTCGTCGTCGACGTCGTCCCCGTCCTGGATCCGGATAAAATCGTCGGCACTTTTCAACTCTATGTTTTTCTGGAAATCGTTATTGATAGGGCCAAAGGGGTTGAGTTCTGGTTTCTTGATCGCTTTTAATTGCTGCCCGGTCCTCCGCATATAAATAAATGGCTGCCGATCCTGGTCTATTATCTGGTATTTCAGCGCGCCGTAGGTTTTGCCGGTTCCGCGTCCGCCGTAGATGATTGTTAACGGGTATTTCATCTCAATTATCCGGGCATAGTCCAAAAAACCGGATTCCTGGTAAATATTCATATTGTACCTCCCTGATTATACGCAAAGATCCCGGGACCGTCGGGCCGGTCTCCGGGATCAGTGCGGGGTATTATGTGCACTGGTAGAAATATTACGCCAGAGTGCAGCTTGTATAATTGCGGCCGGCCCTGCTGGTCCCGCCGGTTACCAGGATCGGGGGGAGCTCCTCGCCGAAGATCTCCCAGATCCGACTAAATTTTTCCTTGAAAGTAGCGCTGATCGTGCTATATACTTTTCCCTGGTCATCCATAAGTGCCAGGACTTCAACCTCCTGGCCCTGTCCGTTGATCGTCTCGTACTTGATCCAGGCCTTGATATTGAGGACCAAGCCCTGGGCGTCCTGGATACTCGTGCTTTCTCCCTCGGTCAGTTTATAGAGTTCGATTTTGGAAAAATCCTCCGCTGTTTTTCTTGATGCTGCTGTGATCTTGATTGCCATAGTTTTGATCTCCTTTTGTTTGTGTTGTATGTATATTGTTGTGTACCCGTTGCCCGGAGGCCCGACTCCGGACAAGGGAAGGTACGCTTTAATGATAAACGATTTTATCTGTAATGTCAAGCCAGATATCCAGGTTATTCAATAGCTTTTCATAATCCGATGATAAACCAAAAGTGTATTCGGAGTCCGTGATCACGACATTTGACGCGATCGGGATCTGTCGTCCTTCCGCCTCATACATGATAGGCTCCATCTGATCGTTATAAATAGATTGTGTCCCGCCTCCATCCTTAAAAATAAATCCTTCCTGCAGCGCCTCGATACCGCCGGCCCGCTGCAGCTCGGCTGCGCCTTTTTTCTTATTCACACCGGAAATGGTAATATGGACCAGGTCGTCGTCGTAGGTATAGGCATACTTCTTCGCGCCGAAAGTGACAAATTTTGAATAGGTTTTTTCCCGCTCGAAGATCCCTAAATAGTGCAGCTTTCCCGCCGGATCTCTGGCTGTCCCGCCGTTTTTTACGCTGTCTTTTCTCAGGTCCTGGTTGTGCTGCTCCAGTATCTTTTTTCTGCTGCCGTCCGGATCAAAAAACTTGATAGAATCCGTGTCACAATAGATAAAGTATTCCGGACCGATCGTCCATAACCCGCGGTGCAACTCATATCTCGCCCACGCTGTTATCCATACGCCCCAGGCATAGGATAAGAAAGCTCGACGATTAGACTTATTAAGCAGCTCATCGATCGGCAAATCTTCCGGATCAAATAGGTTATCGGATCCAGGATCATATTGCAGCTCCGGCTTGATCGGTGACTCTACCATCATACCATATATAGCATTGATCAGGTTTTTGTACTTTGAATAGTTTAGCTCTTCCTCTTCCGTCGGATCTGCTTTCTTCAACTCGGTTTTGTTCGTGTAGAACTCGCGGACAGTCTGTCGGATCGGATCCGGCAAGTAATCATACCGGGAGTGTACACAGTCCAGGATTTCAGCGCTGTCAAAGTCATACTCTTCGATGATGATCCGCAGATCGATATCCGTAAATGTCCCTTCATACAATGCAGCCTGCAGGATCCGGCCGTTGTCATAACAGGACCAGGCCGGCGTATCCGGATCCAGGACTATATTTCTACCTTTGTCTCTTGTTAAATATGGACATCCCCATATTTTGGATTTTAGCCGGAGTCCCATAAACCGGACGCGGGCCAGGATCGCGCGCTTTCGCATATGGATCAGTTGGCTAATATAGTCCCAGGTAGCAAAGACGGATCCCGGCCGGATCCATTCCCATTTACCCATCGGAAACTGCCGGTTGAGGATCCAGGCCGGATAGCTGGACGAAAAATCCCAGCTTTCGACGTTTTCGCAGATTTCGCCGACATAGTACCGGTTCGCGTGCGTGTCTCCGCCGCGAAATGCCTCCACGAGCATCATCATTATATGCACATCCGGCAGCATTCGGATCAGCTTATACCGGGGGAAGTCTTTATGCATCCGGCCCTTGACGATCCGCCGGACATAGCCGGTGGACGTTAAAGGGATTGTATGCAAATTGTCGCCATCAAATGCCATTTCAGCGTCCAGCGCCTCGCAGAGTCCTATAACGTCGTTGACCTGGTACGTAGTTTCGTACTCGGTCGCCGGCGTCCAGGGATAGCGAATCTTGCTATAATCGTAGATCTCGCCCGACTGCTTTTGGTGCTCGACTCTCCATTTCCTGGTATAGGCGTCCAGGGATAGATTGCTGTGGATGTAGCTGCAGCGCAGCTCGATATGATCAAACATGTCACATTTAAGGATCTTCCGGGACCGGACCGCGAAGATCTCCTCGCTTGTAAAAGGGTACCATGACCTGATATACTGCCACTCGAATGACAGGTTATGGACGTAGGAGACCAGGTAAACGTCTTCTGGTAAATGCTCGCTGATCCATTGGATCATCTCGATCCATTCCTGCCAGTAATGGCCGATTACGGTTATCTGTTCACCGGTCTCCTGAAAGGAAAAATGCTGCATCCAGACGTACATAAAAGCTTGCAGCTCCGGCACTCCCTCCGTGTGTTTTTTATCCGGAGGACGCCGGCCCAGCTCGACCGTGGACGTCTCAATATCAAAGGCGGACGTGATCGCCAGGTATTGACGGCTGCGCGCTTTCGTCGGCCGCTGCTGCGGCCGGGGGACCAGTCCCGCAGTGAGGATCTGATCGCGGGGGAAATCACTATACTCATAAATCATAACAGCGCCTTCAACTCTTTGGAGGATAGGCGCTTTCTGGATTTAGGCAGCTCCGTCTCCTGCAGCGTCTTTAAAAGCTGTTGGGCCTTTTCTTCCTGGTCCAGATACTCTTTAAAATTCCGTTCCAGTGTCTTTCCTGATACGCCCACGCGGGAAGCCTCGTCATAGATGGTGGCCATTACATCCGACGGCATGAGCCGTCCTTTGTGCCTTGCCCGCATATTCTCCATAAAATCACCAAACTTTTTAAGATCCTTTGCTGCTTCCTGGTAGCCGGCCTCTTTTAAACTTTCCTCGGCTCGCTTTACATAGGTACGCATACCTTTTACAGTCGTGCGGGGATCCCGCAGAAAACGGGAGGCCTCGGCCAGCTCGGCCCGCATCTGATCCGGCGTTAATTCCCTGGATGATGGAAAGCGGACGTCTGCAACGTCGGTCTTTCCGTAGCCGGCTTTTTCCAATCGGGAGACGCGAGCCGTCGCGACCTTCCGGAGCCGCTGATATCTGGCCTTTACCGTCGCGTCGCTCATGATCGCGATCTGTGCAGGAGTGTATTTAATTCTGAGTGGCTGCGGCATCGTTCCGGCCTCGCTTTCCATGATCTACACTTTCCAGGATCTCTTTATAACGCTGATCCTCGCGTACCAGACGCCGGACATAATCGACCGGCGAGCCGGACCGCTCCAGGGCCTCGATCACGTCGCGGTCAACGTCCGGGTTATATTTAAGATTAAATTGACGCTGATAACTCATTCATGGGTCCTCCTGTCTATGTCATTGGGCACGTTGTCGTCGACATAAAAGGCCTCGAAGATGTCCTCCAGATCTCCGTCCAGAAGATCCTCCAGATCTTCGTCATCCTCGTTAAACCAGGTTTCAAGCTCATTTTGGTACTCCTCGCACATATCATTAAGCTGCTGTAGGGTATAAGGACCTTGTACTGGATCGCCGGCCAACTTGATAAAATATAGGCCTTGTAGGTTCTTCTGGATCAGGACGTCGGATCCATTATAGCATTCTTTAGCTTTTTCCGAAAAATTGAGCTGCACATCTGCAGCGGCGCTGTAAAGCTTCATTTATAAAACTCCTTTCTATAACAAGCCCGATGAAAGATCACCAGGGTTTTGCGTTTAGTTACCACCAGGTCAATATCCAGCGTGTCCGGCGTGATCGGCTGGCCGCAGAATCGACACGGTGCGGAGGGATGCTCCGCGCCGGTCGTGCTGTGCTTTTTGATCAAGTTCTCGATCTGTTTACTGGTCAAATCTACCACCTCCTAAAGATGTTGACAATATGACGTACTGATTCTCGATCTTTTGGACCATGGATAGAGCCGTCGCTGCAGCAGTATCTCCGCTATGATAACATACAAATATTGTTTCATTACCACGGCTGCTTGTTACCCTGCCAATTTCAACTTGATAACCGGAGTCATAAATCACATAATCGCCACTATATAATGCGTTCCCGTGTTTATCATAACCCACAATGCTACTCATATCAAACCTCCTCTCTTTTTCCGTCACCACAGTAGAAATCGGGCGTTGTCCTATGATCGACCATGATACAATAACAATCAGCTTCATCCCTATTAAGATAGTAGCTGTCCTTATCCCAGTTCTCGCAGTCCTCACAGCGGACAACTGGTACTGCATCAACGATCGGTGCATTACATATCTTATCAATGAGCATTATAAACGCATCTTTATACGAGCCATTACACATTATAATTTCGATGTCGGTCAATCCGATATTATCCGCATCTATCAGTTTCATTGCTAAACCTCCGGGCCAATCAGCAGCGCGTCCGTATCGTCATAAAAGATCTCCTGGACACATACCGGATTAGGGCCTTCCTGAATCACAGCGATCAGGCCGCCGCCCTGGCGGATCAGCATCTGACAGGCTGTGTAATAATCATATGTGCCGGTTCCCCAATCGTCGTCCTGGGGATCAGACATAATCGCGTACCAGTAATTATTATCGTTCATCTCAAGCCTCCATTTCAATTTCGATTTCATAATGATACACATCGACACGGACGCCCTGGATCCCGCAACAATAAGCCCTGATCGACGGGAGGAGGAATAACACCTGATCCCCTCGGTCAAAGTTTATCCGGATGCTCTCCCGGACTTCTCCGCCCCTGGTCGTGTAAAAGCTGTGACTAACAAAAAGATAATCCAGGCCGCGCAGCAAATTGGTAAGCTGCTCATATAATCCTCTGAGTTTCATATAAAATACCTCCTATGGTTTAGTGCCGGTCCTCCGGCTCAAGAATATAATATCATGTATTGGGTACCCAGTCAATAAAAGTTATCCACAAAATAATTGTGGATATCTCAATAATGGATAATGCAGTAATATTTACAGCATTATGTAGTAATCAATACTACGTACAGTAGTTAGGAAAACGATGTGCAACCAGTGGTTGCGAAATATGGTAAAATTGACCGGAAACGGGGAGGGGGACCGCAACCGTG
>JAZNUN010000073.1:0-8063 GCA_045592345.1 Acutalibacteraceae bacterium | reverse complement strand
CCCACGGCATCTGCCGTGGGACTTTTTTAAATTTATAGGTCTTTGAAAAATTCATCGTAAGAGCACTGATAGATTTCTTTTAATTGAATCAACACACTGGCGCGGATATTGAGTTCTCCGGACTCGTATTTTGCATAGGTGGAACGGCCGATATCGCATCCGCGTTTTTGCAATTCCGCACACAATTTCTCCTGTGAAACATCCGCAGCATCCCGCAACCGCCGCAGATTGCGGCCCATATAGCGGTCGCGTCTGATTTTTTGTTCCATATTCTCCCTCACTTTTTGACCAGTATTGGTTGCAACTAAACACATTTTATGCTATACTGACACAAAATATTGACCGCGATAATGGTCAACATGAGGGGATATGAAATTGGATTTCGAAAATATAGATTTGCAAGCGATTACATTCAGCGTACATTTCAAAAGAAAAATGAACCGTATGTTTCGCGAGCAAATAGGGACAGAGAGTATACCCCATCCTGAGGTAGATAATGGTTGGGAGCGATTTCGCAGTCGCATAGTGAAACAAAAACGGACGAGGTAACACCTCGTCCGTTTTTACTTAACGTCGCGTAACGACACATCACGTCCCCATAAGGGAACCATCACTTTTCCACAGGAAAAGCATCACAGCATCGGCAACACCGATGCTGTTACGCCTCATTCTTACCGAACTCGGACATTTCCAGAGCGGGGTTGTGCTCCGTGGCCCAGGTGATGTTCCACGGATTGGTGAACAACAGCAGTTTCTTACCCTTGAGGTCCTGAATACGGCGGGTATCAGATGTCAAGTTAAGTGCCTTTACATTGATATCCTCGTTCTCGATCCAGCGGATGTACTGATAGGGCAGGTTCTGCATACGGATGTCCACGTTATACTCGTTCTTCAGACGGTACACCAGCACCTCAAACTGCAGAACGCCCACCACACCCACGATAACCTCTTCCATACCGCCGTTCAGCTCTTGGAAGATCTGGATCGCACCCTCTTGGGCAATCTGGGTGATACCCTTGACGAACTGCTTACGCTTCATGGTATCCACCACGCTGATCAGCGCAAAATGCTCGGGGGCAAAGGTGGGAATGCCCTCAAAGGTAAACTTATCGCCGCCGGAGCAGATGGTATCGCCGATGGAGAACACACCGGGGTCAAACACACCGATGATGTCGCCGGCATAAGCCTCATCCACGATCTCACGGGATTCCGCCATCAGCTGCTGAGGCTGGCTCAGACGCATCTTCTTATCACCCTGCACGTGATAGACGTCCATACCCTTCTCAAACTTACCGGAGCAGATACGCATAAAGGCGACACGGTCGCGGTGCGCCTTGTTCATATTGGCCTGGATCTTAAACACAAAGGCGGAGAAATTCTTGCCGAAGGGGTCGATCTCGCTGTCCCCCGCCTTGCGGGGCAAGGGAGAGGTGGTCATATTCAAAAACTCTTGCAGGAAGGGCTCTACGCCGAAGTTGGTCAGCGCCGATCCGAAGAACACAGGGGTCAGCCGTCCGTGACGAACCTCCTCCATATCGAACTCGTAACCCGCGCCGTCCAACAGCTCCACATCGTCCATCAGAGTCTCGTGGAGATAGGGGCCGATCATATCCTTCAGGCTGTCGTCCTTCAGGTCCACACGGGTGGCAGCCACCTCGTGCTGGGCGTTGGCGTTCTCGTCGTTGGCGGTAAAGGCGATGATGCTGCTGTTATTACGGTCGTACACACCCTTGAACTCCTTACCGGAGCCGATGGGCCAGTTCATTGGGTAGGTGCGGATGCCCAACACCGACTCGATCTCCTCCATCAGGTCAAAGGGGTTGCGGGCCTCGCGGTCCATCTTGTTGATAAAGGTAAAGATGGGGATATCCCGCAGCAAACACACCTTAAACAGCTTAATGGTCTGGCGCTCCACGCCCTTGCTGGCGTCGATAACCATTACGGCGGAGTCCGCCGCCATCAGGGTACGGTAGGTATCCTCGGAGAAATCCTGGTGACCGGGGGTGTCCAGGATGTTGATGCAGTAATCCTTATAGTTAAACTGCATCACCGAACTGGTAACCGAGATACCGCGCTGTTTTTCGATCTCCATCCAGTCGGAGACCGCGTGCTTATTGTTCTTTTTGCCCTTGACCATACCTGCCTGCTGGATGGCGCCGCCGTACAGCAGGAATTTCTCGGTCAGGGTGGTTTTACCCGCGTCGGGGTGGGAGATGATGGCAAAGGTGCGCCGCCGCAGGATCTCTTCCCGCGTAGGACGACCGGTAGTATTCACGATATCCATAAAAAAGCCCCTCCTCATTGTGGGAATGCATACCCGATTATTGTACCGCATTTCGCCGCAATATGCAATCGGATTTTTTCACAAATTCCCGCCTATAATGTCTTGCAAATTTGATTCGCGGTGCAAAAAGAGAACGCACACCATAGGGGCGGGCACTGCCCGTCCGCGGATGACCAATGGCCATTCCTACAGATTCTATGTAACCTATTCACTCTCCCCCAACCTATTAAAAGAGACTGCGGCATATGCCGCAGGCTCTTTTCTGTTGGACGGACAGGGCCGTCTATGCGATGCCGCCGCTAACCACAGAGAATACGCCCGATGCCCCCTGCCGCGTTCTGGGAAACGCTATCAGAAGACACCTTGCAGGGCGTACCCACCGAAGCCGCAAGCTTAATTACGCGCAACGGCGGCAGGGGTAGATAGGATTTATTTCAATTCCACGTCCCAGCCGTTGAGATACTGCTGGATCAGACCCAGGTCCTTGATATTCACCTTGCCGTCACGGTTCACATCGGCGGCATCGGTATTCAGCACCACATCCCAGCCGTTAAGATGCTGCTGCACCAGACCCAGATCCTTGATATTGACCTTACCGTCCTCATTCACGTCGCCGGGGACGTAAGCGGAGGCAGCGGCATCCGGGAAATGGTAATAGATGTACACGGCATTGTCGTTTCCGTAAACGATATCTCCGGCGTCGTTGGTAACCACTTGCTTACCATTGAGATATGCACTGACGGGGGATGCAAACTTACAGACGTTGGCTCCCTCCAACTGTGTGGGAACCACCTTGATCTCCACCCAATAGTGCTTCCCTTCCTCAAAGGTATCGGTAGGCTCCAGCATTTGGTCTTCGCTGTCATACCATACAATACCGCCGGAACCGGCATAGTTGGCATCCGGCTGATACAGGTCAGGCTCCGCCGAAATCAGCGTATAGTCCGGGGTCTTGCCCGCCTGCGGCGCATCCAAGCCCCGCACCGCGATGGAGGTGACCTCCTGCGGCTGACACAGGAAGGACGCAGAGATAGTCTGTTCGGTAAGACCTGAGCTGCCGGTGGTGTTGCCTTCTGCTCCGAATCCGTTGATGGAAGCAGTAAACAGCATACTATTCCATTTGTCGTGCCAGAAGGTGTAGCCGTCCTCTGTCCGAATGTAGACTTTGGCTTGATACTGATGGCCGGGGATAAACGTCTCGTTTTCGTAAACCCAATCAGATTCAGTAAGGTCAAACCAACCGATACCGTTTTTGATATAGTGCGGTTTTTGTTGAGGATTGTTCCAATAATCATCCAGTTGTGCATTCTTGGAAGAATCAATGTAATACCCGCTGCCGCGAACGACGGCGGTGTAGGTAGGCTTCTGTCCCGCAACAGGCTGGGTTACGCCATCGATCACAATGTTTTCGATGACGCTGTCGTTGCAGATGCCAAACTCATATTCCACGGTAACATAGTGGGCCAGATCCTGATCATGGCACTTTTCAGCAAAAAATTTCGTGCCACCGTTGACCTGCACCAGCACTTTGGAATTGTAGTTCTTGTGCCGACTGAATTCATACCCATTCGCCGTATGCAGATCCACGCTAAACTTATAATACTTGTCGGCAACAAAGGGGGTGGTGTTATCCATCAGTTTCCAGTTATCCACGCCGTTGTCGGACACGAACCAGTAGCGACCGTTGTTCATTTTACCTACTGCATAATACGCCACGCTGCCACAGACCACCCCATAGTCGGGGGTCTGCCCCTCCTTAGGCGGAGTAACGGTCAATTCCGCAAAATCAATCAAGCTTCTGTAGCCGCAGACGTCACAGATATAGTCGTTGTTTTCCTCCATGTGCCGTTGCATCGGGGTCTTCTTCTCGCAACCCTCACCGACACACTGGAGGATATGCCCATTGGGGAATCTTCTTACAGATTCATAGGGATTCTCGCAACCCGACAGATAATCCTTGAAATACTGATAATGGTGCTTGGCTTTCAGCGTCACGTCGATAGTTCTTACCTCGTTGCCCTCTTCATCGGTGATGAAGCAGCAATAGCGGTATTCCTGGCAACAAGCATCGGTGGGCACCAACAGTGCCAGATCAGGACCGTCGTAGCACTCCAATTCCTGCGGATTCTTCAGAGGCTCATAGACCAGCTTGCCGCCGGAATACGTTCTTCTGCACCACGTATAGGTGAGCTCACTGTTGCCCTCCGCCTCGACGCTGAAATGGGCGATGCTCTTCTCGTCATAATCCTCCAGCGGGCCGTATACGTAGACGTCCCGAACGTTTTTGGGCTGTTTTGTGATGAGGATCTCCGGCATATCGTAACCGCATTCATCGCAATAATCGTCCCGATCCTCATCAAAATGGGGGCGCAGACCCGTTCTCTGCTCACAGCCCTCACCGACGCACTGGAGAATGTGTCCGTGCTGATTGCGCTCAGCCGTTTCATAGGGCCTTTCCTGATCCTTCCAGCACTTATAATAGTGATAATCGTGCCGTGTGTGCATCCGCGCGTCCACGGTGCGTACCTCATTTCCCTCTTCATCGGTGATGATACAATAAATATAACTCGCGCTGTAGCACCCATCCGTGTAGGCTAACACGTAAAGATCAGGTCCGTCAAAGCATTCACCCGCACTCGGCTCGGTCAAAAGAAAGTATTTGATCTGTCCGTTCACCTCGTATCCCATATACCAGGTGTAGGTCAATTCGCTCTCCCCCACCGCCTTCACGGAGAAATGGGCAATATTGCGCTCATCGTGGATTTCATAGGGGCTCTGTACGTAGACGTTATACGCGTCCTGCGGTTGTTGGATAATCTGGATCTTCCCATTCTGCACATAACCGCAATCGGTACACACGCTGCCGGAGAAGGTATGCTCCCCCACATACGTGTAGTGATCGCTGTCATCGCAATATCGACACTGGCGCCAGTGGTGCGTGTCATCCCATGCCCAGGTAGCTACCGGTCTGGGGTTGTGACCGGTCTCGTGTACTAAGTGTTTTTCCGTAAAGTGATCGTCCCAGTCACTGCTTTCCTTACACACCCAATCCGAGCAATCACAGCCCTCGAAATTGGCGTTATCCTCACAACACGCTAAGCAGAGGCCGCAGTCGTCGCAGAGGCCCTCACACTCGGAGCAATGCTCCTCGCAATTCTCGCAGATTTCGGCGCAGTTGGAGCAAGCGCCGCAATCGGGGCAAAGCTGAACGCACTCGCCGCACATATTGCAGTTTTCGCAGAATTCATCCACGCAGGCGGTGCATCGCTCACCGCAGTCCTCACAAAGGATCTCTTCCTCGCCGCAGGCCTCACAGTTGGGGCAATGGTAGCCTGCGTCGATGGCGCATTCCACACACAGCTCGTGGGTGGCACAAATATCCACACAACCCAAGCAGATGCCGCACTCCTGGCAGAGATCGCCGTTCACCTCGCCGTAGCACTCGGTACAATCAGGGCAATGCATCCCTTCGTCAATGGCACAATTCTCACAGAGGATAGCGCCCGCTTCTGCAGAGCAGTATTCACAAATGCTGACGCATTCCGCACACAGCATACACTCTTCACACCAGCCCTGGATTTCAAAGTAACAGCCACCGCACCCAGGGCAATGTCCCTCTCCCTCGGCTGCACAGTTGACACACAAGATGCCGTTGCCCAGGTTTTCGCTGCAAGGGCGGCAAATGCCGACACAGTTATCACAGGCACCGCATTCCTCGCACCACAATTGGCTTACGTAATAACACTCTTCGCAATCGGGGCAGTGGCTGCCGCGTTCTACGGCGCAGGGCTCACACACCGTGTCGCCGATCTCCTCGTTGGAGCAGCCATCACAAATGTCGTTTCCGGTGCAATCCGTACAGGATCCACATTCAATACACAGATCCACACAGTCATTGCACTTATAACAGTCCTGGCAATAGGGCGAGCCATCGATCCAGTCCTGGCAGTCGGGGCAGAAATGCCCCGCAAACACGGGCAGGGCGCACGCCGGGAACAGGCACAGCACAAATACCAGCGCCAACAGCGCGGAAAGAATGCGATGATATAGGGTGTTTTTCATATAGAAACCCTCCTTATTTTTTCGGGGAGGGCACTTAGGCCCTCCCCGACGAGTTTTATCGGAGTTCGTGCTCATTGTGGGGGTGAAGAACGGCGATGCCTTTCTTTCCCGGGGGTTAACCCTTCAACTCCACGTCCCAGCCGTTGAGATACTGCTGGATCAGACCCAGGTCCTTGATGTTTACCTTGTCGTCCTCATTCACATCGGCGGCATCGATATTCAGCACCACGTCCCAGCCGTTGAGATACTGCTGTACCAGACCCAGATCTTTGATGTTCACCTTGCCGTCCTCATTCACGTCGCCGGGGACAGCGCCAGACGCAAGGGTGATGTCTTGCACCACATCGGCGGCGATGACGATGCTGTACTTAAGGGTCGCATAGCCGTCCATAGACACCTGCAGAGTATAGACGCCCACGGACAGATTCTCGATGCGGTAGGTGGTGCCGGCGGTGATGGTGCTCACCACATCGTCGCCACGCAACAGCGTGACGGTGGCACCGCTGACGTTGATGCTACCGCTGAGAGTATAGGTCTGCTCACCCTCGGGGGCGGAAGAATTGTTTTTGTAGGTATAGAACGCCTGGGCGAAGCCGCTACCCACCACGATATCATCCCAATCGCCGTAGGGGGTGACGTACTTGCCGTTGATCAGCACGTCCACCTCATTGGCGAAGGTGCACAGAGGTGCGCCGTCCTCATAGACGGGGACAAACTTGATGGCCATACGATAGGGACCGGCGTCACCGAAGACCTCGCCGGCCTCCAGTTGTCTGCCCTCGCAATCGTACCAGTAGATACCGCTACCGTTCAGGCCGTAGTCGGTATCCAGCGCGTACAGGGCGGTGTTGCCCAAAATGGGGGAATAGTCGGGAGCCTGACCCTCCTTGGGGAAGTTGATGCCGTCCACCACGATGCGGTCCACCACGTTCTCCGCACAGGTGAAGGTGTAGGAGACCTGCTGCTCCCACATCAATCCGGAGCCTTCCTGCTTGATGGTGGCGGAGTTGCCGTTAATGGTGGCGGTGGGCCAAACTTCAGCGTAGACATCGTTGACGAACTCGTAGCCGTCGTCGGTGGCGACGTAGACCCTACACCGATACTGATGTCCGGGGAGGAATACGTCATTTTCGTAGACGTAATCGTAACCGCCATCGGTGACGTCCCACCAGGAAACGCCGTTCTTGACGTAGTACCACTTTTCGGGAGGATTCTTCCAATAAATGTCCTCATAGGAATTCTCGGTGGTATCCACGTGATAGCCGGTGCCGAACATATTGACGGTGTAGGTGGGGTGCTGCCCCGCCACAGGGGCCACCACATCCACAATGGTAATCTCCTCAATGATGTAATCGTTGCACTTGCCAAAATCGAAATAAACGGTGATGACCTCCTCGGGGTCTTGGTCATAGGCTTTTTCGACGACGGCAGGGCTGCCGTTGACGGTGGCAACCACGTCGGGTTGTATGGTGTCGCCGGCGGTGGTGATGGCAAACTTGTATCCGTCGCCATTCAGACCATCCAGCAGATTCACGTCCATAAACACGCGGTAGTACTTGCCGCCCACGAACTTTTCGCCGGCAGCCATCATGGTGAAATTGATGCCATCGGTGGAAACGCCCCAGCGCACGTCACGGCTGTATACGCCGTAGGCAGCGCCGTTGTCGGTGACGGAGGTGGAGGGCGACTTACCCTCCACGGGGGCGGTAATCTCCAA
>JAZNUN010000072.1:0-17770 GCA_045592345.1 Acutalibacteraceae bacterium | reverse complement strand
TCTCCTGGCTGGACAAGGGAGCCATGGTCTTCATCGCTTTGTCAAAAATCTCATTCGCCGACAACAACTTCACATTCAACATTTCTTTTACCGCCTTTCTCAATCACGCAGTATGATTTATACTGCTTTGCATTGTAGCGGTGGCTTTTGTGCATCTGCACGACTACTTTTGGACAAAACAAAAAGCCACCCACCTCGACTATTAGACGAGTGGGTGGCCTTGTTCAGACACACTGAAATAGTACAAGTGTTATTCGAAAAACACCTATACTGCATCAAACATATGACGTTCAACACAGTGCCACCCATTTTTAGCCATCGGCTCGTCTTTAAAGTTGCGGTCGCACTGCCGCGCGGCTTTTTGCCGCATTTTTAGGGGTGGTGGCTTGCTTGTGTATGAACTTGTTAAGTATAGTCTACGACTCGTAGACCGAAAAGTCAAGGGGGAAAGCTTCAATTTTTATCCGATGTAGTAAGTGTGCGTATTCCGTAGTCAGCCCCCCTTATGCTTAAAGTTTAGCAAAAGAAGATGCAAACAGCGACTACATAAACTTTAGAATCGCACATTCACATAAACAACTTGATTTTTATTGCTTATTGTGCTATAGTGTTTTGGGACAGTCATCCCCTTTTCTGTTCCACCAGACTTAGGGTCCAAATGGAAAAAAACGAACGAAAAAGAAAGTATTATTGAAAGGGGAATGCACATGAAAGACAACGTTATTAATCTAATTAGAAACACTGTTCGCAAAACGCTTAATTCACTAACTATAACAGTAAAATTGCCATTCATTAATTTTTCGTTCGCCCCTTTGATTTTATTACCGCAAGGTTAAATAGTAAAAATGCTCCTATCAAATTTGATGGGAGCATTTTTACTTAGTAATTATACAGTTTTATGAGATTAGAAAAAGCCACTTTTATTTCGCTGACAAATTCTTCAGAAGTGATTTTACCAGTCAAAACGCGTTCACAAAGTTCGGGAACAGCACCTAAAACAATACATTCCAAAAGTTCATTACAAGAAAAATGCTTACTGCATTATCACTTGTAAATGGCGATGACTTCAACTTTTAAAACTGGACCTTCAACTGAGATTGCTTCGATACCAACAGATGACCCATCAATAGTCATCTGACGCCGCATAGCGCGCGGCAAACGAACGAAATCTTTAAGAGGATCAAAAATCTCCACCACATCTTTCCTTACCAAGCCAACAACTTTGCAGAGCATATACACATCTTGGTCTGAATATTCTTCAAGATTGGCATACTCTTCCCAAAGATACTTTGAATTCAATTTTCCAGATATCGTGACTTCGTCACATTCAATAACAAAAGGTATATCTGCAGATGCTTTGCCCAGGACACCTTCTACTGCCACTTGCTCCCCCGCTGTTTTGGTTTCAATCTGCCCTATGAGCATAGGTTTGAATTGATCAATAAGATTAACCGCATCAAATGCTTCCGGAATCTCAAAACTACTACAAATACGCATAAGTTTCATTGCTGGAATTGTAGTTATATCATAATCACCATTCAAGACAAAATCGAAATAGTCTTCTCCCTCAAGCGCAGCAAGATCTAACTCGAAATGGTCATAGTCAAAACTTATATCTTTTTCAAACTCGCCATCGATGCTTGTTTCAGTTGCACCGTTCACTCCAACCCCTTTTATACAAGCTGTAAATCCTGCTGTTTTTCGCTTGGATATAGCTTTAGGTTGAGGACTGTTATGACCATTAATTTGTCGTTTGTATGTATACAGTTTTTCTTCGTCCAAATAAATAAAACTCCTAAACATAGAATCACTCCTTTACTTTCTTAATTCTTTTATATTTTGCAGAACCTTACAATTCATGCAACCACCTATTTGTTCTATCCACACACGTTTGCAATACAGCAAACTGCCAACTGCGTTAACTCTACAACCTTTTCGAAATACTCTCGATCAACCTCAAGATAATCACCAAGCTCGGCACAGTACAAATTGTATTCTGCGCAATACTTCTCGTCAGCAATACCATTATGATGGATGTGAACATTACGTCGCGCTATCATCTCCTGTAACGTCGGATATATATCATACCCATCTACATTAAACACTCCATCAAATCTTTCTTTCAAAATATTCAAAAGGTCTTTTACATAACTTTTCCTTAATGAAGCATCAATCTGACTTTCTTTAAAAACTTCAAAAGATCCATAAGAGGATATTTCATGCGTCTTGATATTTACATTCGCAAAATATGACAACCATTCAAAGAAGTTTTGGTCCATGCACAATCGAACCATATCAAAAATGCAACTATCAAAATAAGCCATTGTTTGAATAAAATTCTGTTTATACAAGTTCGTATGTTGTTTAGAATCGAATAATTCCAATGACTTAGCCGACACACCTATGTAAGTTCCTTCTGCTTTTAAAACTTCATATAAGCGCCGGTCTTCCTCTTCAAAAGCAATTTCTACTAACCTGCGAACTTTTTGTGGGTTATCATACAAATCGTGATAGCCCTCAAACCCTTCTTGATCTCCCTTTACTATGCACAGTGCTTCCACTTGTGCCTGCGCTATTCTAAATAGTTCTTCTCGATTGGTAGCACCGTTTCTCACCTTTGTAGTCAAGTATAGCAGCATATCGCCTTCTGGTGTGGAGTCCTCCATGCTCGGCTCATCAGAACTTTTTTCTTTCAATTCCAACGATCTCATTCTATCTTGAATATCGATAAGATAAGCAGTCATCTCTTGTTCAACACTAGCGTTGTTTTCGCAAAGAGTAGCTGATCCAAGTGTTTTAAACAACGAAGGCGCAATTTGATCGATATTGTCAATCATTCGCATGGATGTAAGAAAAAAAGTCTCTAGAAACTGAACATAATCTCTTATATACGATACATCGCGAAGATAATAATCTCTAATATCTCCTAAATTGTTTGACATACATTTCACCTCTGTTATTACAACTTATCCTTCACTCTGTTCTAACAATTCCTCGACACCACAACCAAGCGTATTGGCTAATGCCACCAGATTCGCCCCAGTCGCGTTATTGATATTCTTTGCTCGTTGTTCGTACTGTTGTATCATACGCAGCGAAACTCCGGATTTCTCAGAAAGCATCTTCTGTGAATATCCGATCGATTTGCGTAACGCTTGCAGTTGCGTTGGTGGATTCTGTCTGCGAATAATACTGTTGACCGTATCTACAAACTTTTCCTCTGCCGCCTCATGTAACGTGGGATACAACTTTTCTACGTCTTCCATCGAAAGATATTTGCTAATGTTTTTAAACGTTCTTCCGGAATACCATTGATAATAAGCTAAGATCCAACCACACCAGTATTCAGAAGAGAAACTATATTTCACATCACTTTCCGGAAAAGTGAGATCTTTGCCGGCTTTTGTTAGAACTTCCATCGCCAATTCAATACCGGAAAGGCCGGATACAAACTTAGGAACACCTCTGCCAAATTGTTCGGCAATACCACTGGCTATGAACAAATCCAAGAAGTCATCCAACGTTATTTTGAGATGACTGGATACATAATCAAAGGCTTCGCCCAAATTGCGCATTGCATCTTCAAGATATACTTTATCGTAAGCGCGGATCATTCGGCTTCATCTCCTCACGAATAACATCTCTCATGTAAATACCGTCTATGTCATCATTTCTCAATTCTTGCGTATAAGCATCTCTTGCTTCATCATCACGTGCTTTTCTATGTGCGTAATAAATAGTGTTATCTGCCGTTTCATAAGAAATAAACTTAATTTCATCAAATGCTTTCTCGGATATCAAAACAATTTGTTCTCCCAGTTTTCCTAACTTCATAGCATAGCTTAACTGTTTAAGCGAAATTTCGTTATTTACAAAAGCGCGAGCAAAAGAAAAATAAGAGTCATCTGCACGATAACCGATGATAACATCATAATCAGAAACATCAACAAGGAAGTGTTCTTTCAACCATGCGGCACCACGCTCCATAACCGGGGTAGACAAACGCAACTTTCGATTTGTCACCAACAAAGCAAGCCAATGCAGAATGTTGTACTCTTCAGATGACAAATTCAAAACTTTCATATGATCTATGTTCAATTCATAACAGTTTGCATATCCATCAACACCCTCTGTGCATGCCCATTCTTTTGCTAATTCTAAATGTTCTGTACAATAAAAACCCATTCCGTAATCGTTATACGGTTTTCCTTTTCCAAATACCGGTTTCTCGATAATCTCAGGGGAACCATGGTAAATAATTAATTTGCTCATTTGTATTCTCCTTTACATGAGTATCTCCAAAGAGTTACCTTTGATATTATTATATCTCTATAGAGTCACTTTGTCAACTGCCGAAAACAAAAAAATAACAAATGTAATCAACATTCTTCTTATTAGCCATTTTTGAAATTCTTTCATTTTTGGCTAATAGATCAAAAGAGGCAGGGATGTATCCCCTGCCTCTTTCTCTCTTCAAACCTATATAACCCTTTACACTGCAAAGCCAAACGCGTATTGTATGGTCGCTCTATGTCCAGGCGTAATACGGGTGTGACGCACAAATCGTAAAGTTCGTACGGGTGTCATTATGTTGACCATCTGGCCGCCGATGGAGCCGGCCTGACGGGCGGTCAGGTCACCGTTGTAGCCCTGCTTCAGGTTGACGCCCACCTCGTTGGCGGCCTCCATCTTGAAACGGTTCAGACCCTCGCGAGCCTCGGGCACTACGCTCTTGTTGTTCATACTGTTCACACCTCTCTGTCATACGCGGCGGTTTTGCCGCCGCAAATTCATTTTGCGTTTGCAAACCTATTGTGTGCTGCCCGCCAATAAATACACAAGACAATTTGTGACAATAAAGCGTGTTTTTGGTAACGTTGGTGCTTGTGCAAACATCAAATGCTTTCTTGCTAAAGCCAAACACACACACTACTGACTACATTTTTAGTATCAACTTTTCGAAGCATCATTATAGGAAGCGATCTGATCATCAGCATGGTACACTCCTTGCTTGTCGGAATCATCCCCTCCCGCTCCGCGGCGAAAAAATCCTGTAGCGGCACTGAGAACCGCGTGAAACCCTAATACACAAGAAACAGCCTGTGGCGTATGCCACAGGCTGTTTCTATTTGCAACGCACAAGGATATATTCCATAGACAACGCATCACGGACAAACAACGTCAAGGATGCGTCCCCGTCGGACAGCACCGATGCGGCAGCGGATGTAGATCGTTCCACCCGATCCACAACGTAGGTGAACTCAACACCTCTCATATCCGTCACGGTAACCACGTCCTCCACGTCCAAGCTATCCAAGCAATCCAATTGACCGCGGCGGTCACTACCGCCGATAATCAACGCATCGCCATAGGTGGTTCCGGAAAACCGCCGCGGATACGCGGCAACTGCAGCGGCATCCCACTCCGCCCCTACGGGCAGTTGCACTTCATAGGCGGGGATCTCCAACAGTGCCACCACATCCTGTCCCTCCCACTGCCACACCGGCATATCCGCAGTAGAAGTATCGGTGATTCCGGCGGTACGAGGGGGCAATGCCGATTTCAACTGCGCCGCCATAGCCGCAGCACGGTCACCCGCCGCCGCGGTACGGACAAAGTCGGTGATCGTCAAACCAATGCTGACCGCCACCAACAACAGACCGGCGGTCAATAATATCTTAATTCTTCTTCCCATATCGCTCACCTCGCAGGAAAGCCAAAGCCACCAGCACCAAAGCCATCCCCGACAGGCACAACAACACCACATACAGCATCAGCGGCGCCGTATCCCCCGTCTGCGGGGGCGGTGACGGCGGTGTCTCCGTCTTCTTGTAGGTGTTGGTCAGAGTAAAGACGTCACCGTTTACCGACAGAGCAGCAGTGTACCCCTGCGGCACATCCGCCTCGGCTACGGTCCACTCCCCCACCCCATCATCGGTCCAGGTGTAGGTCCAGTTGTTCTCCGCCGATAGAGTCACTGTGTCCCTCTGTTGTCCATTTTCGTACAGGGTTACCTGTACCGTGGCGGGACGGTCGGAAGTGTGCCCCGCATCCTTCCACAGTTTCATCACCCGATACTCCGTCTCCCGGGGCAGGTTATCATGGCGGCTTCCCTTGGGGGTAGCCTCTACGTCATAGATATGGTCCTCCCCCTGCGTGGTGGGCAAATAGACCATAAAACTGTCAAAGGTATAAACACTGCTGTCCTTAGCGATGGTAAGACCGCAGACAAGATACAGACCCGTAGGCAGGTGGGAAAACATCACACCACCGTCAGCGGCGGTTTTGCCGATTCGGGTGGGGGTCAACCGATCCGCCACCGCACAGCTTCTCAGCGTGGCGGCCACCGTCTTCCATCCGGCGGGGTCGGTCACATCATAAATAGACACCTTGTATCCATCAAAGGGTGCTATCAATGAAAAGGTACCATCGGCGTGTGCCTCCGCCACACGGTAGAGTTCCACCGTTTCCCCCGCCATCTCCACACCGTCGTGGGCATACCGTAGGGACAGACGGCAGAGATGCTCCGTGTCCGGCGGCGCCGCCGACACCGTCAGAGCGCACAGCATCCACAGACACAGTAGCACTATGCCCATACGCAGGATCTGTTTTTTCATAGGGCATCCTCTCCTAACGATTCTTTCTTAACCGGTGCGAACATGATATACAAAAGCAATACCAGGATAATCGGTAACGCCACCAATGGCATTACGATGAGGGTGTCGATGCGATAGGCCTCGTTGGCGATATACAGATTTTTCTCCTGTGAGGCATCCACCTGGTGCCCCCGCACCAACAGCCGCTGGGTATTGATACCGTAGGGGGTGCAGGTCAGCAAGGTGCAATAATCCTTTCCCGGCACCGTCTGGATGAGGTTGGTGTCGTTGGGCTCCACAATGCGGATCTGATCCACCTCGTAGGTGAATGTGCGGTCCAATATCGTGAAGAAAAACTCATCTCCTACTTCCATCCGATCCAGATGGGTGAACAGTACCGCCGTAGGCAGACCGCGGTGGGCGGATACCACACTGTGAGTGCCGGTGCCCCCTATCGGCAAGCTGGAACCTTGAAAATGGCCGGCGGCGGTTCCCAGCACCGCGTCATCGGTGCCGTGGTATAGGGGCAACTGCTGACTGATTTTGGGTATCGTCACATATCCCATCATTCCGGTGCCGGTGACGTCCAGCGTCTTCCAGTACAGGTCCTCCACCTGCGCATATTCCTGCAATGGAAAATCCAAGGCACCCAAAGCGCGATTGTAGGCATCCGCCGCCTCAAACAGCGCAGTGTAATCCTCAGGTGTATAGGAGGCCAGCATCGACTCATAGTCCACAATAGCCTCACTCTGGGTCTTGGAGTTCCAGAAATCGCTGATGGTGGGATACAACAGCACGGACAAGCCTATGAAAAAACATATTAAAAGTATGATGGTTACTTTTCTTCCCTGCATAGACTTCTCCCTACTGTCCTACGAAAATGGTGTGCGGCGGGGACGGAGAACCGTCCCCCCCGCGTACAAACTATGTTTTATGTATGGTCATATGCAGGAATTACTCCCGAATCATAGCCATTCTCTTCTTGGTGATCAGCAGCACGCCGGCACCCAGAACCACCAGCACGCCGATGGCGATGAATACCACAGTGCCCGCCGCACCGGTCTCAGGCAGCATAGAACCGGTCTTGTTGACCACGTGCACACCGGAGCCGGTGGAATAGATACCGCCGTTAAACACGGAATCCAGGTTGCCGTCGGCAATGGTGAACTCCTTACGGGAGGTCAGCTTGTTATAGCCCTCAGGAGAGACCGTCTCCTCCAGATAATAAACGCCGTTATCAAAGCCAACCACGGTCACCTTACCGCCCTTAACCACAATGGATACACCGGTCTCGTTGGAACGGGCGCGACGATACATGGGGTTTCCGTTGGCATCCAGCACAGGGTTCTGATCGTTGGCATCCAACAGCGGAACCACAGCGATCTCGTTGCCACCGGTAGCCGCATCGTAGATACGGAACTCGGCACCATCGATCAGCTTGTTCGTGGAATCGGTCTTGATGATGTCGATGGAGAAGGTGTAGGTCTCAGTCTTGTCGTGGGTGGTATAGTGCTCCTCACCGTACTCCAGCCAGGATTCGTTGGGGTTACCGGCGTCGGCGCCCACCGCAGCGTGACGGTTCAGCATCGCATTGTAATATACCAGCAGACGGTCGTTGGCCTTCAGAGAAGCAACCAGAGCCTCAGAGAACTCCACCTCGAAGGTGCAACCATCGGTGATGCCGGTGGTCTTAACGGTATAATCGGAACCCAGCACCAGAGTAGACTCAGTACCCAGGCTGTTGATCAGCTTGATCTCGGTAACGCCGCGACCCTCATCCAGGTCGTGCAGGAAGGTCAGACCGTCGGACATCTTATCGTGCAGCACATAGTTCTCCGCACCGGCGGCCACGTGGATGATGGACATATAGTTGACGATCTGTCCGATATCGGCGGTGTTCACATCGCCCCACATACCGGTCAGATCCTCCTGCACCTGCTTGTCGATGGTGGGAACGTGGTTCTTAGCATTGATGGAGGCATCGGGGTCGGTGGTGGTCAGACCGCACAGAGCGCCCGCCGTGGAATCCACCAAGTACCAGCCCAAAGGCAGGTCAGAGAACTTACCCACCGTACCGGTGACAGCAAAATCGCCGGTGTTCAAAGAAGACTTAACGGGCGCGATGCCATTCTTTTTCGCATAATCCAGAGCCAACTGGGCAAAAGCAGCGGTAGCGGCATCGCTGTTACCGCTGATCCACTTGTCCGCATAGCGACCATCCTCAGTCAGCGTGACATAAGCCTTAGCTTCCGCGGTAGCAAAAAAGCCTGCCCACTCGCTATTGACCTTGTAAGAATACATACCGGATTCTTTAATATAGGTTTCCAGATCCAGCAGACGATAGATCTCATACTCCGTATCAACATTGACGCCGTTGATAGTAATAGAGCCCAACTCATCAGCCGCAAAAGTGGGAACGGACAGAGAGAAAACGAACAACATAGCTAAAATAAGGGATACGATCTTTTTCATAATAATGTTCCTTTCATTTGTTTTTTAGGGATTGGTCTCAAAGCGTAATTCTTATAAACAGAAGGTCTATTCCAACCTCCTTTCCCGCTTACGCCTTGATCCCAATCCATATACCAGCGGTGCCAACATCAGCAGTGCACCGCACAGTGTATAGAGTAATCGGGCCGGCGAGCCTGTACTCGGAAGCAGAGGACCTCCGGTTTGGTAGGTGTTGGTCACGGTGACAGCATAGGTGGGGGTAGATCCTCCCGAAGAAGTGACGTCGCCATAACTCACCGACCACGAATCCAGAGTGGTGATTTCCTTGACGGTATATACAATGGCATTACCGCCGCTGTCTGTATAGGGCAGACCGCGGAAGGTATCCTCCCAGCCGTTTTTCAGCGTCAGAGTGACGGTGCGACCGGTATCGGTGCCATTGGCCAATAATATAAATGTGACCTGCGCCTTTTCGTAGGCACTAACATCCATATCAGGAGGCATACTCCATTCCTTACGGACGGTCAGCGAGGTCTCCCGCTCCAACGGGGTATTGGTCACCAGATACCCCTGCCCCTCAATGGGAACCGTGCCGGCGGACATCACCTGCATAGCAGGCGTGATCCGCAATGCCTGGCTTTGGTTCGTGGTCCTGTCAAACTTGCCGTTGCTGAGCATACTGTTGCGTATGTAATGACCGTTATAGCTCAACAGAATGGCATTGTTGCTTCGCGTTATCGTCAGATACTGCTTATAGTTGTTATCCTCCTGATGACGGTTCCAGGCAAAGAAGTCAGTGGGACTTCCGTTACCGTAGTAGAAGGTGATGGTCTGCCCCGCGCCGTTGGTCAACCGTACCTTGTTACCGCTGACGGCGGCGGTCCACAGAGCCAAGGGGGATGTCTTTGCTTCCTCAGCCGACACCCATATATATCCGGTGTCCTCAGCAGAACGGAGGGTGGACAGAGCTTGTCCCGCCGGATTTTTCAGGATATACGTCTTTCCGTTTTCAAAGGCGGTGACATCCTGCCACACGGTATGGACGATCTCAAACTGTCCGGTCTTTTCTTCCACAACGCTGTAATAACCGGGTACATAGGATTCTTCCACACCGTACTGCACAAGGGTGACGCCATCCCTCTCATACTTCGGCAAATTATCAAAGCGGACCATCCAGTCATTGTCGGCAGACAGTTGCGCCTCTTGCAGGCGGCGCACCGTGCCGTCGAGGTCCCGCACGGTGAGATACACCGTTACAGTCTCGCCACTGTGATCCAAGGTATCCGCCCAACGCTTGAGCACCTGCACCGAGGTGGTCTCCTTCACCCACTTAGGAGCGTTGGTAGCCACGATGTAGGCCTGCTGGGTCTCCGTATCAATACGGAAGCCGTGGACGATAAAACCGGGAGAAATGCCCTCGCCGCCGTCGATCACATCCACATTGTAGGTGGCGGTTCCCGTCTTATCAAAAGTCAGACGGATGATACCGTTGGGGAAGCCGTAATCCGCATTGTCAGGCGGCTTGCTCTCCCGTATGTAATAGGTGTTACCCGCACCCATACCCCACATGTGCGCTACACCGTCGACGACGGTGAATACATTGGTGGAGGGTTCTTTGCGGTCATGGGACTCTTTGCTGTTCCACAATTCAGCCGGAATGGTACACGCCGCATCGGTATACACCGAGAACTGAGCACCGTTGAGCACATCCCGACTCAGCACATCCTCCTTCTGGATGCTGAAGCTGAACCGCGGTGCCAGGTTGAAGTAAATGGCACAGTTGGACAGAGAGCTACCACGCTCCATATAGTACAGTGTCAGTACGTGTTCACCGGCGGCGAAGGACTGCAGCGTATTGGACATAGCCTCGTCCACCACACCGTTAACCGTAACCACACCGGTGGCAAAATTAATGTCACCGCTCTCGCGTCCGTGCAAGCCGCCCAGATCCAGCACCATCTTGCCGTCCACGAAGACCCACACGTCGTCATCACCGGTAAAGCGGAAATGCATATCCTTACCGTACACATCCTGGTTACCATAGCCGCCGTCGGCGACGATGGATCCGGGCGCATTGGGCAGATAGAAATCCACCTCCACACTCATACCGAACCAATAGTTGGTTCCTACATACGACGTGCTGTTATTATCCGTGTTGTACTTACTGTCGTACATATAGTGGGTGGTGCCGTTGTATTCGCCCTCAACGCCTTCATAGGTATAGGTGTTGACCTGCTTACCGTTGGTATTGGCGTAGGGGGAGTTCAGCGGCAAGAAGTCGGAGTATTTGCCATTGTCCCCGCTATTCAGGGAATCCCGTGTGCACTCCAGATAATCGTACACATAGAATCGCTGGTCGCTCTGGTTATACGAGGCGGCATTACGCTCCGAGTTGTAGTAGTAATATCCGTAGTGATCGTGGGTGGGATCGGTGCACAACTGGAACAGGTGATCACCCTCACCCAGATAGGTCTTACCCAACACCTCGGTTTCGGGATTAAACAACAACTCCCGCAACACGTCCGTATAAAGACCGGGGTACACCGTACCCGCATCGGTGGGGTTATTGATGGCGTTATGCCCGTTGGGGTAGGATATATCCTCGTTGCCCCGATCCCAGTCACGGAGGATAAAGTTCAGGGTTGGCTCCCCGTTATAGGGGTTGGGGCCGGAGGTGATCAGATTCCAGGTCTCACTGTGACCGCTGTCATTCACCGTAATGTTCGCCCGCTCCGACAGGATATTGAACAATACTCCATAGTCAAACAGTCGCGTGGTGACAAACTGGTTGGTGCTGACAGTATCGGTATCCACGTGGGAATTGAATGTGCCGATATCGTAGGTGGATGCCATCCAATCCGCATAAAACACCGAATTTTCTTCCACCGTCACCTGCGCACCCGGCGGATAATACCGATTGTGGGTGATGTCGTACCACCCTTTCAGCGTATAGTCGTATTTGTCGGGTGATTTCCACTCGCTGGGCAGGGTCATAATACTGCCGGAATTGACCGTGTAACGGCGGTCGTCCGAGCCGCCCAGACTCATCAGTCCACCGCAAGTGCCGTCCAGCCATACCGTACAGGGACGAGTTGCCGCCACACGGAATGTCACGTTCTCACCGCTGTTACGGGTCATATAGAACTGTCCCGCCGCCGCATCCAGCGCAATATACGCCGAATGGCTGAACCTCACGTTGCCGTTGGTCGCCGTGGCGGTGGTGCCCCACCGTCCGGGGGTGGTGATGCCGTTGTCGTTGCTCCCGTTATAATAGGGATGCAGGTATCGGCCGTTTCCCACATTCTGTAGGGCAACAGAACTGCTGTTGTATGAAGTATAGGTCCACAACAGCATATCAGGATTGGGGTGATCGGTATAAACCCGTCCGCTATCGTCCACGTACACCGGCACCGCCTGTCCTGTTCCGTCAAAAGCGTAGGCGTTGCCGTCGGCCGCCTCTGCATAAAACAGGAAACGGTCAGTGGTATTAAAGCGACCTTCTGTATAGTGGATCGTTGCGGCAACAGCCTGTGCATTGGCAGGGCGTGCCGCCATCAGTACAAATTCGGATTGCTCCGGCACCAGACCGTAACCAACCATCTGCGGATCGGTTACCGCATAGGTGGCCTTCGCCACGGTGCCGTCCAAATCGCCCTCGATGACGGTGACGGTGTCCCCCTCTATATGGGTGATGATAGCCACCGCGTTGACCGCCGTATCCGGCGGTCCGTTACCCGGCGGAGCCTGCGCCTTATACAGGAACACCAGGTTACCGACCTGTGGCGTATACTCCGCCGCGGTCTTGTACATATCCGCCTGTGCCCACTCCAACCGCATGGCCTCCGGGCCAGCGTTGGCAGGGGCATCCTCGACACCTGCATAATGCAGGACAAAGGCGGTGAACATAGCAGACCAATCACCGTAGGGGTTGCCGTACCACTGTCCGTAGCGGGTGATACCCCGTCGGATGCCGGCTGCATCCACCTCAAAATTGCGTTGGCTTTCGGCGTACCCTAACTGGGACTCGGCCACCTGCACCACCCGATCGGCGGTGGTTCCGCCGGGGGATAGCCCCGCCAGGGTCATCTCCCAGTCGTCCTCCGTCTCCAGGTCGGCGGTAATATCGCTGTAACAGCTTTCCACGTGGATGTGTTCCTCTTTGGTACATACCACGGTGGGTTCGGCGGACGTATTGGTTCCCCCTTCCGGCAAGGTACTCTGCATACACGCGGCATCGTGGATATGCTCCTCCATACCGCAGAAGGCCTCGCCCGCCATAGTGATGCCGGTCAGTTTCAGGCACCAGAAGATACCCCAGATCACCAGCACAGAAAGGAGCGCGGCGATCTGCCATAAACCGGTCTGTATTCTCTTGGTCTTACTTGTATTCTGCAAGTAACTGTTTATGTTCTGCAAGATCCCGCCTCCTTTCTTTTGTAATCGTGCTATGAGGGTTCCTATGCCATCCACTCAAAGGCCGACAACGGCCAAAAACGGCACAGGATCTTACCGATCATTTGATCTTGCGTAATGCAGCCGATGGTACTGCTGCGGCTGTCGATGGAGGTGTCACGGTGGTCACCCATCATAAAATAACTGTTCTCCGGCACCTGATACGGAAACTCCACATCGCACTCACCCAATGCCTTTTCTGATATGTAGGGCTCGTCCAGCACCTGTCCGTTGAGGTGGACGGTACCGTCGGGGTCGATCCAAAGATAATCCCCCGGCACGGCGATGATGCGTTTGATCAGTATTTTGTTGGAATAGTAGAAGGCGCACAGATCCCCCCGCTCCAATCGGCGAGTCTTGACCATCAACACGATGTCCCCATCATTCAGACTGGGCTCCATGCTGACCCCCGCGATCTGCAACACCGGCAACAGCAATGTGGCGATGAGAGCGGCCACCGCCGCCACCACCACCAACGCGCTGACTGTGCGGCGTAGCAGGATGCGGAAACGACGCTGGTACCGTTCCCGCTTAAGTTCCTTTTGCAACGGCTCCAGGGCGGGAATGTCCTGTTTGATATGTTTTCCTACGTGTTTTTTCATACGTTTACGGTATCCTTGTTGTTTATTGTTTTAAGTGCTCGTTTAAAATCGTATCGCATTCCAGTTTATTCTCAGCGCGGCGGAGCATCTCCTCCGCCTGTCGGGTTGCTTGTGCCACGATGTCCTCCGCCTGTTTACGCGCCGCATCCACATAGCGGTCCGCGGCATCCTGTGCCGCCTCAAACACACCGCTGAGCTGCAGCGACGCCTCCGCCACCGAGCCCAGATCGGCGATCTGTAATTCCTGCCACTGATATTGATCGGTCAGGTCCGCCAGTTGTTCCCGGAGTTTCTCCACCTCCTGCGTCTGCATGATCAGCAGTTCCAGCAGTTGATAGCGATTGAGTTTGTGCAGTTCTTTTTCGGTCATACGGGAACCTCCTCGCCGTTTTTCACAAAAAAGGGTACATTACCCCTTATATTTTACAGTATCTCATTTTACATTTTAGATTATTGAAGTATACTTGTCAATATTTAACTATAAAACTACTTACAATAAATACACCGCCGTAATTTGTGCAAAAAACACAGCGCAAAAACGGCAGTGCCACCAAAACACGCAATGACTGCACATTTCACCTGCATATCGGTGCCGATCTATTATGCCCTCTTGTTTTTTCCCCATCTCCTATGCTATCATACTAATCGATAAGGGAACGAGGAGGAAGTTAAAATGCTGATCTACTATCTGTCCTTACTGGAAACGGAGGAAGACCAATCAAAATTCATACAACTCTACACAAAATACGCCAAATTAATGAAATACGTAGCCATCCGAAAACTGGGCGATGATCAATTGGCAGAGGATGCCGTACACAACGCCTTTGAGAACGTGATCAAGAGTTTTCATTCGATAGAGGAGGTTAACAGTCACAAAACCAAGCGTTTTCTCGTTGTAGTAACTGAGAACGTAGTCATTGATATGTTGCGTAAAAACAAACACGAGGCCGACGTCAGCTATGAGGAGCTGGAGCCCACCCTTTCCACCCTGCCGGATATGCTGGATCAGGTGGCGGTGCAGGAATTGGTGGCAATGATCGCGTCGTTGCCGGAGATCTACCGCGACGTGTTGGAACTGCACGCCTATCACGAATTGAGCGAAAAGCAGATTGCTACCGTTCTCGGCATAGAGTACGCCGCCGTCCGAAAGCGGCTGGAGCGCGCCCGCGCTATGCTGGCAAAAGAGTTGAAACGCCGTGAAAAAGGAGAGATCTATGAAACTGTATAAGCACAAAAAGCTGTACGAAGCACTGGATGTGTTTGTCCGCCAACAGAATGACCTGTTACCGGATGAAAAGGAACTGTCCGAGATTACCCTCTCCGATGCCTTTAAGGACCGTATACAGAAACTGCTGAAACGGCAGAAATACGGCTTCTTCGTGCTGTTTGGTACCGCAGGTCGTCGGGTGGCGTCCATCCTGATAGCAATTCTGGTGGCGGCCGCGGTGACTACGGTCAGCGTCGAGGCACTGCGTAAGCCGGTGATGGAGTTCTTCACCCAGGTATTTGAGCGGTTTACCCAGATATTCTTTGTAGACGATACCCCCGACACGCGGATGGTGGAGATGGAGCTGTACCTGCCCACCCACATCCCCGAGGGGTATGAACTGGAACAGGAGGAAGTGTTTCCGTACATACATCAGGTCACGTATACACACTCAAATTCCAACGATATAATACACTATAAGCAATGGTGGAAAGAAAGCGGCTTAGTGATTGCCGACACTGAAGATACACAATACTCTGCAATCACTATAGGTAACTATGAGGGGGTAACCTATAGTAACAAAGATATAATCACCCTCGTTTACTCAGACGAACAGTACACATATACCCTATCCGCATCACTTCCATCAGATGAATTGATCAAAATAGCAAAATCCATCGAGAAAAAATAAAATTTCCTGTCACATTATCCTCCTTTCCGTCGTTATGGTATGCAAGGACGTCGTAATTCGTCCCGATCATACCGACGGAAAGGAGGGTTTTATTATGTCGAAAAAAGCACGTTCTTTGGTCAGTCTGGTGATGAGCGTCGTTATGCTGCTTTCCGTCTGTACCGTAGGGGCTACCACGGTATCCGCAGAAGAAAATCAGGTACAGCCCCGCCTCAGTTACACCAACTATACTTTCACAGGCTTGGACATCACCACCGCCGGTGTAGCCTGCTGTACAGCCGGTGCAGAGGGGTACGACGGCATCACCACCAAGGTGCACATCCGTATGACCCTGCAGAAGTACACCGTGCTGTGGTGGAGCGACCAGATATCCTGGGAAAACGCATTTACCGGTGTGGAAGGAGCCCTGTGCAGAAACACCACTGTTACCAGCGGCGGACGCTATCGTGTCAAGGCGGTCTACACCGTCTACAGCGGCAGTGCCTCAGAGGAAATCACCTCTACCAGTCTCGAGAAAAAATACACCCCCTAACCCACGCGCGTAAACACTCCGCCGGGTCGGACCAAACACCGACCCGGCATCCCTTTTATCAATAAAAATAAAAAAACGGAGGCCGGTACGGACCAAACCGTATCTGACCTACCAAATACAGGACAGGATGGTTAATGTATGGATTGCTACTATAAAATGATTATTACAGAAGAAACAGATGTATATGGAAACGCCTATATCGGCTACGGTATTGAGGCGTGGAGCGGCTCCGGTACAGGGCGAAAACCACTGCATCGGGTGCCGGACCTTTTTGTTTCCCGGGAACGTTGTGAAAGCTTCGTTCAAATGTGCAACGAGGAAGAAGTAGCCCCATTCCACCTGCCGGAGATCATCGACAATATCCTGGCAGAGTAAGTAGCAATAACCGTACATCCCAAATATGCATAAGGCAAAGCACCCCGCACACGGAACAAACCGTGTGCGGGGTGCTTTTTTACTTTATCGCTTATTCAAACAGGGGATATTTATCGCACAGGGTATCCACCGCGGCACGGACCGCATCGCGGTTACCCTCAAAGTCGCGGGCCACCAGAGCCATCAGATGGGCCACCTGCACCATATCCTCCTCCACGAAACCGCGGGTGGTCACGGCGGCGGTGCCTACGCGGATACCGCTGGTGATGCTGGGCTTCTGAGGATCGTTGGGGATAGCGTTCTTGTTAACGGTGATCCCCACCTCGTCCAGATAGGTCTCCATCTCCTTACCGGTGATGTTCATAGGCCGCAGGTCGATAAGCGCCAGATGGTTGTCGGTGCCACCGCTGACCAGGTCAAAGCCCTCTTTCAGCAGTGCCTCGGCAAACACCTTGCTGTTGTTCAGCAGCTGGGTCTGATAGGCTTTGAAATCATCGGTCAGCGCCTCGCCGAAGCACACCGCCTTGGCGGCGATGATGTGCAGCAGAGGACCGCCCTGAATGCCGGGGAAAATAGCCTTGTCCACCTTCTTGGCAATTTCCTCGTCGTTGGTGAGGATCAGACCGCCGCGGGGACCACGCAGGGTCTTGTGGGTGGTGGTGGTCACCACGTCGGCGTAGGGCACCGGGCTGATATGCTCACCCGCCGCCACCAGACCGGCGATGTGGGCCATATCCACCATTAGATAGGCGCCGTTGTCGTGGGCGATCTTAGCCATGCGCTCAAAATCGATCTCACGGGGATAGGCCGAGGCGCCGGCCACCAGCAACTTCGGCTGATGCTCCTTGGTCAGGCGCTCCACCT
>JAZNUN010000071.1:0-3468 GCA_045592345.1 Acutalibacteraceae bacterium | reverse complement strand
TCATCGTACATAATCTCCGCCGCAGGGGGCACCGCCACCGCCTCCAACGGCTCGGTGCGCCGCTGGGTCAGCAGGTCAAAATACCCCAGCGTATCAATGGTGTCCCCCCACAGCTCCAGACGGACGGGATAGGGACAGGCGGCGGGGTATACGTCCACGATACCGCCCCGCACCGCAAACTGGCCGGGACCCTCGATCTGGGCGCAACGCTCATAGCCCGCCGCGGTCAACGCGGCAGGCAGGTCTTTCACCGGCAACGGCGCACCGGACACCAATTCGATTGTTCGTTCCAGCAGGGTATCAGGGGGGATGGTGTACTGGATGGCCGCGTCGGCACAAGCCACCACGCAATCGTAGCCCCCCTCGGTCATAGCCGCCAGCGTACCCAGACGCATCTGCTCGTATTCCCGTCCCGCCGCCTCCATCTGTCGCAGGGACAGTTCCCGCGCGGGGAGTTGGATGGCACGGATACCCAGTGACCGCAGATCCTCGGTCATACGGGCGGCCTCCGCCTCGTCCCCCACCAGCATCACACTGCGCCGCTTGGTGGTCTGCATCCATCCCGCAGCAAACAACGCCTTGTGGATGTGGGACAGACCCACCAACTGCACGGGCGTGCGGCGAGCTGCTAAATCCTCGCACACCCCGCCAAACTCCGGCAGGGAGGTCAACGCTTTTTCCCAAATGCTCATAGTGTACCTCAGTGAGAATACTTGTTCATCGCTTCTTCGATACTGCCGCCGATGATGACCTCGGCGGCCCCCGCTGCCTTTTCAAAGGCATCCTCCATCAGCGGTTGTTCATCCTTTTTGTACTTGGACAGCACCCAATCCGCCAGATCGTAGGCGGGGTGAGGCTTGGCGCCCACGCCGATACGCACACGGGGAAAAGAGTCCTCACCGATGTGCTGAATGATGCTCCGCAGACCCTTCTGACCGCCGTCACTGCCTTTTTTACGCACCCGCACCACGCCGGGATTGAGGGCGATGTCATCAGACAACACCAGCAGCCGGTCGGTGGACAGTTTATAAAAGGACATCGCCGCCTGCACCGCCTCGCCCGAGTTGTTCATAAAGGTCTGAGGGAACAACAGCATCACCTTTTTGCCGCGGATCTCACCGGTGCCGGTGAGGGCCTTGAACTGCTTTTTGTTCAGCTCGATCCCCGCATCTTTCGCCAGCACGCAGAGGGCGTCGTAGCCCGCGTTGTGGCGGGTGTGCTCATAGGCCATACCGGGGTTGCCCAGACCCACCACCAGCCAGTCGATGGCGGATTTTTTCTTTTGAAACAGCATAGGGATTCCTCCTTTTATTACAGCACAACACGCCGGACATTCAACAATGTCCGGCTGTGTGAATCCTATTCATTTACTGTAGTATACCAAAAAATCCCCCCCACCGCAAGGGGGATTTTGACGAGAATTTACGGGAGGGCGCAGAGGCCCTCCCCTACGACACCCTCACTCGGTGCGACCGCGTTGGGGCCGATGCCCACAACGGCCCGGGACGATGTGGGCATCGTCCCCTACACACTCTATCTCACCCCGTATATAACCGTAGGGGACGGGTTCCCCGTCCCGTTTGCGATCCACGACCACCTCATCCGTCACGGCTAATGCCGTGCCACCTTCCCCTCGAGGAGAAGGTTTGACCCTATCCAACCCCGTGCGTAATCATAGAAGACGGCACACTCTCCCACTCCTAACTCCCAAAATTTTATCCATTTTGACCGAAAAGTGCGTTTAACTTTGCTGAAATATGCACAAATCGTAGTTTTTACGAATTTTTTGAAAAAAAGGTGGAAAATTTTAAAGGTATATGTTATAATATTCGACGGCTTTGCGGACGCGATGGGCAGGACGGAAAAAAACCTCGATCGCCCTGCCCCGACGCAAAGAAAAATCTGAAAATTTAGTTGGAGGTAAAAAACATGAGTCACAAGTATGTCTACCTGTTCAGCGAAGGCGACGCCAGCATGCGTGAGCTGCTGGGCGGTAAGGGTGCTAACCTGGCCGAGATGACCAAGATCGGTCTGCCCGTGCCCCAGGGTTTCACCGTTTCCACCGAGGCCTGCACCCAGTACTATGAGGACGGCCGCAAGATCAACGACGAGATCAAAGCTCAGATCATGGAACACATCGACAAGATGGAGGGTATCACCGGCAAGAAGTTCGGTGACAAGGAGAACCCCCTGCTGGTGTCCGTTCGTTCCGGCGCCCGTGCTTCCATGCCCGGTATGATGGATACCATCCTGAACCTGGGTCTGAACGAGGAAGTTGTAGAGACCATGGCTGCCAAGTCCGGCAACGCCCGTTGGGCTTACGACTGCTATCGTCGTTTCATCCAGATGTATTCCGACGTTGTTATGGAGGTCGGTAAGAAGTACTTCGAGGAGCTCATCGACGAGATGAAGGAGAAGAAGGGCGTCAAGCAGGACGTCGAGCTGACCGCCGAGGATCTGAAGGAGCTGGCCGAGCAGTTCAAGGCTGAGTACAAGAATAAGATCGGTTCCGACTTCCCCTCCGATCCCAAGGAGCAGCTGATGGGCGCCGTCGAGGCCGTGTTCCGTTCCTGGGACAACCCCCGCGCTAACGTCTATCGCCGCGACAACGATATCCCCTACTCCTGGGGTACTGCCGTTAACGTGCAGATGATGGCCTTTGGTAACATGGGCGACAACTGCGGTACCGGCGTTGCCTTCACCCGTGACCCCGCCACCGGCGAGCCCGGTCTGATGGGCGAGTTCCTGACCAACGCCCAGGGCGAGGACGTGGTGGCCGGCGTGCGTACTCCCATGCCCATCGCCGAGATGGCTGAGAAGTTCCCCGCCGCTTTCGAGGAGTTCAACAAGGTTTGCGCCATCCTGGAGGATCACTACCGTGATATGCAGGATATGGAGTTCACCGTTGAGGACGGCAAGCTGTATATGCTGCAGACCCGTAACGGTAAGCGTACCGCTAAGGCCGCTCTGAAGATCGCCTGCGACCTGGTGGACGAGGGCATGATCGACAAAAAGCAGGCTGTTGCTATGATCGATCCCCGTAACCTGGATACCCTGCTGCATCCCCAGTTCGACCAGAAGGCTCTGAAGGCCGCTACCCCCGCCGGTAAGGGTCTGGGTGCTTCCCCCGGTGCCGCCTGCGGTAAGGTTGTGTTCACCGCCGAGGACGCCGAGGCTTGGAACGAGCGCGGCGAGAAGGTTATTCTGGTTCGTCTGGAGACCTCTCCCGAGGACATCACCGGCATGAAGGCTTCCCAGGGTATCCTCACCGTTCGCGGTGGTATGACCTCCCACGCTGCCGTGGTGGCCCGTGGTATGGGTACCTGCTGCGTTTCCGGCTGCGGCGAGATCATCATGGACGAGGCAAACAAGAAGTTTACCCTCGCAGGCAAGACCTACAACGAGGGCGACTATATCTCCATCCACGGCTCCACCGGCAAAATCTACGACGGCATCATCCCCACGGTT
>JAZNUN010000070.1:0-16282 GCA_045592345.1 Acutalibacteraceae bacterium | reverse complement strand
GGCTCTTCCAAAATCTTCAGCAGCGCATTCTGGGCCTCGTGCCGCATATTATCCGCCCCCGCCAGGATCATCACCCGATAGGCAGATTCGTTGGGCATCAGATAGGCCTCCTCCCTCAGGCGGCGAATGGCGTCTACGGGGATGGCGGCTCCGTCGCCGCCCAGCTCGGTGAGGTCGGGGGGAACTGCCTTTTGGCAGGCCGTACACACGCCGCAGGGTCGGGCTGCGGGGTCGCTGTCGCGGCACAATGCCGCCCGCGCGATGATATGCGCCAGGGTACGCCGTCCGCTGCCGGGGGCGCCCTCGATCAGCAGGGCGTGGGGATACCGTCCGGCATCACATTCCGCCGCCAGCCGGTTCTTCACCTTATCGTTGCCGACAAAACCGTCGAAACGCATAGCCACACCCTCCTCATAATAGCATACATACAATTATTATACACCAACACGATGGCGGGGGCAAGTGTTTTTTGCGTAGCGGCACAGATTGGTTCCTGCGGTAAAATTTATTAGCAAAAAAGCCGATTTTTTCTTGTTTTGGAGGGAAAAGTGTGATATGCTTACTGTGTATTTTTGTTTTGTTGCCACAAGACGGAAAAAAGGGGTGCAAGATGGATGAAAATGGGGTTTGACAATCAACTGTATATGCAGAAACAACGGGAGCATATCTTAGAGCGCATCTCCCAGTTTGACGGCAAACTGTATCTGGAATTCGGCGGCAAATTGTTCGACGACTATCACGCCGCGCGGGTCCTGCCCGGCTTTGAGCCGGACGCCAAGATCCGTCTGCTGTGCTCCCTGGCGGATCAGGCGGAGATCGTGTTCTGCATCAGCGCCAACAACATTGAGAAAAACAAAATTCGTGCCGATCTGGGTCTGAGTTATGACCAAGATCTGCTGCGTCAGATCGAACTGGTACAGAGTATGGGCATCGCGGTGAACAGCGTGGTCATCACCCGCTACACCGGTCAGATCGCCGCCGATCAGTTTAAGAACAAGCTGGACGCCTTAGGCATCCGCAACTATATCCACCACCCCATTGCGGGATATCCCGCTGACGTAGACCACATTGTCAGCGATCAGGGCTACGGCGCCAATCCCTATATTGAAACCACCAAACCTCTGGTGGTGGTTACCGCACCGGGCCCCGGCAGCGGTAAACTGGCCACCTGCCTGTCCCAGATCTATCACGAGCATCAGCGGGGTATCACCTCCGGCTACGGTAAATACGAGACCTTCCCCATTTGGAACCTGTCCCTGAAGCATCCGGTGAATCTGGCCTACGAGGCCGCCACCGCCGACCTGCAGGACGTGAATATGATCGACCCTTTCCACCTGGAAGCCTACGGGGTCACCACCGTCAACTATAATCGCGACGTAGAGGCCTTCCCGCTGGTACGTACCATTCTTTCCCGCATCACGGGCAATGATAACTTCTACTGCAGTCCCACCGATATGGGTGTGAATATGGCGGGCTACGCCATCGTGGACGACGAGGTCTGCCGCGACGCCAGTTATCAGGAGATCATCCGCCGTTACTACAAGGGTCTCACCGACCTGCGTATGGGCCGCGAGAGCCAAGAGACGGTGAACAAACTGAAGAAGATCATGCAGGAATTGAACCTGCACCCCACCGACCGTGCGGTGGTGCAGCCCGCATTGGATAAGGCGGAGCGTTGCGGCAACACCGCCGCCGCCATCCAACTGCCCGACGGCCGCATCATCACAGGCAAGGCCTCCAACCTGCTGTCCGCCTGCTCGGCGGCGGTGCTCAATGCCATCAAGGTGATGGCAAACATCCCAAAATCTGCCCTGCTGATGAGTCCCGCGGTGTTGGAGCCTGTCATTGATCTGAAGGTCAACCTGCTGGACAGCCGTTCCAGCGCACTGAAGTTAGACGACGTGCTCACCGCCCTGTACATCTGCGCCGCCACCGACCCGGTGGCCGCTGCGGCGGTACAGCAATTGCCCAACCTACGGGGGTGCGATATCCACGCCACCCGCATCATCCACGTGGGGGACGAGTCCATCCTGCGCAGAATGCGGATGAACATCACCAGCGAGCCGGAATTCCCCAACCGCAACGTATTGTATTGATAGAGGTGTTATTATGGAACTGAAGGGTAAAAAAATCAATTTTCTCGGTGACAGCATCACCGAGGGCGCTTGTTTAGAGGATTGGAACAACGTCTATTGGATGCGGTTGGGCCGTGAGTGCGGCGCCACTGTCCGCGGCTACGGCATCGGCGGAACCCGCATCGCCCCCCGTCTGGCCCCCGAGCGCCCCGGTGAGGAGGGCTTCGGTCAGTATTTCGGCAGCCGTGTGGCAGCTATGGACCCCGATGCAGACATCGTGGTGGTATGGGGCGGCACCAACGACTTCGGTCACGGCGACGTGCCGCTAGGCACCATCGACGACCGCGACAACACCACCTTCTACGGTGCTCTGCACACCCTGTACCGCGACCTGTGGGAGAAATATCCCACCGCCACCATCGTGGTGATGACCCCCCTGCATCGGGTAGGCGAACACGATACCCTCAACGAGCACGGCAACCCCGCCATCGCACCGTTTAAGGTGATTGCCGAGACCATCAAAGAGGTGGCTGCCTACTATTCCTTCCCCGTATTGGATCTGTATGCGGTGAGCAACCTCAATCCCGAACTGCCCATTATCAAGGAGACGTTTATGCCCGACGGTCTGCACCCCAACGATGCGGGTCACGAGCGCATTGCCAGCCGTCTCATCGGCTTTTTGAAGGCGCTGTAACGTATACGAAAAAGAGGTCTTAACCCTGTCGGTTAAGACCTCTTTTTATGCCTTTAGATATTGCCGATGATGTCCTCCATAGAGTACAGGCCTGCCGGCTTACCCTGCAAGAAGGCGGCGGCGGTCAGCGCGCCTGCGGCAAAAACGCTGCGGGAACCCGCCGAGTGGGACAGGGTGACAACCTCCTGCTCACCGGCGAAATACACGCTGTGCTCACCTACCACGGTGCCGCCGCGGAGGGCGGCGATGCCGATCTCCTTCTTATCCCGCTTCTGACGGCGGGTATGGCGGTCATAGGTGTAGACAGGCTCGTAGGAGAGCCCTGCCTTGGCGGCATCCGCCAGCATCAGGGCGGTGCCGCTGGGGGCGTCCAACTTCTGATTGTGGTGCATCTCCACAATCTCAATATCAAAGGTATCCCCCAATACGGCGGCGGCCTTTTTGGTCAAGGCGGACAGCACCGCCACGCCCAAACTCATATTACTGCTGAAAAACACGGGGATACGGGTGGCGGCATCCCGTACCGCTGCCATCTGCTCCGCCGACAGACCGGTGGTGCACAGCACCAAAGGCAGGTTATGGGCGGTGACGTAAGCCAACTCAGCCGCCAGAGCTGCGGGATTGGAGAAATCGATCACCGCGTCTGCATCGGGGAGGTTGGACCAATCGGAGGTCACGGGATAGGCGGCGGTGCCCGCCGCTACTTCCACACCCGCCACAATTTCTGCGTCACGGGTAGGGGCCAGCTCGGTGACAGCGCGCCCCATACGGCCCAGACAGCCGTTGAGAATCAGTTTCATAGGAAAACTCCTTTACTTAACAAGTCCGTGATGGCGGAGAATATTCGCCAATTTGTCGGCGGCACCCTCTTCCATAGGATACAAAGGCAGACGGCAACCGCCCACCTCCATACCCATACGGTTCATGGCCTCTTTCACAGGGACAGGGTTCACGTCGGTGAACAGACCCTGCGCTAAATCCATCCAGTGCAGGAACAGGTCGCGGCTCTCGTCGGTATTGCCATCCAGCCACAAGCGACAGATATCACGGGTGACAGCGGGGGCCACGTTGCCCAACACGGTGATGACGCCCACACCGCCGATGGACAAGATCGGCACGGTCAGGTCGTCGTTGCCCGAATAGATGGGGATCTCGGACATCGCCGCCAGTTTGGCGGTGGCCGCCAGGTCGGGGGATGCCTGTTTGATGCCCGCCACGGTATCCACCTCGCGGTACAGTTTCGCCGCCGTTTCGGGGGTGATATTCAACCCCGTGCGGGAGGGGACGTTGTACAGAATCAGAGGCAGGTCGGTGGCGGAGGCCACCGCCTCGTAGTGGGCAATCAGACCCCGCTGAGAGGTCTTATTGTAATAGGGGGTGACCAACAGCAGTCCGTCGGCGCCCAACTCCTTAGCGGAGCGACAGGAGGCGATGCAGTGGTCGGTATCGTTGGAGCCGGTACCCGCAATGATGGGAATCCGTCCCGCCGCGCGGCTCACCGCCACGCGGATGGCCTCCAGATGCTCCTCCATCTTCAAGGTAGGCGCCTCGCCGGTGGTGCCGCAGATAATGAGGGCGTCGGTGCCCTCCGCTACGTGCCAATCCACCAATTCTTCCAGTTTCCCATAGTTGATACGTCCATCCGGGTGCATCGGGGTAACCAACGCCACACCGGAGCCGGTGAAAAGAACCTGCTTACTCATAGTAAAACCGCCTTTCTATCGGATGTTGGAGTATGCTCGTATAGCCTCCCTCCTTGAGGTCGATTTCCCCCGATAACGAGGGAAAATATCTGCAAAGCAGACAAAAGGGGGCGCTTCGCGGCGAACGAGGGTGGATTTTCGCCGCAGGCGAAAAGACGGAGGGAGTTTTCTGTCCGCCATCTGACGGTGGCGACTCCCTCAGTCACGGCTATCGCCGTGCCAGCTCCCTCAAGGAGGGAGCCTTTTTTGCTTTTAGCTTTGATCAATCCATATAACCGTCCGCGCACAGCAGCTCCGCCAGCAGGACGGCGCCGCCCGCGGCACCGCGCAGGGTGTTGTGGGATAGACCCACGAACTTATAATCGTACTGGCTGTCCTCCCGCAGACGACCCAGGGACACGGTCATACCGCCCTCCAGATCGCGGTGCAGCTTGGTCTGGGGCATATTGTCCTCCTCAAAGTACTTGAGGAACTGCTTAGGAGCAGAGGGCAGCTCCAGCTCCTGAGGACGGCCGCTGAAGTTGTTCCAGATCTCGATGATCTCCTCTTTGGAGGGCTTATTCTCAAAGCGGACAAACACCGCGGCAAAGTGACCGTTGGTCACCGGCACACGCAAACACTGGGCGGTGAAAGCAGGGCTGGAGGCGTTGACGATCGCGCCGTTCTCCATCTTACCCCAAATCTTCAGGGGCTCCTGTTCGGACTTCTCCTCCTCGCCGCCGATGTAGGGGATGACGTTATCCACCATCTCGGGCCAGCGCTCGAAGGTCTTGCCCGCGCCGCTGATAGCCTGATAGGTGGTGACCAGCACGTCCTTGACACCAAACTTATCCAAAGGATACAGAGCGGGAACGTAGCTCTGCAGAGAGCAGTTGGACTTAACCGCCACGAAGCCGCGCTTGGTGCCCAGACGCTGACGCTGAGCGTGGATGATCTCCTCGTGCTGCCAGTTCAGCTCAGGGATGATCATAGGCACGTCGGGGGTGCCGCGATGGGCAGAGTTATTGGACACCACGGGGCACTCGTTCTTAGCATAGGCCTCCTCCAGAGCGCGGATCTCCGCCTTAGGCATATCCACGGCGCAGAAGATGAAGTCTACCTTAGAGGCCACCTCCTCCACGTTGGAGGCATCCAACACCATCATATCCTTCATACTCTCGGGCATCGCCACGTCCATAGCCCAGCGGTTACCCACCGCCTCGGCATAGGTCTTGCCCGCCGAGCGGGGGCTGGCGGCCAGACAGGTGACGTTAAACCAGGGGTGCCCGTCCAGCAGGGTCATAAAGTGTTGATTTATTATATCGGTACAGCCGACAATACCCACGTTAAACTGTTTGCTCATAAAACATCGCTCCTTTAGTATTGCCACTTGCAAATCTTATACATATCCATTATAATAGATAAACTGATAACTGACAAGCGGTATTTGTTACAAATTATCGCTTATTTTATCACTTTAAAGGGGCAATGTCAATGCATAGCCCTCTATTTTCACAGAAAGTCGAGAAAACCCTATGCTAAAAAGCGATTTTTATTACAATCTGCCCGAAGAATTGATTGCCCAAGAACCCATCGAGCCCCGTGACGCCAGCCGCCTGCTGGTGATGGACAAGCAGACGGGTGCTCTGCGGGACGGCACATTTCGGGATATTAAGAACCTGCTCCGCCCCGGGGATTGTCTCATCCTCAACAACAGCCGCGTTCTCCCCGCCCGCCTCATCGGCGAGCGCGTGGGCACCGGCGCGGCGGTGGAGCTGCTGCTGCTGACCCCCCACGGCAACGACGTGTGGGAGGTGCTGGCGGGCCCCGGACGACGGGCTAAGCCCGGGTACAAGCTCTCCTTCGGCGGCGGCCTGCTGACCGCCGAGGTGCTGGAGGTGCTGGAGGGCGGCAACCGTCTGGTCAAGTTCTCCTACGAGGGCAACTTCTACGAAACGCTGGATCAAATCGGACAGATGCCCCTGCCCCCCTATATCAAGAAACGCTTAGAGGACGGGGAGCGGTACCAGACCGTGTACTCCAAGGAATTGGGCTCTGCTGCCGCTCCCACCGCGGGTCTGCATTTCACCCCCGAATTGCTGGACGAGGTGCGGGATATGGGCGTGGAGGTAGCCTTTGTCACCCTCCACGTGGGTCTGGGTACTTTCCGCCCTGTAAAGGAGGACGTGGTGGAAAACCACAAGATGCACGCCGAGCATTATGAGCTGTCCGCCGAGACCGCCGAGGTCATCAACCGCACCCGCGCCCGAGGTGGGCGGGTCATCGGTGTGGGCACCACCAGTTGCCGCACCCTGGAGAGCGTAGGACTCACCGACGGCGTAGTGAAACCCGCCGACGGATGGACCGAGATTTTCATCTATCCCGGATATGAGTTTCAGGTGCTGGACGGACTGATTACCAACTTCCACCTGCCGGAGAGCACCCTGATTATGCTGGTGTCCGCTCTGGCCGGATACGACCACACCATGGCGGCCTATGAACACGCCGTAGAGGAGAAATATCGATTCTTCAGTTTCGGCGATGCCATGGCAATACTGTAAAAATTAGTAATGAGAAATGAGTAATGAGGAATTATGAGTAACCATATGACAATCATCAAAACCGAGGGCAAGGCACGCCGCGGTGTATTTGAAACACCCCACGGCACGGTACAGACCCCTGCCTTTATGAACGTGGCCACCAGCGCCGCCATCAAGGGCGGCATCTCCGCCCACGACCTGAAAGACGACCTGCGCTGTCAGGTGATGCTGTGCAACACCTACCACCTCCACGTGCGCCCCGGCGACGAGCTGGTGCGAAAAATGGGCGGTCTGCATAAGTTCACCGGCTGGGAGGGTCCCATCCTCACCGACAGCGGCGGATTCCAAGTTTTTTCCCTCTCCACCCTGCGAAAAATCAAGGAAGAGGGCGTCACTTTCCGCTCCCACGTGGACGGCAAGAAGATCTTTATGGGTCCCGAGGAGAGTATGCAGATCCAGTCCAATCTGGGCTCCACCATTGCCATGGCCTTTGACGAGTGCGTGGAGAACCCCGCCAAATATAAATATTCCAAGGACTCCTGCGAGCGCACTACCCGCTGGCTGAAGCGGTGCAAGGCGGAGATGGATCGGCTGAACAGCCTGCCCGACACCATCAACCCCAAGCAGATGCTGTTCGGTATCAATCAAGGCTGCACCTTTGAGGATCTACGTATCGCCCATATGCAGGAAATTGCCGAATTGGATTTGGACGGCTATGCCATCGGCGGTCTGGCGGTGGGCGAGCCCGCCGAGGGTATGTACCGCATCATCGAGGCGGTGGGGCCCCATATGCCGAAGGATAAGGTCCGCTATCTGCTGGGTGTGGGTACCCCCGAAAATATTTTGGAGGCGGTGCACCGCGGCGTGGATCTGTTCGACTGCGTCATGCCCAGCCGCAACGCCCGTCACGGACACGTGTTTACCTGGCAGGGTCACCGCAATCTCATCAATAATAAGTATGCCGATGACCCCCGTCCCATCGACGAGGAGTGCGACTGCCCCACCTGCCGTAACTATTCCCGCAGTTATATCCGCCATCTGCTGAAGGCCAATGAAATGCTGGGCATGCGGCTGACGGTACAGCACAACCTGTATTTCTACAACCGTCTGATGGAGCGTATCCGCGAGGCGCTGGACGAAGGCACCTTTGAGGAGTTCTATCAGAAATACACCAACTTCTTAGACGTGCGAATTTAAAGAAACTGTGAATTTTGGGGTTGGCGACAAGAAACACTTGCACTTTTCCCTTAATATGTTTATAATAGTATAAATAATTCTTTTTACGGAGGTATATTCCTATGAATCTGTATATGAATTGGCTGTCCGCCGCAGCGGACCCCGCCGCCACCACCGGTGCTGCCGAGGGCGGCGAGCAGGTTTCCGGCTGGATGGCTACTCTCATCCAGTTCGGCCCCATCGTGCTGGTGCTGGTGCTGATGTATTTCCTGATGATCCGTCCCCAGCAGAAAAAGCAGAAGGAAGAGCAGAAGATGCGTAACAACCTGCGCGTGGGCGACGAGCTGACCACCATCGGTGGCATCAAGGGCCGCGTGGTGTCCATCAAGGACGACACCATTATGCTGGAGACCGGCAACGACCGCACCAAGATCCAGTTTGAAAAATGGGCCATCCAGACCGTCCACACCAAGCACGAGGATCCCATCGACGACGATGACGACGACGATGATGACGATATCTGATCCTCGGGTATAATTTCCGCCGTCCCCGCATAGTGTAGAACGATACACTATGTAGGGTAGAGTGATAAATCCGAACTCCGTTTTAGAAAGAGGAATTTTCGCTCTATCTTCGTTAAAATACGCGCGAATACATACAGTATTCGCTGTGTTTTATGCCTTGATAGAACAAAAATCCCTTCTTTCTAAAATCTGCGTCCTTAAAGCGAGCAGATTTTGTGTGATTTTTGCTCTATTTGGACGATGAAAGGCTGTCGCCTTTCGAGAACAAATAGGGTGAAAAGCACCAAAATCCGCCGCTTTAAGGCGGGTTCAGATTTATCATTCTACCCTAGGGAGGCCTGTCGTATGAATAAGCCATCACAAACCCCACCCATCCTGCGGCCCCTGCTCATCGGCCTGTGCGTCGAAGCGGTGTGCTGTACCCTTCTGCTGTTGGCGGCGGCCTGTCTGCTGCAATCGGTGGACCTGCCGTTGGGTGTGGCCATCCCCACCGCGGTGGTTGCCGCGGCGATCAGCGCATTGATCGGCGGTTTTACCGCCGCCCGCACAGCGGGCAGCCGCGGTCTGCTGATGGGGAGCGTCTGCGGGGTGATGCTGTTTCTCATTATCCTGCTGTGCGGCCTATGCCGCGGCGGGGTGGAGGGCGGCTATGCCGCCATTAAGCTGGCGGCACTGACCTTAGCCGGTGCTATCGGCGGCGTGCTGGGTGTCAACCGCAAGCGACGTTAAATCCAAAGCACTCGGCGGAGCAGGTCCACCCACGGGCAGACTTGCTCCGCTTTGTTCTATTTTCTCCCGCCACCGCATACACTGACGGCGGAGGGATGCCTATGAAACGGACAACCACCCGCCGCAAGCGGGAAATGAAGCATTTTATTGCCGACAACCGTCGCCTGTTCCCCTTTGTGGGTCTGTTTGTGACGGGTGCGGCGGCAGGGGTGGCCATATATACAGCCGCCCACGGCAACATCCCCGCCGACCTGCTATCCCTCGCCCCCGTGGGCGGCGGCTGGTGGCAAGCGCTGGGGAACAGCTGTTTTTCCACGGTGCTGTTGTTGGCGGCGCTGTTCCTGTTCGGTCTGTGGGGGTGCGGCGCACCCTTTATTTTGGCGGTGCCCCTGTTCCACGGACTGGGTCTCGGCTTGACCGAGGCCTACTATTACAGCCGCGGCTGGAGCGGCGTTGCCATTGCGGCCGCCGTGATGCCGGTGGGCTTGCTGACCGCCATAATACTCACCGCGGCGGGGGCCCAAAGCCTGCGGATGTCCGTCGGTCTGTGCCGCCATCTGTTGGGGGGCGAGGGAGAGGACCCGCGACGTGAATTTCGGCTGTACTGTTTACGGTTTTTGCTGTTTTTGGCGGCGGCCTTGGTCGTCAGCCTGATGGATATACTGATACGAGGGGTGCTCATCACCCCGTAGACAAAAAAGGAAGTGACTTCTCTTGGCAGGATTATTCGGACTGTTCAACTATGGCAAGGAAGGCCCCGGCGTAGCTAAAAACGGGCCGCAAAAACGCCCCTTTGTGGTGTTTTTTGAGATACTGGGCCGCAAACTATGGAAGGTGACCATTGCCGGTCTGCTGTGGGCGGTGGTAAATCTGCCCGTCCTCACCCGCGGTCTGGCGGATGCGGGCCTGACCTTCATCACCCGCAACTACAGCCGTGAAAAACACGCATTCCTGCGGGAAGATTTCTTTGAGAGTATCAAGAAGAACTGGCGGGTTGCCCTGCCCATCGGTATCATCAATACCTTGGTGACCGGCGTGCTGTTCTTCAATATGTTCTACTACGCCACAGGGCTGGTTCCCGGTCTGTTGGGCAGTACCGCCGACCCGATGACCCTGTCCACGTGGGATTACGTGATCATCGCCGTTACGCTGATGGGCTATATCACCTTTACGTGGATGAAATACTACATCCCCTTCCTGATGATCACCTTTAAGCTGTCCATCAAGCAGATCTACAAAAATGCCTTCCTGTTTGCCGGCGCCAATCTGCCGGTGAACCTGCTGATCTCGGTGATCCTCACCGCTATGTACGGTGTGCTGGGCGGCGCGGTGCTGCTGTCCGCCGCCTCCAAGATGAACTATTTTGTGCTGACCATCGTGCTGGTGCTACTGGTGTCGGTGGTGCCGGGTGTACGCAGTCTGCTGATCCAGTTCAGTATTTTCCCCGCCATCAAGCGGCTGATCATCGACCCCTACTATGCCGCCAACCCCGGCGCGGATAAAAAGGCCCGCCGCGATCTGAATCTGGACGTGGAGGAGGACGAGCCCACGGCGGAGGGGGACGAGCCTGTGGAGGAGCCGGTGTTTGTGGACACCCTGCCCCAACCGGAGGAGAAAGCGGACAAGCCCGACCGTGCCCTGCCCCGCCAGTATAACGAAAAGGAAATGCGTCATTTTAATCATCGGGTGAACAGCCGCGGTGCCAACAATGACGACGACGATACGATCTAAGGAGATAAAACGATGCCTCAGGAAATGTATTATTTTGCCGTTGCCGCCCTGGTCCTGCTGACGGCGGCGATCTGCCTACTGGCAGTCCTGCTGAAACGACAAAAAAGCAACGAGGATGTCCGCCGATTGGAACAGCGGCTGGATAAAATGCAGCGAGATATACTGGAGGAACAACGGGCCAGCCGCAAGGAGTCCAACGAGGCCATCCAACAGAGCGTGCAGAATATGAGCCAGGTATTGCTCACCGCCCAAAGCGCCGCCAACACCGCCGTCAACGAGAACTTAGAAAGCATCCGTAAGGCTATGACTACCCAGCTGGGCGGTATCCGCGAAGAGAATAACCGTCAACTGGAGCAGATGCGGCAAACGGTGGACGAGAAACTGCAAAAGACCCTGAACGACCGCATTACCCAGTCCTTCCAACTGGTCAACGAGCGACTGGAGCAGGTGTATGCGGGTCTGGGCGAGATGAAGACCCTGGCCAGCGGCGTGGGCGACCTGAAAAAGGTGCTGTCCAACGTGAAGACCCGCGGTGTACTGGGCGAGGTGCAGTTGGGAGCCATTTTGGAGCAGATTCTTGCCCCCGAGCAGTACGAGGCCAACGTGAAGACCCGCCCCAATACCACTCATTACGTGGAGTATGCGGTGAAACTGCCCGGTGCCGACGAGGATACCGTGTGGTTGCCCATCGACGCGAAATTCCCCGTGGATGCCTATGAGCAGCTGCTGGATGCCTATGATACCGCCGACCCCGACGCGGTGAAGGCGGCAGGCAACGTGCTGGAGCACCGCATCCGCGCCTTTGCCAAGGATATCCGCGAAAAGTACGTGGCGCCGCCACACACCACCGACTTCGGTATTATGTTCCTGCCTATCGAAGGTCTGTACGCCGAGGTGGTGCGCCGCGGTATGATCGAAACCCTGCAGAACGAATACCACATCAACATCGCAGGTCCCACCACTATGGCGGCTCTGCTGAACAGTCTGCAGATGGGATTCCGCACCCTGGCTATCCAGAAGCGCTCCGGCGAGGTGTGGAAACTGCTGGGGGCGGTCAAGACCGAGTTCGACAAGTTCGGCAACGTGGTGGAGGCCGCCCAGCAACGTCTGGAACAGGCCGGCAACGAGCTGGACAAGCTGGTGGGTGTCCGTACCCGTCAGATCCAGCGCAAACTGGCGGGCGTCACCAGCCTGTCCGACGGCGAAGCCACCGCCCTGTTGGAGAGCGGCACCGACGCCGAATAAAGAAAGGAATACGTATGGAACAATCCAAAATCGACCGCATCAACGAGTTGGCCCGCAAGAAAAAGGCCGAGGGGTTGACCCCCGCCGAAATAGAGGAGCAGGCCGCCCTGCGGGCAGAATACATCGCGGGGTTCCGCGCCAGTCTGACCGCCCAACTGGAAAATACCGTGGTGGTGGACCCCGACGGCACCCGTCATAAGGTGGAGAAGAAAGTCAAGCCTTCTTGACCGATACAGACAAATTATGTATACTGAAAACAACGATACCGCGTTAGGAGGAATCATCATGGATAAGTTGCTGAAATTACTGAGCGAAAATGCCCGTCTGAGCGGCGAACAGATGGCCGTTATGCTGAACAGCACCGAGGCGGAGGTAAACGCCGCCATCACTAAACTGGAACAGGAGGGCGTGGTGCGCGGCTACAAGCCCCTCATCGACTGGGAAAAGACCGGCGAAGAGGTGGTTACCGCCATTATTGAACTGAACATTGCTCCCAGCAAAGACGAGGGCTTTGACGGCATCGCCAAGACCATTATGGCTATGGACGAGGTAGAGGGGCTGTCCCTGATGAGCGGCGGCCACGACCTGATGGTCACCGTCAACGGCCGCTCTTTTAAAGACGTGGCGATGTTCGTAGCCAAGCGGCTGTCCTCTCTGGACGGCGTGCTGGGCACCGCCACCCATTTTGTACTGAAGAAATATAAGGAGCGCGGTGTCCTGTTCTCCGATGAGGAAAAGGACGAGAGAGGCAATATATGAACTACGACAAGCTGGTAAATCGGACGCTGGCGGATATGAAACCCTCCGGCATCCGAAAATTCTTTGATATCGCCGCCGAGATGGAGGAGGTCATCTCCCTGTCAGTGGGCGAGCCGGATTTTTCTACCCCCTGGCACATCCGCCAGGAGGGCGTGAAAACACTGGAAAAAGGACGCACCTGGTACAGCCCCAACGCGGGTCTGTTAAAGCTGCGCGAGGCCATCGGCGGGTATCTGAACCGCCGTTTTGGTCTGGAATATGATCCGAAAAACGAGATTTTGGTTACGGTTGGCGGCAGCGAGGCCATCGACCTGTGTTTCCGCGCCCTCATCACCCCCGGTGACGAGGTGCTGATCCCCGAGCCCAGTTTTGTGTGCTACGACCCCTTAACCCGTATGGCGGGGGGCGTGCCCGTCCCGCTGGTGACCCGCGCGGAGGATAAATTCCGCCTGCGGGCCGACACCGTGGCTGCCGCCATCACCGACAAGACCAAGCTCTTGGTGCTCCCCTTCCCCAACAATCCCACCGGCGCCATTATGCCCCGTGAGGAGCTGGAGGCACTGGCTGAGGTGCTCCGCGGCACCGACATCGTGGTGCTGTCGGATGAGATCTACGGCGAACTGACCTACGGGCGGGAGCATATCAGCTTTGCCGCCATCGACGGGATGCAGGAGCGTACCATTCTGGTGTCCGGTTTCTCCAAGGCCTATGCTATGACCGGCTGGCGTCTGGGCTATGCCTGTGGCCCGCAGCCGCTGATGGCCATGCTGACCAAGCTGCACCAGTACGCCATTATGTGCGCCCCCACCACCGCCCAGTACGCCGCCATCGAGGCGATGGACAACGGCGACAGCGACGTGGCACAGATGCGGGAAGAGTACGATATGCGCCGCCGCTATATCGTGGATGAGCTGAATAAATTGGGGCTGACCTGCTTTGAGCCGGAGGGTGCCTTCTACGTCTTCCCCTCCATCCAGGCCACGGGTATGACCTCCGAGGAGTTTTGCCGCCGTCTGCTGGAGGAAAAGCACGTGGCGGTGGTGCCCGGCAACGCCTTCGGCGATTCAGGCGAGGGATTTATCCGCATCTCCTACTGCTATTCCCTCAAACATATCACCGAGGCACTGCGCCGCATCGGTGAGTTCCTGGAGGAGAATAACCTATGTTCATAACCACGGCTATTGCCCCCGCGAAGATCAATCTGACCCTGGACATCGTGGGCACCCGCCCCGACGGCTATCACCTGCTGGAAAGCATCTTCCAGTCGGTGGATATGTGCGACGTGGTGGTGGCACGGAAACGGCTAAGACGGCAGATCACGCTACATGCTCCCGATTGCAACTGCCCCGTGGAGAAAAACACCGCCTACAAGGCTGCGAAGGCTTTCTTTGCCTATACCGACCTAAAAAAGGGTGTGCATCTGACCCTGCATAAGCATATCCCCCAACAGGCGGGTATGGGCGGCGGCTCGTCCGATGCCGCCGCCGTGTTGGTGGCGCTGAACAAACTGTTTAAGACCAACCTGACCACCGGGCAACTATGCGAGATCGGTCTGACGGTGGGCGCGGACGTGCCCTTCTGCATCGTGGGCGGCACCGCCTACGTCACCGGCATCGGCGAGGGGATACAGCCTCTGCCCGCACTGCCCGATTGCACCATCGTGGTGGCCCAGCCTGCCGAGGGCATCTCCACCAAGGAGGCCTACGCCGCCGTGGACAACGCGGAAATCCTTGCCCGCCCCGATAACGCCGCCGCCATTGCGGCGTTGGAAGCCGGCGATCTGAAAGGCGTGTGTGCACAAGCCATCAACGTGTTTGAATCCGCCACTCAATTAGAGGGTGTGGCTGACATCCGTCGTCGGATGGACGCATTCAACCCTCTGTGCAGTCAGATGACCGGCTCCGGCAGCTGTGTGTTCGCCATCTTTGAGGACGAGGATGCCGCCGAGACCTGTCTAAAGGAACTGCAAAAAGACTATCCCACCGCCTTTATTTGCTATCCCTGCGGTGGTGTTATGTGAATAAATCATAGAAAAACCGCCCATATTGTTCGTGACAGAACAAGAAAGGGCGGTTTTTTATGTGGTTACACAAGCAAAAAATCATTAAAGCGGTGTGCGGAGGACTGATATTGTGCCTGCTGGTGTCGGTGGGCGGGATATACGGACAGGCGGCGGGGGTGCGGCAGGAGGTGGTGCGGCTGCACATCCTTGCTAACTCCGACTCCACCGCCGACCAAACACTGAAACTGCAGGTGCGGGACGCGGTGACCGCCGCCGCCGCGGACTGGACGGCGGATAACCCCGCCGCGGCACGGGAACAAGCTCGGGCGGCTCTGCCGCAGTTGGAAGCGGTGGCGCGGAACACCCTGCAGCAGGCAGGGTGTGACGACCCGGTGGCAGTGGAATTTACACGGATGTATTTCACCACCCGACAATACGGGAGCACCACCCTGCCCGCGGGGATGTACGACGCGGTGCGGATCACCCTCGGCGCAGGAAAGGGACAGAACTGGTGGTGCGTGGTGTACCCGCCTATGTGCGTAGGCAGTGCGACGGCGCGGGATACCCTCTCCCCCGTCACGGCGGGAGAGCCGTATATTCTGCGTTTTAAGGTGTTAGAATGGATAGAAAGTTTCCTGCAATTATTCCGCTAAAAATTTTTGCAAAAAATTGAATTTGGGTATTGACAAATGGGAAACCATAGTGTATTATAGTCAAGCGGTTTGCGAAAGCCGTAGTGACAGGCACCTCTAGCTCAGTTGGTAGAGCACCTGACTCTTAATCAGGGTGTCCAGGGTTCGAGTCCCTGGAGGTGCACCATTATATGGCCCGTTGGTCAAGTGGCCTAAGACTCCGGCCTCTCACGCCGGCAACAGCGGTTCGAATCCGCTACGGGTCACCACTTCGGCGCCCACATTTGGGTGCGCGGAACAATTAGTTGGTGTTGATGACGGTGAGGGTACACCTGTTCCCATCCCGAACACAGCAGTTAAGCTCACTCGTGCCGACAATACTTGGCTGGAAGCGGCCCGGTAAGATAGGTAGACGCCAACACAAAAGACCTTTGCAATAGCGAAGGTCGCATATTGCTCCTTAGCTCAGTCGGTAGAGCGCATGACTGTTAAT
>JAZNUN010000069.1:0-2041 GCA_045592345.1 Acutalibacteraceae bacterium | reverse complement strand
GGATGCCCTGTCCGCCGAAACCGGCAAAGAGGATCTGGGTCGTCTTCATATTACTTGTCCTCCTTTGCTGCGGTTCTGTCCTTGTAAACACCGATGGGGTAGTAGGGCAGCATATCACTTTCCACCCACTCCAAAGCCTTCTGGGGAGTCATGCCCCAGTTGGTGGGACAGGCGGAGACAACTTCAACCAGGCTGAAGCCCTTGCCGGCAATCTGGTTTTCAAATGCCTTCTTGATGGCCTTCTTGGCATTTTTGACATTCTTAACATTGTTCACGGCCACACGGGCGATGTACTCGGGGCCTTCCAAAGTGGAGAGCAACTCACAGACCTTGATGGGCCAGCCGCAGTGGTTCACATCACGGCCGTAGGGAGAGGTCTGGGTGACCTGGCCGGGCAGGGAGGTGGGAGCCATCTGACCGCCGGTCATACCGTAGATGGCGTTATTGACGAAAATGATGGTGATGTTCTCGTTGCGGGCGGCGGCGTGCACCGTCTCCGCCATACCGATAGAGGCTAAATCGCCGTCACCCTGATAGGTAAAGACGATGTTCTTCTCGGGATCGGACCGCTTGACGCCGGTGGCGACAGCGGGAGCGCGACCGTGGGCGGCCTCGATCATATCGCAGTTGAAATAGTCGTAGGCCATAACCGAGCAACCCACGGGAGCCACACCGATGGTGCGTCCCTCAATGCCCAGTTCGTCGATGACCTCCGCCACCAGACGGTGGATGATGCCGTGGGTACAGCCGGGGCAATAGTGCAGGGGCACGTCGCACAGGGCGTGGGGTTTTTCAAATACAACAGCCATTAGAGGTCACCTCCGTTCTCACTGGCTTTCACGATGGCGGCCAGCACCTCTTCGGGAGAGGGGATGATACCGCCGGCACGGTTGCACAAGGCAACCGGCTTTTTACATTCGGTGGCTAAGCGGATGTCCTCGATCATCTGACCCATGGACAGCTCCACCGAAATAAAACTCTTAACTTTATCCGCGGCGGCCTTAAAGGGGGCCACAGGGAAGGGCCACAGGGTGATGGGACGGATCATACCCACCTTAATACCCATTTTACGGGCCTCGTTGATAGCGTTCTTGGCCACGCGGGAGGCGATACCGAAGGCGGTGACACAGATCTCCGCGTCCTCCATCAGATACTCCTCATACATCGCCTCGTTCTGCTCAATATAGGCGTACCGCTCATACCGCTCAAAGTTGGTCTTCTCCAGCGCATCGGGCTGCAGGAAGAGGGAGTTGACCACGTTATGCTCCCGCTTCATATCGGTGCCGTTGGTGGCCCAGGGCTTCTCCACCACCTGAGGGGCGGGGAAATCCAGACTCACAGGCTCCATCATCTGACCCATCGTACCGTCCGCCAGAATCATAGCGGTCATACGGTATTTGTCTGCCAAGTCAAAACCCTTTACAGTCAAAGAAGCCATCTCCTGCACCGACGCGGGGGCGAGGACGATCATACGATAGTCGCCGTGACCGCCGCCGCGGGTAGCCTGGAAATAGTCGGACTGGCTGGGCTGGATGCCGCCCAAGCCGGGACCGCCGCGCTGGACGTTGACTACCAGGGCAGGCAGGTCGGCGCCCGCCATATAGGACAGACCCTCCGCTTTCAGCGAAATTCCGGGGCTGGAGGAGGAGGTCATCACCCGCTTACCGGTGGCGGCGACGCCGTACACCATATTGATAGCGGCAACCTCACTCTCCGCCTGCAGGAAGCATCCGCCGATCTTCGGCATCTTCTTGGCCATATAGGCGGCAATTTCGGTCTGAGGCGTGATGGGATAACCGAAATAGTGGCGGCAACCGGCGCAGATCGCCGCCTCGGCGATGGCCTCGTTGCCCTTCATCAATACTTTCTCTGCCATATCCGTCACCTCATCTTTCTACCGTGATCACGCAGTCGGGGCACATCATCGCGCAGGAGGCGCAGCCCACGCAGGCTGCCTCATCGGTCAGCTCGGCGGGGTGATGACCCTTTTTGTTGATCTTGTCCTGGGCCAGCTGCAGGATCTTTTTGGGGCAGGCGTCCA
>JAZNUN010000068.1:0-25176 GCA_045592345.1 Acutalibacteraceae bacterium | reverse complement strand
CATGGGCGGGTGGCAGATCCGCACCGTGTACGTGAAATTTTAAGTAAAAAACGCCTGCAACGGTATGTTGCAGGCGTTTTTTGGTTATACTACCGCCGAGGAGTGATGGTGATGGACAAACAGCAGTACGATAAGATGGTGAAAAAGGCCGCCCCCGGGTCGCCGGTGCTGAAAAACTGTCTGTGGGCGTTTGGAGTGGGTGGTCTTTTGTGCGGCTTGGGGGAGATGGCGTATCAGCTCATCGCCATGACGGGGATGGAGGAGAAGATGGCACGGATGCTGGCCTCCGGCACGTTGATTTTGCTGGCGGCGGCGCTGACGGTGGCGCAGGTGTTTGATAATATCGCCAAGCGCGCCGGGGCAGGTACGCTGGTGCCCATTACCGGCTTTGCCAATGCGGTGGTCAGCCCCGCTATCGAGTTTAAGAGTGAGGGTTTTGTTTTGGGCGTTGGTGCTAAAATGTTTACAATAGCAGGACCGGTCATCGTGTTCGGCACTGTTGCCAGTGTGGTTTACGGTCTTATCTATTGGTTGATGCAGGCGATTTAGAAAAATCAATTTCCTAAAGAAAATAGCGGCAGAGAGACTACCAACTCTTTGCCGCTGTTATAGTATTATGCTGTTTGTCGACGCTTCATCCTTTGCCAACTGATATAGCCGTAAATGTCATTAACCAAAAAGGCGATAAAGCAAACAACAACGGAGATATATTTCACATCAGAAATACTTGCTATTATCCACAACACTATCAGCACTATATCGTTGGCGGCATATGCCAATGTGAAGGTTGGACACCTACGAAATGTCAAGTATACGGCAAGAAAGCTTGTTGTTACGGATAGTGTACTGGGCACGATATTTGCTGTATGGAAGTAGTTCAGTATATAGAAAAATACCGTTGTTACGACAATAGCCAGTATCCACATCAGAATTTGCTCTTTCTTGCTGATGCTGTTAACCCTAACCTCAGCTTTGTTTTCTTTATATGGATTTCTAAGCCAAGAAATCAAGGAGAACAATGCCATCGGCATAGTCATTCCAAGATAGGTGATCATTTCGCCGTAATAAGCAAAAGTAAACGAAATAATACCATATAACAGACTGAAAACGATCATAAGTGCTTGACCGATAGGATTTCCCTTGGCACTGAATATGAGTGAAGTTACACCAATAAGAGATGCAGCCAATGTCAAATAGCTTTCTCGGTCAAAAATACAGAAAGATATCACAATAAAAAGAACAGATATTGACCACAATACAAGTTCGGTTTTAGAAAAATAGTTGCGTATTGTTTTCATGCGGACCTCCAAAAAAATAAGCACTCGCGAACACATCTTCTAAGACCTAACGATGTGTTGACGAATGCTAATGCATTTCACTACCCGGTGGCAGTTATGTTTTTTAATATTAAACCACAAATTCAGGAAGAAAACAATATGATTTTTCAAAAAAATAAAAAATAAGTGGACTCTTATGTGACGCAAGCATATAGGTGCACCTTAGGCACCGGCGTGATGATGTTTAAAATTGGCATGTCGGTCATAATATATGGCACCGTGGCGAGCATGATTTGCGGGGTTGTGTATCGGTTTTCTCTTAGAAAAAGAGGTTGTTTCGATCGAAACAACCTCTTTTTTGCCGAGATATCGTTATTTTCCTGCAAGGATCCGCTTTACCCGCGGCATATACTTACCCATAAACATCGCTGAAGTGCAAATGATCACGATGGTCAAAGGGAATGCCAATACAGCCACCAGTGCCAAACGGAACGGAGCGGGCGGCAAGATCATATAGAAAACCTTTGTTAATACCGCACCGACGAGAGAGTGCATAGCATAAATGAGAAAACTCTCTTGCATAAATTTGGGACAATGACGCATTTCGAAACAATCAAAAAACACCCAGAAGCCGGTACATGAAACTACTTTTACTATCAGGTTGATTTGTTCCGTGGGGAACCACTGGGGCAATACCGAATTTATGCCAAAATATACACAGCAAAGAACATATGCCAAAGCGCCAAAAGCGGCGTTTTTTTTGCTTTTTCGAGACTCAAACAAGCTATAATGATGGATACCGACCCAAGCTCCCAATAAATAAAAAACACTCATACCAATGTAATCGGAAACAGCCGCGTTTAATCGAACACTCAGGCAGTAAAAAACATAAACGGCAACTATTGTAACGATTCCGATCCACTTGTTTTTCAAAAGCAGGTAAATAATTGGGCACAGTGCTGTTAATACGATAAGCTGCAGCATAAACCAAAACGGGAGAAAATACTCATGCAAAAAAATGCCGCGCAATACGGCTTCTATTGAAAAAGCAGCCTTTACTCCGCCGGTAAACGCTCCCAGCGGCGTGTAATATCCGACAAGGGCGAGAATAAGCCAAACAGTATTCCAGCAACAATAAGGAATACACAAGCTAAAAACCCTGTTTTTCCATTTCCTTAGTGTTGATGCAAGAGTATAGTTGCGGTAAAACATAACGGCGGAAATGACGAAAAAAAGCGGTACCGCAACATGCGTCATAGCGAGCAGCCAATCAAATGTACTTTGGAGAAGAACGCCTGTATCTGAAAATGCGGAAAAAGCACAAAAATGAATGAAAAACACAAAAAGAGAAAGCACAAAGGTTACCGTTGTCTTCTTTTTCGAGAAGTAATCGCAAACGTTGGCGGCCATATAAATTCCCACCTTTCATAGCACAAAAGATGAACAAACAACGTAGAGGACATTGCTATTCACCCTTACAAATCTATCGTATTTTACATCGTACATTATAACGCACGGGAAATATAAATGCAAGTTTTATCGGCATAGGACAATCCCCACATCTTTCGTTGTGCTTTTTTGGTGTAAAAGTGTCGGATAAAGAAGGCTTGACCGAATCGGGCAAGCCTTCTTAGCTTTTTTGGACAACAGACGACGCAGCAGACGATCCATCAAGGGAAGATGCAGACACAGCCACGCCATCCTTCCTTTGAGGTCCATCCGTTTTAGTAGTTCCGCACGACTATGGCGGTCAAAAGTCTGTTGAAATTTTGCCAGCCGATTCCGACGGCTGCGGATGGTCAATCCGTTTTTGATGGCGGCGGTGTACCAGTTGGCGGCACAATCATAGCGATGGTTGTCCCACAGATAGCGGGCAATGTACAGAAGAGCATAAAGATCCTCTGATTTGGCTTGTTCGCTTTTTTCTGAACGCATCAGACTGTCTTCGCGCTGGAAATACGCATACGTCGGAGCGCTGACCGTAGAAATGCGGGTGCTACGATCCAGCATTTGAGGGAACACCATAGTGTCCTCACCGATACGAACTTCAGGGTAAGTTACCCCTTCCATACAGTGGCGGGTCAACAGTCTGTTACAAGACATCACAGGCATTGCGGTGAATCCTGTGAGACGGTCCAGAACCTCTTCACGGGTATAAACGGCATCATCCATAGTGAAACACGGGTCACTTTGGGTACCGTCTGCGTACGTGCGGATGCAGTTGCCGATAACCATATCACTGTTATCGGAGCGGGCGCGGTCATATAACTGTTGAATGGAGTCGGGGTACATATAATCATCCGGATCCAAAAAGGTGATATAATCGCCGGTGCAGTGAGCCAAGCCTACATTACGGGCATGTCCGACGCCGGCGTTTTGTTGATGCACTACACGGATGCGGCTGTCCTTTTCGGCGTAAGCATCACAGATGGCACCGCAATTATCCGGTGAGCCGTCGTCCACAAGAATGATTTCCAAATTGGTATAGGTCTGACCGAGGATGGAATCCAGACAACGGGGCAGATATTGTTCTACGTTGTAGATGGGAATGATCACACTGATTAATGGATCCATATCAACTGCGTCCTTTCAGTTTCTGCTGAATAAACTGCCGCGCCGTTTTACTGCACACCAGCGTCAACAGCCATATACCCAGCGATATGCCAACGGATATGCTGCCATTGACCAAAAGGGTAGTCCATTGGTTACCGGTATTTTGCATACAGGTGTCCAACACGGTCAGAGCCACGAAAAACAGGCCGATCATACCATAATTGGCAAGATAATACTTGGATGGGGTGGTGAAAAAAGCGTGTTTATACAGCACATAGGGCTCAATGATATGGCAAATAAGAAGGCTGGTAATAACGGTGGCGATGATAACGCCGCTGATGCCCATCCACTGTACGAACAGCACCGACAGAATTACATTAACCACGCCCTCAATGGCGGGTTTCCAGCGGTCATAATAGAAAGTGCCGGTGGCTTCGCGGAAGGCCAGCACGCTCTTACGCATAAACTGTACAAAAGCGTTGAAGGTAATGATAAACACGATGGTTCGGTCCATCAGCAGGTCGGGGGAGAACAGGATAGCTACCAAATTGTTGATAATGGCGTAGAAGCCCAGATAAATGACGGTGCCGAGGGCAAAGTTTATGATGTGAAACAGTTTGCTGTAGCGATGGGTGGTCTCTTTTCCCGCCTTTACGTACAAGTGGCCGAATACCGAGGTCAGTGAGGTAAACACCAACGCAGTCAGGTTGGTGACCGATATCAGAATGGTGTTATAGTTGGAATAGGAACCCAAGGCATTGACACCGATAAACACCGAGATGACGATGTTATCGGCGGTGTTGACCAGCAGGGTGCCGATCTTGTGCATAAACATCGCTTTGATATTTTTAACGATCTCCACCTTGTCCAAAATATCCAAGCTCTGCTTGCAGGTCAGTATGTCCCCGTATTTACGGCGGGTGATGACATTGGCTACGATGCCCTGACACAGAGAGGACAGAATGCGGCATACCAAATACCACACAAAAGATTCCGTGACCAACAGTACGATGATCTGCAGCAGGGATTGCAGGAGGGTGCCGCAGGAGGTGATGGTGGTGGATATATAGTTGTTCTTATGGGCGTTAATGAGGGATATTTTCGGTCCGTACCAGTAGGTGATGACCACCGACAGTAGCATCAGCATAAAGGTGAAGTGCAGGTCTACATTGATCTGCTGATAATCCTTGGCAAAATGATTGATGAAGGGGGTCAGACCCAGACCGGCCACCCAAATGACGCCGCCGATACCCAGATACACCCGCTGAAACAGGCGGTACAGGGCGGAGGTGTAGGCAATATTTCCCTCCACGATGGGCTTGTACATACAGTAGGATATGGCGCTGCCAACACCCAATTCGGCAATGGACAGAAAGCCCACGATGCTGAGATACAGGGCGTTCAGGCCGTTGATATCGTTGCCGCAGGATTGAATGAGGATACGCTTGACCAGTATGGCGGTGACCATCGTTAGGACGTGGAACATGACGGACACGGCAATATTGAGTATACCTTTTCGTTTATCCATAAAAAGGGGACTCCATTTCTGCAAAATAAAACAATAGGGTAGGGTAGAGCGGCAAATCCCTCTTTCAAAACGGTGTTCGGATTTGTCACTCTACCCTAGGGGAATCAGTCGCGGGAGTACAGCTTGGCCAGACCACCCTCCGAGGTCTCACGGTACAGGTGGGACAGGTCGCGGCCGGTCTGATACATGGTTTCTACCACGCAGTCAAAGGAAACCTTACGGCTACCGTAGAGGAAATTGGCCAGACTGAGGGCGTTGATGGCCCGCATCGCCGCCACGGCGTTACGCTCGATGCAGGGAATCTGCACCAAGCCGCACACGGGGTCGCAGGTAAGGCCTAAATGATGCTCCATTGCCACCTCGGCGGCGTATTCGATCTGGTCGATGCCCATCTCGAACAACTCGCACAGGGCCGCCGCCGCCATACTGCAGGCGGTGCCTACCTCGGCCTGACAGCCGCACTCGGCACCGCTGATGGAGGCGTTGGTGGCTACGATATTGCCCACCAGACCCGCCACCGCCAAGGCGCGGAGGATGTCACGGTCGGAGAAACCGTTTTTATCCTGCATATACTTGAGCACCGCAGGTACGATGCCGCAGGAGCCGCAGGTAGGAGCGGTGACGATGATGCCGCAGTCGGCATTTTGCTCGCTGACCGCAAAGGCGTAAGCACACACCAGACGGTTTTCACGGGTCTGGGGACTTTCGTCGATATGCTTTTGGTTGTACAGGAACTGCGCCTTGCGTTCTACGTCGATGCCGCCGGGGAGGGTGCCGGTCTTGGACAGGCCCTCGCGGATGGCGTTCTGCATGGTGTGCCACACCTGAGCGAGATAGGTTTCGATGCCCGGCTCGCTGGAGAATACGTAATCGGACAGGCGGATGTTTTCTGCTTTGCACAGGGCGGCGATGGCGCCAAACGTGTTTTCGGCGTATACGTCGGCGGCTGCATCGGAGGCTTGTCCGTCGGTGCGGATCTCGCCGCCGCCGATGGAATAATACCGCATCCGGCCTAATTCCGCATCGTTGCGATAGGCAATGAAATCAATGGTGTTGGGATGCACAGGGGTGGGAGAAGCGGTGTCCCAAACCACCTCGGTGGGGATATCACCCAGCGTGTCCAGCACCGCACGGTCAGTGCCGTGGCCCCGACCGGTTTTGGCCAAAGAGCCGTAGAGGGTCACCTGCACGTGGTCGGCATCGGGGTAACGACCGATGAAATCCAAAGCCGCATAGGAGGGCCCCATAGTGTGGGAACTGGAAGGGCCGTAACCGATCTTGTATATATTTTTGATGGATTGCATCTGCTACCCCACCTTTTTACTTTTTTTACCATTCTACCACGCAAAGAAACGCTTTGCAACCCAAAAAAGCAAAACTGCGGAAAAGGGTGTGTGAATCCTGCCTAAGAAGAGGGCCTTTTTCGGCCCTTTCTCTATATAAATAAATAAATTTATAATAAAACGCTTGAAAAATGATGTCAGCGGTGGTATAATACCGTGTACTGGTATGGTGGCTAAGTGTCGTGTTTCCGCGAAATAAGACGGTCACCGACAACATTTATCCGCAACGTGATATTGCGAAGGAGCATCGAAATGGACAAAAACGAAAAAAACACAAGAGATTATTACGTCATTGATTTAGCGCACATCGTCAAGGTGATCTGGCAGAGGATCTGGGTGGTGGCATTCGTCAGTTTTCTGACCACCGCCATCGGCTTCTCTATGGCGGCCTTTGTGATTCCGCCCAGTTACTCGTCTTCCATTATGCTGTATGTGAATAACAGTTCCTTCAGCGTAGGCGATCTGGGTTTCAGTATCAGCTCCTCTGAGCTGACGGCGGCCCAGAGCTTGGCTAAGACCTATACAGTGCTGCTGAAGAACCGCACCACGCTGGAGCGACTGATCAATGAGATCAATACCGACTATACTTGGGAAGACATCTACGATATGATCGAGTCCGGCCCGGTCAACGAGACCGAGGTTATGCAAGTTACCGTTACCTGTGGCAACCCCTACGAGGCGCAGATGATCGCCAACGGTATCGCCAAGGTGCTTCCGCAACGGGTGGCTGAGATCGTAGAGGGTGCTACCATGGAGGTGGTGGATTCCGCCGTCGCTGAGACCGAAAAGGTGGCTCCCAGCGTTGCCGTCTATACGGCAGTAGGATTCTTGCTGGGCGCTCTGCTGTCCGTAATGGTGCTGATCATCATTGCCCTGATGGATAACACGGTCCACGACGAGGAGTACGTCATCCGTGCTTACGATTATCCCATTCTGGCCAAGGTGCCCAGTCTGACTGCCACCGGCGGTAAGAAATACAGCAGCTACAGCTATTCGAGCAGTCGTTCGAGCGGGAAAGGAGCGACCAACAAATGATCGACATCAAGAGAATTGAGAAGAATATTCTAGGTAAGCGTGATAAGGCGCGTCGCAGTCACCTTATGCCTCCCACGGACGATCAGAAGACCCTGCACAAGAATCTGGAGTTTACCGCCGTGGAGCAGTACAAGCTGCTGAGAACCAATCTGTCCTTCCTGCTCCCCGAGAGTAAGGGGTGCAAGATCATCGGCGTATCCAGTTCGGTCCGCGGCGAGGGCAAGAGTACCACCGCCGTTAACCTGTCCTACGTGTTGGCAGAGAGCGGTAATCGGGTCATCCTGCTGGACGGCGACCTGCGTATCCCCTCGGTGGCCAAAAAGATGAAGATCAAGAGCACCCCCGGTCTTACCGACATGTTGAAGGGCGACGATGTGGACCTGGAGCAGTTCCGCACCAAGCATCTGGATACCTGGTATATTATGCCCTCCGGCGTGCTGCCCCCCAACCCCTCTGAGCTGCTGGGCTCCAAGCGGATGGAGGCGACCTTGCAGGCACTTTCCGACCACTACGATTACATTGTGGTAGACCTGCCCCCCATCAATATCGTATCCGACGCGTTGGCTATCTCCCAGTACATCGACGGTATCATCGTGGTGATCCGCGAGGACTACACCGAGAAAAAAGAGCTGGAGAACTGTATCCGTCAGTTGCGACTGTCCAACGTTAAGGTGTTGGGCTGCGTGATGAACGAGACCAAAGAGGGCAAGGGCTATTACAGCAAGTACCGTTACAAGCGTTACTATCGTTACTATAAGACCTACGGCAATTACGATTCTACGGCTAAGAAATAATCCCATCCGATGAAGAAGAGGGTGACTAACGTATGAACCGACATTATGAAACGCGGCGCACCGCGCTGAAGATAGCGGCCGCTTTCTTTGCCATTGTGCTGGTGCTGTCCATTGCGTTGCTGGTGTTGCATTTTTGGGAGCAGCGGCACAGCGGGTTTTCGGGTCAGCCGAATACATTGGATACCGTGCGTACCTTTAACGGCGAGAAGTACACGTTAAAGAGCCGTGTGGAAACGCTGTTGTTGTTGGGTCTGGATACGGATGGAGCAATGGACACCGATGATGGATTCACCAACGATAAAAGAGCAGACTTTTTGCTGCTGTTGGTGACGGATAAAGAGGACGGCAGCTATAAGGCCATTCATATCGACCGTGATACCATGGTGGAAATGAATGTGCTGGGCGTGGCCGGAGACCCTGTGGGTACTGTGACCGGTCAGATCGCGCTGGCCCACACCTACGGCAACGGCCGCGAGGTGAGCTGCCGCAATACGGCCAACGCCGTGTCTGCTCTGCTGGGCGTGGGGATCGATCACTACGTATCGGTGACGATGGATGCCGTTCCGGTGATCAACGATATGGTGGGCGGCGTCACCGTAGAGGTGCTCAACGATTTCTCTCAGGTGGATGCCACACTGGTTCAGGGACAGACTGTGACCCTGAACGGAGACCAGGCGCTGACCTACGTGCGGTCCCGCTACGGCTTGGATGACCCCACCAACAATCAGCGTATGAAGCGACAGAGGCAGTATCTGGAGGCGTGGTATCGTCGTGCCGAGCAGTGTATGCAGACCGATGATACGTTTGTATCCAATGCAGCGCTGGCTATGACCGACTATTTGGTGTCGGATTGCTCCGGCAACAAGCTGGAGAGTATTCTATCTCAATTTGCCGAGCATCGGCTGGCAGACGTGTACAGCCTTGAGGGTAAAACGGTTGCCGGAGAAGAGCATATGGAGTTCTACCCCGACGAGAAGTCTATCGACAAAACAGTGATCGACTGTTTTTATGAAAAAGCAGAATAACCGCGTATGACCGACACGGATTGAAAGGATGTGAGGAACGATGGAAACCCAATCAAGCACGGAACAAAAAGAAGTGATCCTGCCTTGCGACTGCGATGAGGAGTATTACGTGGAGTCCTTGGGCGAGGTTAAGACCAAGTTCCTGTACGCCTGTTTCAAGCGTGCGTTCGATATTGTATTTGCATTGGTATTCATTGTGCTGCTGGCTCTGCCGATGCTGGCGATAGCCCTGTGGGTCAAGTGCTCCTCCGAGGGTACGGTGCTGTATCATCAGGAGCGTCTGGGGCTGGGCGGTAAAAAAATCGATGTTATCAAGTTCCGCTCGATGCGTATGGATGCCGAGCAGGACGCCATCCGCTGGTCTATGGGGGATGACGACCCTCGCATTACAAAGGTGGGACGGTTCCTGCGTAAGTCCCGTTTGGATGAACTGCCCCAGTTATGGTGTATTCTGAAGGGCGATATGAGCGTGGTGGGTCCCCGCCCCGAGCGGGAGGCGTACTACGAGCGGTTTGAGCAGTACATCCACGGCTTCAGTGAAAGACTGAAGGTTAAGCCCGGACTCACCGGTCTGGCACAGGTACGGGGCGGATACTATTTAATGCCTCAGGAGAAGATCCTGTACGACGTGGAGTACATAAAAAAGCGTTCTGTGTGGCTGGATATGAAGATCGTGTTTGAGACGATTGCGGTTGTGTTCACCCACGAGGGCGCGAAGTGAGGATACCTGGATTATGTTGAAACTTTCTGTAAAGGCCTGGTTCCTTTGCCTTTGCTTTGTAGAGGCAATATGGTTGCTGGCGGCGCAAGCGTTAGGTAGTATAGTGTTACTGATACCTTGTCTGATCTGTTTTGTGGGAATAGCGGTCTGGGCGGCACTCAAAAACATAGCAGTGCCGATGCTTTTGTTTTTTCTTCCCTTTGCACCATTATTGAAAATGCGCCCCGGCACCATCTCCTTCTTTACCATCTCATTGCTGGCTGTGTATATGGTTTATGTTATCAGAGGAAGTCGCAATGTGAATGTCGCACATTTCGTGCCGGCGCTGATACTGATGATTCTCACTGCGGTAGTCAAGGTTATCAACGGATACGGTTTTTCAAACACCTATATACTGTTTGTCATCTCTCTGTTATTGGTTCCGTTTTGTGTCACTGAGATGGGTGACAGTGACGGGTTTTATTATGCAACCACCTTTTTTGTATTGGGCATCATTACCGCTGCTCTGACATCGCAGATATTGTCGGATTCGAGTTCTATCGCGCGATATATCAACGTAATCGATGAGATGGGTATCGAACGACGCGCCGGTTATTACAATGACCCAAACGCATATACGGCTCACGTTACGGCGGCGTTGGGCGGCGTACTGGTATTGCTGTTGGGCCAATTGGAACAGCTTAAGCGATTCCTACTGGGCATTATGGCGGTGCTGCTATATTACTTCGGACTACAGTCCGTTTCTAAATCTTTCCTGCTGGTCAGCGTGTGCTTGTTAATATGCTGGCTTTTGGCTCTGCTATTTCAAAAGGGTCGTATTTCTGCTAAGATTTTAACAATTTTCACCTTTACCATTGTTGTTCTGTTTTTGCTGTCTTCGTCGGTGTTCACCGATTTGTTGGGATTGTCACTGGCTCGTTTGAATAAGGGTGTCAACCTGTCGGATTTTACCACCCGACGGACCGATCTGTGGATCAATTATATGCATGCCTTCCGTGATGATATATGGATGCTGATCTTCGGTAACGGATACAGCGATGTAACGGTGGACGGTCATGCGGCCCATAATACCCTTATCCAGTTGGTGTATCAGTTCGGCTTGGTGGGCAGTGTGGTGTTTATTGTCTGGGTAGTACTGTTTGTGCGTACTATGTTAGACGGTCATGCCAACAAACTGGGTTGGGCAAAAAACAGTATTCTGCTGTTGGGATGCATCGGCCCCTGGATGGCCTTAGATTATCTTTTCTTTGATGAATTGTTCTTGATACCCCTGTATTTGTGCGTGGCGATGAGATGCCTCAGCAGTGTTGCAGAAGCGGAGGATACCGTTTCGGCGGAGTCATTGTTAAGCGCACCGAAGTAACGGTTTGGAGGATGCAAGGCCTATGTTAGTATCGGTGATCTTACCGGCCTATAACGCGGCCGCTTATATTGAACAGGCGATACGCTCGGTGATGGCACAGACCTACACGGCGTGGGAATTGTTGGTCATCGACGATTGCTCCACCGATGATACCGCCGCCGTGATCCAGCGATTGGCCACGGAGGATGACCGCGTGCGGTTGATCCGCAACGAGACAAACAGCGGTGTGGCGGTGACCCGCAACCGCGGCTTGGATATGAGCACCGGTGATTACGTGGCCTTTCTGGATAGTGACGATGTGTGGCACCCCGATAAGCTGGCGATGCAGGTGCAAAAGGCCGAAAGTGAGCGGGCGGGGCTGGTGTATACGGCGTATGCCATTGTGGACGCCGACGGACACCCCTGCAAAAAGCCGTATACGGTGCCGGAGCACATCGCTCTGAATGACCTGCTGAAGGAAAACGTCATCGGTTGCTCCACGGTGCTGTTATCCGCGGAGGTGGCGCGCAGGTATCGCTTTGTCACCGATTTTTATCACGAGGATTACTGCCTGTGGTTGGATATTCTGCGGGATGGATATAAAGCCGTGGGCTGTACCGAGATTCTGACCGATTGGCGACTGATAATGAATTCCCGCTCTTTCAATAAGAAAAAGGCGTCCTGCAACCGCTGGCGCATCTATCGGCATCATCTGCATTTTTCGGTATGCAAAAGCGCCTGTTACTTCCTTTCTTACGCGTGGCGCGGGATGATGAAATATATACAATAAACAACCGAGGGTGGGGTGTATATGACACATATTGATAAAACGAATACATCCTGCCGTGAGCATCAGCAGGCCCTGTTGACCTTGCTGGGCGAGTTTGATCGGGTGTGTAAGATACTGGATACCCCCTACGTTTTGTTTGCGGGCACCCTGTTGGGTGCGGTGCGGCACGAGGGATTTATCCCGTGGGACGACGACCTGGACGTGATGATGCTGCGGACAGACTACGACCGCTTTTTAGCCCAGGCACCTGCGGTGCTGGATAGCGACCGCTTTTACCTGCAGAGCGAATTTGCCGAGCACTGGCCGCTGTTCTTTTCCAAACTGCGGCTCAACGGCACCACTTGTTTAGAAAAATTCCACCCCAAGGATCCTGAGATCCATCAAGGAATTTACATAGATATTTTCCCTTGCGACAACGCCGCCGCTACCCCCCTCGGCCGTCGGGTACAGTTCCTGGCCTCCAAGGTGGTGATTGCCAAGGCGTTGGATAAACGAGGATATGAAACCAACAACCCCGTTAAGAAGTTATATATGGCCGCCTGTCGGCTGTTACCCCAAAAACCGTTTTGGCGGTTGGCCGTCAAGGGCAGGGGGGACAGCAAGAGGGTGCACAGCTTTTTCGCCGCCGCCCGCAGTTATCAAAAGAACGTTTACCCGCGGGAATGGTTCTCCCGACGGAGTGAGGGGCGGTTTGAGGATGGGGTGTATCCCATCCCGGCAGACTACGATGCTATGCTGACTGCACTGTACGGTGACTATATGACGTTACCGCCTCCGGAGGAGCGGGTGTGTAAGCAACACGCTCTGCTGGTGGATACGGAACGATCTTACGAAGCGTATCAAGGCTACCGTGACGGTATGACCTTTGATATACATACCCGCAGCATCCGATAGGAGTAATTTGCTATGAAGCTACAGGTTTTGGTTGCCACTATGGGGCGACAGGACACCACCATAGCCGAACAAATGAATATCCGATGCGACGCGGTGATCGCTAACCAGGCTGACAGAGCGGAGATACTCTGTGAGGACACCGCCCACGGCAAGGTGAAGATGATCACCACCCCCACCCGCGGTGTCGGACTGAACCGCAACATCGCCCTGACCGCTGCCGACGGGGATATCCTGCTGATGGCGGATGACGATATGGTGTATCGGGAAGATATGCCGGAGCAGGTTCTTGCCGCATTTGAAGAGCACCCCGAAGCTGACGTGATCCTGTTTGGTTTAGAGATGACCAAGGAAGGTAAGGTGTACGAGACCCGTACCGAGCCGTGGCATCGTCTGCGCGTCCGTAATGCTATGCGCTACGGCGCCGCCCGTATGGCGGTACGGCATAGCGCTTTGCTGGATCGCAACATTACCTTTCATCAACGCTTCGGCGGCGGATGCCCCTTCAGTGCAGGAGAGGATAGCTTGTTCTTGAAAAACTGCTTTGATTGCGGTTTAAGGGTATATGCCCATCCGTATGTGTTGGGCACCTGCTGTAAGGACGCTTCCTCTTGGTTTGTGGGATATAACGATAAGTATTTTTACGATAAAGGAGTATTGGTGCGGCATTTGTTCCCCCGCATGGCCTACGTGATGGCGCTGTATTTCGGTGCCTGCTTTAAGCGGGAGACCACCGTGGGTCTGTTCAGACGGTTGCGTCTGGTGTATGCAGGCGTTCGCGGTGCCAAACAGATGGTCCCGTACTCGGAACGAGTATGAAAGAACTGCTGATCGTTAACAACAATATGAAGGTGGGCGGTGTTCAAAAAAGCCTGTCCAACCTTCTGTGGTCACTGGACCCCGAGGAATATAAGGTGACATTGCTCCTGTTTGCCAAGACCGGCGCGTATCTGGATAACCTGCCCGACCACGTCCGTGTTGCAGAGGTGCAGGGCCCCTTCCGTTATCTTGGTAAAAGCCAAGGGGAATATAAGCATAGCCGTAAGGATACGCTGATCCGCGGTTTTCTGGCCGCGGTGGCCCGCCTGTGGGGACGGCGTACCGCTGTTGGACTGATGCGTTTGTTCCAGCCGCGGTTGAAAGGGCATTATGATTGTGCCGTATCCTTTCTGCACAACGGACGGCGCGAAGCATTCTACGGCGGCATCCAGGACTACGTGTACCATTGTGTGGACGCGGACCGCAAGGTGGCGTTTCTCCACGGCGACTACGGTCGCTGCGGTGCTGACCATACCGCCAATAATCGGATGATGGCGCGGTTTGATGCCGTTGCCGCTTGCTCCGATGGTTGCCGTCAAGCTTTTGCGGATGCCGTACCCCATTTAGCCGATCGGTGTGTGACGGTGCGTAATTGCCACCGCTACGATGAGATAGCGCGGCTGGCGGCGGAGAATCCGCCCGTCTATGCCGATGACGCCGTACACGTAGTGCTGGTGGCGCGCCTCACCCACGAAAAAGGGGTGGATCGAGCCGTCACAGCCGTGGCACGGGCGGTGGACAGCGGCGTGTCAGTCCACTTACATATCGTGGGGGACGGTCCCCTGCGGGACGCCCTGCAGCAGCAGGTGGCACAGCAGGGGTTGACCGACGTGGTTTATTTCCACGGCGAACAGGCGAATCCCTATCCCTATATGAAACAAGCGGATCTGCTGTTGGTGTCATCCTATCACGAGGCAGCGCCTATGGTCATTGACGAGGCACGCTGTCTGGGAGTGCCGGTGCTGAGCACCGAGACGATCTCTGCCAAAGAGATGGTGACCGAAGTCCAGGCCGGTTGGGTCTGCGATAATAACCAAGAAGCCCTGAACGAGGCTCTGTGCCGTGTGGTACGGGATCGGGAGGCGTTGGCGGCAGTGCGGGAGCATCTGATACAGAACCGTGCCACCAACGCATCTGCGTTGGAGCAGTTTGATAAGCTCTTTATCTAATAAAGGTATATTATTAAGAGTAGCGATACCCTTATTGATATAAGTTGGTCCAAATTTTACATAAAGGAGAGAGGAAAATGTTGAAAAACACCCCTGCCAAGCTATTGGCCACGCTGTTGGCGGTATTGATGTTGGTCGGTATGATGCCGATCTCCGCATTTGCCGCCGGTAGCGTAGACAACTATGCTGATTTCTTGGCAAATCTGAAACAACTGGAGGTCTATGCGGACGAGTTTGCTGCTCAGTCCAGCCGTGACCCCGGTGAACTGGTGCTGAACTTTATCCGCACCGGCGTGGAACGGTACCAGGACGGTAACTGGGCTGCGCTGGCAGGACAGGAGATCACCGTGTTCACCAATTACGTGGAGCAGCAGGATGCCGCCAACGGCACCACTGCCATGGATCTGCGTGATATTATTATCAAGGATTTCAAACTGCCCAACGGCAATCCCGTGGATTTTGGTCATATGTTCGGTACGATGAACATTTCCTACGTAAACACGGCGGTACAGTCGGACGACCTGGCGGGTTGGGCCGGTGATCTGTGTGATCTGCTGTATTTCAGTGCTCTGTACGGTCATGTTCCCCCTGCCGGCACGGTTGAGGAGATGGCCACTTACATCCGTGAGAATTGCTTTGGCGTGAACGCTGACGATGCTTTCGGTTGGGACGATTTCTACGGCGATATGGACGCTTTTTACCTCGTCAACGAGTATGAGGAGGGCAACGGTTCCTTCAGCGAGTTGATGGAGGCTTATTTCTCCGCTGCGTTGAATGATGTGGATCGTGCGGTGTACTTCCTGAACAACCGTTTCCCCGGTCAGGTGACCCGTGAGGCTGTGCGTACCGCTCTGTACAACGCCTATCGCACCAACGTGGGTATCCAGATTCTGGAAGCTGACCGTGGACTGAGTGACTTCAGCACCATGCGTCAGGCCAGCTGTTATGCCCTGGCGGATTATCTGTTTGATAATGCCGAGGGCAAGCTGGAGGTCGGCGGCGGTGACGAGGGTGACGATGAGGAGAAGCCTGAAAACGGTCTGTACTCTGTGTTCTCCACCACCTCCTCCGTGTTGGCTCCCGGTATCACCCAGGATATCAAGTACGCTATGTCTGCCGACGGTAAGCAGATGGTGTATTACGTGGCTACGGTGGACGTGACCCGCGACGACGTGACCATCAAGGCTAACTATAAGGATAACGATCCCTCCAAGGGCTGGGGTATGCAGCGCCTGGAGGACCAGGTTGCCGCTATGGTGAAGAACAATAAGGATGTAGAGAATTTCACCCCTGTTGTGGCTACCAACGGCGACGGCTTTAACACCACCACCGGCGAGCCTGCCGGCCTGCTGGTGATGGACGGCACGGTGTGGAAGCCCATTGACGGCGATGGCTTCTTCGGTATTCTGAAGGACGGCTCCGCCATCCTTGGCACCAAGGCTGAGTATGAGGCCTTGGCAGACGAGGTGGTCGAGGGTATCGGTGCCTTCGGCTCCGGTAAGTTCCTGGTTTGGGACGGCGAGCTGGCTTCCGGTGCCACCGATGGCACCCGCGCCAGCCGTACTGCTATCGGCGTTAAGGCTGACGGCTCTGTGGTTATGATGGTTCTGGACGGCCGTCAGGAGCCCTTCTCTTGCGGCGGCAGCCTGCGCGAGATCGCCCAGATCATGTTAGAGGCCGGTTGCGTCCGCGCTGTGAATCTGGACGGCGGCGGCTCCACCACTTATATGTCCAAGCCTGAGGGCAGCGATCAGATCAAAGTGGTCAACCGTCCCTCCGACGGCTATGCCCGTAGTGTATCCGGCACCCTGGTGGCGGTCTCTACCGCTAAGTCCTCTAAGGAGTTCGACCGTGCCATTATCGAGTCGGATTACGATTATCTGACTAAGGGCACTTCCCTGAAACTGAACGCCATCGGCGTCAACAACATCGGTTCTTCCGCCGTGATTCCCGAGGGCGCCTATTGGGCGATTTCGGATGAGAGTCTGGGTTCCATCTCCGCGGACGGCGTGTTCACCGCCGTGGGCTGCACCTGCGAGTGGGCCGGTATCTGCGACGTGTGTCTGGGTGCTGTTCCTCAGGATGCTCAGGTGGATGTTTACCTGAAGGTGGGCGACGAGGTCGTGGGCAGCAAGACCCTGCACATCGTGGTCCCCGAAACCCTGGAGTTCACCGAGAAGAGCTTGACTCTGGTGTACGATGTTACCACTCCGCTGCCTCTGCTGGCCAGCTACAACGGTAATCCCGTCAAAATGAACGAATATGACATCTATACCGGTTATCTGGAAGAAGATCCGGAAGCGGAGGGCGATATGTGGCCCCGCGCCATCTTCGAGGGCTTCAATGTTACCGCCCGCGAGGCCTCCGGCGCCCGCAAGATGACCGTATTCGCCATCATTCTGGAGAATGAGGATGCCTACTGCGAGGTTACGGCTTCTATGTTCTACCAGAACGAGGCCACCTTTGATTTTGATAAGGCGACGGCCGGTAACCGTACTTTGGCATGGAACCGCGAGGTGCTCAATGCCACCACCACCGATAATATGAATTATACGGTGACCGATCCCTCTAAGCCGGTCTCTCTGGGCTATACCTTCGCCTTGGATATGAACACCATTGAGATTCCCGCCCATCTGGCGGACATCGTGTTTATGCTGCCCAACTCGGACAACCAGGGTGATTCCGCCTTTGGCTATATGTTGGCTTTGGCTGAGCGTGTCAGCATCCTCACCGAGGTACGCATCACCGCCCAGTTCGATAAAGATCTGGACGTGGACGTGTCCGAGCTGCAGGTGTTCAACGATTACTTTGAGCTGAAATCCGCCACGGTGGATGAGAACAACATGCTGACCATGGTCTGCAACTGGATCGACCGCACCGAGGCCATCGACCCCGCACTGGCTAACCCCCTGTGCATCCTGGCCGGCATTAAGGCCACCCCCAAGAATGGCTCTTGGGACGGCAATGAGATGATCATCGCCAACTCCGGTAACGTCAGCTACGACGTGTATCTGCGTGCTTCCTCTCTGTACTCCTTTGCACAGAAGCCTGAGAACCAGCAGAAGTATGGTCTGCAGCCTTATTCCTCCAGCGAGACCGGCTGGGAGGGCGGCACCGAGAACGGCGCCCACTATTCCAGCGTATATGCCGACTTTGAGGACGGCTTCATTCTGGATAAAGCCGTCCGTCAGGGCTGGTATAAGGAAGACGGCGTGTACAAGTACTACATTGACCACAATACTGTCACCGGCGTACAGTACATCCCCTCCCGTGAGGATGCTTCTATCAAGTTGTTCTACGAGTTCAACGACGAGGGCGTCTGCCTGGGCAAGATGACAGGTGTTGTTAATTATAAGGGCGGCATGTACTACGCTGTTAATGGTGAGATGACCACCGGTTGGGTCTCCGGTTACGATGCTGAAGGTAACCCTGTAGACTATTACTTCTCTCCTGCCACCGGTAAAGCGGTGGACGGCAACCAGAAGATCGGCGGCTACAACTATGTCTTCACCAACTATATCCTGACCCGCGGCGATCTGGTTACCGATGCCAACGGCACCCGTTATCGTTGGGCCGGTCAGTGGGTCCACGGTAAGTGGTTCCAGGTGGACGGCAACTGGTATTCTACCAGAAAGTACGTTTATTACGTGGTAACCGGTCTGTTGTATGTGCCTAACCGCACCAATGCCGACTGGGAGATGTACCTGTTTGATGAGAACGGTGTATTCCTGGAGAACTACACCGGCTTGTACGATAATGGCAATAACACCCATTATATTGTCAATGGTCAGCCGTATCATACCTCCAGCCTGGTATATATTGACGGGTACTACTACTACGTATCCTATGATGAGGCGAAGGTGTATAAGAATTGCACCATGTGGGTCAGCCGCACCGGTGGTCTGATGCCCGCAGGTCGCTATACCTTTGATGCCCAGGGCCGTATGGTGAATCCTCCCGTGGAGCCCGACGAGCCCGTAAATCCCCCCGTGGAGCCCGACGAGCCCGTGGATCCCCCCGTGGAGCCCGAGCAGCCTGTGGATCCTCCCGTGGATCCCGACGAGCCTGCCAAGGACGGCATCGTCACTGAGAACGGCGAACTCTACTACTACGTCAACGGCGTACGGCAGGATGGCGCCGGTCTGATTAAGCTGATCGACGGCAACGGTAAGGAATTCTATATCTACGTTCGTTCCAACGGTCAGTTAGCGATCGGTGTTTACTGGATCACTACCACCAACGGCTGGTTGGAATCCGGTCGTTACACCTTTGACACCAATGGTAAGTATTATCCCCCTGCCGAGGAGCCTGAGCAGCCCGTGGACCCCAACGTGAAGAATGGCGTTGTTCGTGACGAGGATGGCAATCTGCGGTATTACGTCAATGGTAAGCAGTATGAAGGCTATGGCGTGATTAAACTGACTGATGAGTTGGGTCTGACCTATTATATTTATGTGCGTTCCAGCACCGGCTGTGTGGTTACCGGCATATATTGGCCCACCTCGCGTAACGGCTATCTGGAGGATGCCACCTATGACTGGGGTCCCGACGGTAAGTACTATCCCCCCTCTGAGGAGGAGCCTGAGGATCCCGTTGATCCTCCCGTAGAGCCTGAGCAGCCCGTTGATCCTCCTGTGGAGCCTGAAGAGCCCGTTGATCCTCCCGTAGAGCCTGAGCAGCCCGAACAGCCCGTGGATCCCAACGTGAAGAATGGCGTTGTTCGTGACGAGGACGGCAACCTGCGGTATTACGTCAATGGCAAGCTGTATGAAGGCTGTGGCGTGATTCAGCTGACAGACGAACAGGGGTTGACCTACTACATCTACGTGCGCTCCAGCAATAGTTGCGTGGTTACCGGCGTTTATTGGCCTTCTATCCGCAACGGCTACCTGGAGGATAAGCCCTATGATTGGGGCACCGACGGTCGGTACTACCCCGGCTGATAAATCCCTTTTGTTAACGTGGGAGGGCAGACCTGCTGTGACAGGTCTGCCACCCCCGCATTGAGTATACTTACACTATAATACGAAAGGAAATTGATACCATGAAACATTGGATCAAACGCATCGGCGCGGTATTGCTGACTCTGGCAATGTTTGCCACGATGCTCCCCGCTGTTTATGCGGCGAACGCCTTGACCACCTCCGTGACCGGTCTGACCGCGTCCTGGGAGTATTCCTCTCATGCTACCGGCAGTGGCTCCGCCACCTGGACCTCCGGCGGTACCTCCATTTCCGCCACTTCCAAGGGAGCTGCCGCCAAGACCAACATTTCCGATCTGACCCTGGCCAATAATTCGGGTGCTGAGGCGGTGTTGAGCTTTAACTACACTTTAACCACCGGCGGTACCACCGCCGCCACCCGCGCCTCTCTGACCGGCGCTATCGCCGTTAGCAATCAGGCCAGCGCTTCCGGTGTGTTCTCTCAAACACTGGCCGCCGGTGAAAGCATCACCATCCAGCTGAAATCCCCCCGTGGCGCTGCATATACTGCTACTTTCGCCATCACCGATCTGGCTCTGGTCGGCTTGCACGTAGCTGACCCCATTCTGACTTTTAAGCCTGCTATTGAGGGTGGTTCCTACACCCTGGACGGCGCGGCTGTCACCGCCGAGGTGGTGAAAGAGGTCGCCATTCGTACCGAGCTGCAGTTGTCCGCCACCGCTGAGGACGGCTACGTCTTCTACGGTTGGTACGATGCCAAGGTTGCGAAGTATCTGTCCCAGGAAGCCAACTTTAAGCTGGTGGCTTCTGCGGACGCCGAGATTTATCCCGTGTTCTTATCCGATGACGTGGCTCTGTTTGGCGTTGGCGCTGCCAAGTTCGACAATCTGACCGAGGCCGGTGCGGCCGCTGCGGCCAGCAACACCGACAAGACCGTTATTCTGCTGAACGACGGCACCATCACCGGCGATCACGTGATTCCCGCCGGTGTTACCCTGCTGATCCCCTATAACGACGCTAACACTGCCCATGGTGCTGTTCCCGTCTGCACCAGTTCCGACGGCAACCAGGTTAAGTGGGCCGAGCCCTATGCCTACCGCACCCTGACCCTGGCGGCGGATGCCACCATCACCGTCAACGGTGCATTGGAGGTTGGCGGCCGTCACGCCGCCGCCGGTGGCTCTGCGGATATGTATGCCGCCCCCACCGACGCTCTGGGTTACATCTATATGACTGCCGGCTCTCACATTGAGGTCAACGGCGATCTGTACTGCTGGGGTTACATCTACGGTGACGGTACTGTCACCGCCAACAATGGCGCCGGCATCTATGAGGTGTTCCAGGTTCTGGACTTCCGCGGCGGTATGGCCACTCTGGCCCTGGCCGGCGATCTGCAGGTATTCCCCATGACCCAGTACTACGTCCAGAACGTGGAGGTTGCCACCACCTATCACTACGGTGCCACCGCTTACGTGACCACCACCATGTTCGTATCCTCTCAGTGTATCACCGCTCCCCCCATCAAGTTCATTGGTGCGGGCGCTATGTTCCAGCCCGGCGAGGGCTCCTACATCGTCAAGGAGTATGACCCCGCCACCGATACCCTGAATCTGGATGCCTACGGCGATTGCGCTCTGTCCACCATGAAGGTAGAGCTGGCCCAAAACTCCGTGGATACCACCAACTTTGTACTGCCCATCACCAACAACATCAACATCAACATTCACGAGGGCACCGCTACCCTGCTGCAGGATATCGCTATGCTGCCCGGCTCCAGCCTGACCGTCGGGCAGAATGCGGTGCTGCAGATCGGCAACACTGATACCCCCACCGCCGTTATGGGCGCCGGTTACAACCTGATCGTCTATGACAGCGAGAACTGGACCAGCGGTCTGAATCTTAACACCGCTGAGTATGAAGAGGGTTTGGCCTTTGTCCATCCCGGCAATTTGCTGACTCCCGTCAAGTACTCCCCCAGCGAGCACAAGCTGCGTACCAATGCCGACATCAAGGATGTGGTCTTTGATATCAACGGCGTTGTGGTAGCCGATGGTTTCCTGTACAGCACCGTCATTTGGGCGGATCCGATAAATGAGGACTTCTCCATCGTCAGCGGCGGTGCTAAGGTCATCTCCTCTGAGGGCACCGGTGTAGTGGCCCTTAACAGCGGTTCCGGCGCCGATCTGCTGACCTATCAGTTCGATCAGGTAAAGGATGACGCTAACAAGGCTGCCTACGTCCCTGATCCTGAGGATCCCGACGCGCCTCAGGTGGCTCCCACCTTGTACTATGGTATCCCCCTGGCTTCTATCCAGTTGCAGAACGGCAACGGCTCTCTGCTGGATACCACCGGTGCTGAGCCCGGTGCGATGTTTACCTATTGCCAGAAGCACGACCACTGGATCGCCGGTGAGGAGTGCAACCTGCCCGACACCGTGGAGATCACCTTTGTGGTCAACGGTGAGCAGATGACCGTGGAGATTCCCTACGGTCAGAAGATCGCCTATCCCGGTGAGACTCCCTCTAAGGCTTTGGATAACAACTATCACTACAATTTCTTGGGCTGGTCTGACAGCGAGAATGGTACTGTGATCGACCTGCCTGCGGCTGAGAGCGCTACTACCTATTATGCGGTGTTTGAGACTGTTGAGCACAGCTACGGCACCGCCGCCGAGGCCAGCAAGCACGCCTGCGAGTGCGGCAAGAAGGCATCCTGTTACGATAGTGACAACGACGGCGACCACCTGTGCGATTTGGGCTGCGGCGACGTGAAGTCCGAGCACGAGGGCGGCACCGCTTCTTGCGATGAGCTGGCTGTGTGCAGCGAGTGTGGCGAAGGCTATGGTGCTTTGAAGCCCCACACCGCCGGTGCTGAGGCCGACTGTGAGAACGCTCAGACCTGTACCGTTTGCGGTGCTGAGCTGAATGCGGCTCTGGGCCACAGTTACGTAGGCGTGGAGACCATTGCTCCCACTTGCAGCGAGGCGGGTGTGATGACCTACACCTGCTCTGTTTGCGGCGACAGCTACACCGAGGAGATCGCCGCTACCGGCGCTCACGAGTACAACTACGCCTGCGACAAGTACTGTAAGAACTGCGGCGAGAAGACCAACCCCACCGCCAAATGCTCTCGTGTGTACCACGAGGCCACTCCCGCCGTATCCTGCATTGAGTACGGCACCAAGGCGTATTATCAGTGCGAGTACTGCGGCGTTGTGTCTCTGGACGCCAACGGCATCCGCCAGACCAACCTGATGAGCATCCGCGTTGCCGGCGATTGCGTCAGCGATGCTGAGCATGCCTGTCAGGACGGTAACTGCATCAACTGCGGTCTGCCCGTCAGTGCTGAGGCTGATCACGAGTATTTCTATCCCTGCGATCCCGTGTGTATGGTTTGCTACGAGGTGACCAACCCCGATGCCACCCACACCATCGTGGCTGTGGAGGCTGTAGAGGCTACTTGTGCCGTCAACGGTAATATCGCTTACTGGTATTGCTCTGATTGCGGCTCTGTGTGGGCTGACGAGGCTCTGACCCAGGTTACCAACCGCTTCAGCGTGGTTGTTCCCGCTACCAGCGAGCACACCTACGACGACGAGTACGATGTGGATTGTAACGTCTGCGGTGACGTCCGTGAGATTGAGGCTCCCGGTGAGATCATCTACGGCGATGCCGACGGTAATGGCAAGATCGAGGTCCTTGATGCCGCACTGGTACAGCAGTATCTGGCCGGTTACGACGTAACTCTGAATGAGGCGGCTGCCGATGCCGACGGCAACGGCAAGATCGAGGTCCTTGATGCTGCTTTGGTACAGCAGTATCTGGCCGGTTACGACGTGACTCTGGGCCCTGTTGAAGAATAAGCCGAACTAAATCCTGTCAATTCCCGCGCGACCGCAGATCCGTGCAGACGGGTCTGCGGTGCGCCTGATCCTTAAAAGAAAGGAGCATCATTATGAAGAATGCTCTACGGCGCATCGGTGCCATCCTGCTGACTCTGGCGATGTTGGCTACCATGCTCCCGATATTTTCTATGACCGCTTCGGCAGCGGGTACGCTGACCGTGTCCGATGCCAACATCGGTCTGTCCTGGACCGATGCCAGCAGCAGCAGCGGTAAGGCCACCTGGACCGCCAGCGGCGACACCATCACCGGTACCGCCACCGGCTATAAGACGTTAGGTATTATCAGCCGTACCGTTACCACCACACTGACCATTAAAAACAACTATGCCGACACCCGTACCCTGTCCTTCAGCTATACGCTGAGCGGCGGCGGCTCGGTGTCCGGTATTTCCGGCAATGCGTACAGCGGCGAGCTGGCCGCCGGTGGGACCCTGGTCATCACCCTGACCTCTCCCAGTGGCACCAGCACCAACACGCTGACCATCACCAACATTAAGCTGATCGGTAACAGCAACGTGACCACCACCTTTGCGGCTCCGGAAAACGGTAGTTATACGGTGGATGGCACCGCTATTACGGCAGAGACCAGCTATACCAAGGCTCCCGACGCGAGCAACTATGCCATGACGGCCACCGCCAATAGCGGTTATACCTTCTATGGTTGGTATAACGAGACCTCCGGCACCTATATGTCCTATGATGCCGACACCACCCTGTCGGTGGGCAGCGACGCCACCGTCAAGCCGGTGTTTGTGGCCGGCAACCCCGCCCACTTCAGCGTGGGTGGCCAACGGTTCTACGATCTGAGCGAGGCGGTTGCCGCCGCCCAGGCCGGTTCGGACAAGAAGATCGTGGTCATCAAGGACGGTACCGTCACCGGTACCCACACCATCCCCTCCGGCATCACCCTGCTGGTGCCTTATAACGCCGACGCCACTACCCACGGCAGTAGCCCCAGCTGCACCAGCTACGACGACCTGCTGGGCGGCAAGGGTAACGTTGCCTGGGTACGCCCCACTCCCTATCGCACCCTGACCTTAG
>JAZNUN010000067.1:0-6843 GCA_045592345.1 Acutalibacteraceae bacterium | reverse complement strand
TGGGGGGGGAGCGTTTAGATCAGACTATTCGGTTGTGGGATTAACCCAACACAGTCCAGTCAGCCAGAGCGGCGTTGACAGCGTCAGCAATGGCCTCGAACTGCTCCTCGGTCATATCCGCGGAGCGCTCGGTGATGGTGTGAGCATCCACACCGGAGAAGTAGCAAGCCCAGGTCAAGGAGCCCAGGAAGTCGCCGTACATCTCGTTCAGGTGGTAACCGTCGGAGCCGCCGGTGGAAGCATCGGGCATATTGAAGATATCGCCCAGACGCTCACGGGCATTCTGCACAGCGGAACCCACGGGGATGATACCGGTGATATCCTCGTTGGGAACGATGTACTGCTTGGTGGCAGCGATGATGTTGTTGTACATGGTCATCTGATCCCAGTTGTGATAGGTGTAAGACCACAGGTCGCAACCCTCACTGTAAGCCCAGATCTCATGCCACTTGATGTCCACGCCGGTGTTCAGCGCGTTCTCCTGGATCCAGTCGATGATGCCGGGGATGTAGCTGTACTCGTTGTTCTGACCGCCGACATAGTCGGGGGAGGCCTGCAGGGTCACATAGTCCCAATCCTCGTCACGCAGCACGTCGATGGCATAGGGGTTGGACGTGGTCACCCAAGAACCGTTATTGTTCTTGCCATAGCGCTCGTGGCCGTTGGTGTTGGTGGAGATGTACTCCCAGTGACGGCTCAGAGAGCAGCCGGGATAGTACAGATAGCCCAGAGTGATGTCCTCGTAGCCGGCCTGCTCCAGCATGTCGTACAGGTAGGTACCCATAACGTCAACGGAGAAAGAGTGACCGATGGACAGCACCTTGATGGACTTAGTGGTGTCGTAGCTGGCGCACTTGGTCACCTTGTAGGGGTCGGCAATGGCGCCGTTGACAGCGGTGTTGATGTCGTCGCGGTAGGCGGCAACCGCAGAGGGCTGATAGGCCAGACCGGAGACATCTTCGCCGGACAGATAAGCGTACCAAGTCAGAGCGGCGATGTAGTCGCCCACATTGGCGCTCAGGTGATAACCGTCACCCTCGCACAGAGCGGCGGGAGCCACCAGGGAGGAAGTACGCATATTCTGGATAGAGGTACCGGCAGGGATGACACCGTCGATCAGACTGTGGGTCAGCACCTTGCTGTTGACGTTCTCCAGAATGGAGGTGTACATCTCCATTTGGTCGTTGTTATAGTTGGCATAACCGCTGTTCTGGTTGACCTCGTCATAGGCCCAGGTCATGTGCCACAGAATCTTGGCGTTGGGGTTTACCTTGTTGTCATCGATCCAGTTCAGGATGTTGTCCAGATTGCCCATGGAGTTGGTCAGGCCGGACTTGGGAGAAGCCTGCTGGATGGTGATGTAATCCCACTCCTCCTCAGCGATCGCAGTAGAGAGCTTGTAGAGGTTCTTGGTGGTCCATGCGCCGTTGTTGGCGGTGCTGGTCTTGTAGAAGTCGTAGGCGGAGCTATCGTTGCTCATGTTGCTCCAGTGGGTATCCAGATCGCAACCGCCGATGTACATATTACCCAGCACGATCTCCTCGTAGCCGGCGGACTCCAGCACCTGATACAGGTGGTTGTTCATCGCGTCCATAGAGAAGCTGTTGCCGATAGCCAAAACCTTGATGGAGGCCTTGGGGTTGGCGGCGTGCTCGTAGTTCTCGGACTTGGTGGCGCCGTAAACGACCTGCTCGTTGCCGTCCTCGTCCTCATAGACGAAGTAGGGACGGGCGAAGATGTTGGTGCCCAGGTTGGCATCGGGGATACCCACGATACGCACGGCGAAGGCGAAGGAATCCGCCTCGACCTCGAACAGATACTTGGCGTCGATGTTGATGGTCTTCTTGCCATCCACGTTGGCCAGGGTCATATCGCCCTTGCCGATAGTCATGTTGTTGGTCATAATGGCACCGGCCTTGACCAGCTTATACAGATCGTCGCGATCCTTGTACAGCTTCACGTCAGCAGAGCCGGACACATACTCGTTGGTATCCAGGATCTCAGCGCCGATACCGGCAACCTCGAAGCGGAAAGCCAGACCGTTGATGTCCTCGGACACGCTGTTCTGGCCGCCGGTGAGGATGGTGTTGGGGATGGGATCCTCGCCGCCCACCTTCTCGATGGAGATGTTGTCGAAATAGACGATATCGCCCAGGCCGGTGGGAGAAGCCTGAGAAGAAGCGTTCAGACCGGAGCCCACCAGATTGAACTTAGCGGTGGTGTTCTCACCGGAGTTGAAGGTGATCTCAACTTTGGTCCAGTCGGGGTTGCTGGAGGCAGAATGATACTTGTAGTACAGGTTGGTGCTGCCGTCAGCAGCCTTGATCTGGACGTTCAGACCCTGCTGCACGCACTTGATGGTGTACTTCAGGATGTAATCAGTGTTCTCCTTAACGGTGAAGGACTGATCCAACAGACCACCCCAGCCGCCGTTGCCCTCGGCCTTCATGCCGTACTCGCCCTCGTAGGCGGCAGAGCTGTCCACCACGACGGTGGACTGATGGGTGTTCCAGCCGGTGGCGTTACCGGTCTCGAAGTCACCGTTGATGATGTAGCCGTCATTGGAGGGATCCTTCAGTTCCTTGATCTGCACGTCGTCGATGTAGAAATCGGGAGCGGTGTCAGCAGACAGACCGGAGAAGTTCAGACGGATCAAAGACTCGTCGGTGGCCAGGAACTCGTGCTTGACCTGGGTCCACTGGCCGGCGTTGCTCTTCCAGGTGCCGCCGTAAGTGGTGCCGGAGGTCTGACCCTTAATGGAATAGTTGAAGCCGACGTTGATGTAGTACCAGAAGGACAGCTCGTAGGTCTTGCCGTTGGTCACGGGGATGTCCTGATAGGCGATGCCGTTCCAGCCGTTGCCCTTGGCGTGCAGGCCGTAGCTGCCGGTGTGGGCGGCGTCGGCGGTGACGGTGGTGCCGTTGTAGACGGTCCAGCCGGTGGTGTCACCGGTCTCAAAGTCGCCGTTTTCAACGGGGGGCTTTTTGTACAGCACCACGTCGTCAATCAGGATGGAGCTGGCGTTGCCGGACACCTCGGTGGAGAACTTCAGCTGGATCGCATCGCCGGTGGGCTTAATGGTCCAGGTGTGCTCCACCCAGCCGGTGGCGGCACTCATCCAGTTGCGGCCGCTGACGGAGGTGTAGTCACCGACAATGTACAGGTTGAACACGTCGGAGCCGCTGACGTGCTTGCTCCACCACTTGATGACGTAGGACTCGCCGGGGACCACGGTGATGGCCTTGGACAGAGCCGCATTGCCCCACTGACCGGGAGCGGTCAGCTTCAGGGCGTTGGTGCCGCCGTGAACGTCGTCGGTGACGATCTCTTTGGTGCCACTGTTGCTGGTCCAGTTGTTCAGACCGTCCTCGAAGTCACCGTTGACAACCAGGTTCTCGATGGAAGAGGAGCCGGTGTCGTCACCCTCATCACCCTCGCCGCCTTCGGGTTCCTCAGCGACCACCTTGGTCATGGCGAGGTCATCGACCCACAGATCCATAGCGGTGCCCTGATCCTGGAACTTGAACAGAATACCGCCGCTGCTGGTGGGATGGGTGCCCACGTTGGTCTCGATGGAATACTCGGTCCACTCGGTGGTGGTGGTGAATTTCTCGCTGTAATAGCTACCCCAGCCACCGTTCTGGATGGTGATACCCATGGTGCCGGCGACGCTGGCCTTCGCCTTGAAGGTGATGACGTAATCAGCGTTCTGCTCGACGCCGGAAACGGACTTATAGATGGAGCTCCAGCCGCCGGTGGCGGTCCACTTCAGGCAATTGCTGCCGTCGGGGCCCTCGGCCACGACGCTACCGCCGTTGAACTGAGTGCTGCCGTCCTCAAAGTCCCAGCTGAAGACGGGGGTCTCTTCTGCGGACACGCTGATAGCGCCCATGGGCAGCAGAGAGCACAGCATCAGCACAGCAGAGAGCACAGCAATGATTTTGCGCATTTTCATACTTGTTTTCCTCCTAAAATTAATTTTTAGAATTGCTTAATAGTGGAGAGTGGGGCGGCTTCCGTAGAGCCGCCCGTTCCGATGAGAGTGTTCTCTCATCACGGCGGCAAGCCGAAGCGCGGAGATAACGACTATCTCTCCAACGCGTGGATGCAGCGCCCGAGAGAACATACTCCTACTATCCTTTTTATTATAAAAGAAAACACTTAAAAAATCAAGAAATATTACCACTTTATAGTTGGTCATAATGGACAACTTTACAATAAAGCATTTAGGCAAAAAGGAGAATTTTCCACCTCTGTTTTTCTCCTCAGCATCAACTCACATCCCCCGATAGCCTCCCTCCCCGAGGGAGGTAGCTGTGGCGTCAGCCACAGACGGAGGGATTTTTTGTATATTTCTCCCTCGTGGCACCCACTTTAAAACCTTCCCCTTGAGGGGAAGGTGGCATTTGCGGAGCGAATGACGGATGAGGTGGCCGCGGAGCGGAACAAGTATATTTAGCACTCACCTTAAGCAAGCCGTAGCCTCCCTCCCCGAGGGAGGTGGCTGTGGCGTCAGCCACAGACGGAGGGATTTTTTGTATATTTCTCCCTCGTGGCACCCACTTTAAAACCTTCCCCTTGAGGGAAGGTGGCATTTGCGGAGCGAATGACGGATGAGGTGGTCGCGGAGCGGAACAAGTATATTTAGCACTCACCTTAAGCAAGCCGTAGCCTCCCTCCCCGAGGGAGGTGGCTGTGGCGTCAGCCACAGACGGAGGGAGTTCCCTCTTGCTGTTCTCCACTCCACCTAAGCCTTCCCCTCCTGCGCACTATCCAAATCTCCCTGTAGGGGCGGATATTATCCGCCCGCGTACACGCACACCCCGCTTCAACACGCAAAAAGCCGCCCGTGGCTTGTGGCCACGGGCGGCAAAGGAATTTACTTTACACCCGATTACTTGTGGGTGGATTCGGTGATAGCGTAGGGCTTGTTCATGGCGTTGTTGACCGCCTCAGCGATCGCCTCAAACTCTTCAGCGCTCAAGTCACCGGTGTAGCCGTTCATCACGTTGGCGTCATCACCGGAGTAATGGCAGTACCAGGTCAGAGCGGCGGTGTAGTCACCGTAGGTGCTGTTCAGGTGATAACCGTCAGAGCCGCCCTGAGTGGCATCGGGCTCGTTGAAGTTGTCGCCGATGAAGGAGGTACGACCGTTCTGGATGGAGGTAGCGCAGGGGATGATGCTGTTGATGGCGGTGTGGGGGACGACCTTCTCCTTGGTCTGGGTAATGATGTTGTTATACATGGTCAGCTGGTTGTAGTTGTGGTAGGTGTAGCTCCACAGGTCACAGCCCTCGCTGAAGGCCCAGATCATATGATAGTCGGTCTTGACCGCCTTGTTCTTGGCGTTGGCCACGATCCAGTCGGTGATGGGGGTGATGCACTCGTACTCGGTCTTATTCACGTCGACCTTGCCGCCGTCATTCTCCAGAGTGACCTGGCTCAAAGTCTGACCGCCGATATAGTCGGGGGAGGACTGGATGTTGACGTAATCCCACTCCTCGTCCTGCAGAGCGGACAGAGCGGTGACGTTGTACTGCTTTTCCCAAGTGCCGTTGGAGTTCTTGCCGTACTCGTAGTCGGCACGGTTGTTCTCGATGTTATACAGGTGCTTGGGCATGGGACAGCCGCCGATGTACAGATAGCCGATGATGACCTCGTCGTAGCCACCCTCTTTGAACATGTTCCACAGATACGTATCCATAACGTCCTTGGAGAAGGAGTGACCGATGGAGAGGATCTTGATGGAAGCCTTGGGGTTGGCGGCCTTGTCGTAGTTGTTGGAGCGGATGTCGCCGTAGACGGTGACCTCGACGCCGTTCTCCAGATATACGTAGTAGGGACGGGCATAGATCTCGGTGCCGGTCTTGGCGGCGGGGATGTCGATGATACGCACCGCAAAGGACACGGACTCGGAGGTCAGACCGGCCAGATACTGACCCTTGATGTCAATGACGTTGGTGCCGTTGACATCGTCCAGAGTGAAGTCGGTGGTGCCCACCGCCTGTCTGTTGGTCATAACGGCGCCCATACGCACCAGGTCGTACTGGGTCTCGTCCAGGGTGATCTTACCGCTGTTTTCAACATACTCGTTGGTGCTGGTCTTCTGACCGCTGGCGGCGTCGAGCATAAAGCGGAAGGCCAAGCCGATGCCGTCGCTGTTTTCCCTGATGCTGCTGCCGCCGTAGCTGATCAGCTCTTCGGGATAGATCTCGCCGCCCACGCGGCCGACCTTGATGCTATCCACATAGATGTCGGCTGCGGTGCCGGTGCCGTCACCGCACAGGTTGATGATACCGGTGGTGGTGGTGGGGGTAAAGGTGAAGGTGAGCTCGGTCCAGTCGCCGGTGTTGCTGGTGGAGCGATAACCGCTGGTCCAGGAGTCGGTGGAACTCGTGTTCTCCTTGATCTGCACGTTAACGCCGCCGGAAACCACCTTCATCCACATGGTGACGGTGTACTGCTGGTCGACCTTCAGGTTACGGATGGACTGATAAGCCAAGCCGCCCCAGCCGCCGTCGCCCACCAGATTCAAACCGAAGTTGCCCTCGTACTTGGAGGCGGTGTTGACGGTGGTGCTGCTGTATACGACCCAGGGGTTGGTCTTACCGGTCTCGAAGTCACCGTTGTAGATATAACCGTCGTCGGAGGGATCCTTCTCCTCCACGACCAGGAAATCATCGACGTAAGCCTCATCCACGGTGCCGGTGCCGCCGCCGCAGAAGTTGAGGCATAGCACGTTTGTGGTGGGGGTGACGGTGCAACTGACCTGGGTCCAGGCGTTGGTGTTGCAGCCCTTGGAGGTCAGGTTGGTGCCGCTGGTGCCGCCGTCCTTGATCTGGA
>JAZNUN010000066.1:0-14341 GCA_045592345.1 Acutalibacteraceae bacterium | reverse complement strand
TTCCCATCCCGAACACAGCAGTTAAGCTCACTCGTGCCGACAATACTTGGCTGGAAGCGGCCCGGTAAGATAGGTAGACGCCAACACAAACAAAACACCCTAGACTTTGGTCTAGGGTGTTTTTGTTTGTTTACTGGAGCTCTACCTCAAATATCCTGTTTTGGCAATAGCCAAATGACGGTCGTTCAGACCGGCAAGGGATATTTGACCGACTTCGCCGCAGGCGAACGTCGCGTAGGCTGCCACCCGGGCGCCGCTTTAGTTTCTACTCAACGCAGTTCCGTTCGGCGCCCTAGAATATGGTGCTAACGCACCACATTCCGGAGTTTGAGCACAACACAGAGATGCCGCTTTAGTTTCTACTCAACGCAGTTCCGTTCGGCGCCCTAGAATATGGTGCTAAAGCACTTCATTTTCCCCTAACGCAAGTTAGGGGAGTTTCTTTTGTCTTGGGATGTAATTGTCGCACCGGTCACGTTAACTCCCTCCGTCTTTTTGCTTCGCAAAAATCCAACTCCCTCGGGGAGGGAGGCATTGTGTTGCTTCGCACACCCACCCTACTCGAAAATCACGACATTTCCAACGGCTCATACCGTCACTTATTCACTCCCGTGAAACATTGCTAAACCCCCGTGAAACCGAGAGCGTTTTTACTCTGTTCACATTTTGAGAACAAATAAAAAACCGCGCAAACCCAGTCATATCAAGGGTTTGCGCGGTTTCCCATTTTATCGTCGTGTCGAAAAATGTGAACGTAAACTCACACCCAAAAATACCGCAAAATCAAAACAATTTCCTAAAATGTGCATAACATTCACATTTCTAGAGAGAAAAAGTGACCGTAAACTCGAACTAATCTAACACCAATATCAACAAAGATTCAGCCATAGTTGCAACGCGTCTGAGGCTGAAATCTTATGGATCTGATTATAATTGGGCGGGATGACGTGATGGCGAATACGGAATGTAGCGAAATCTTGAAAACAGAAAAAGGAAACGCACGGCGATGTGCATCCCCCTTTTTGTGTAACTATTATATCACATTTTCGGTCAAAAAACAAGACTTGTAACGGAACGAATATGGATGTATAATGCAGAAGGACGTTCCCCCCGCAATATTCAAATTAATTTTTAAAAAACACCAAAATTTTTTCGCAAAAACTCTTGACAAATCGAGTCGGGGGGGGGTAACTTTTATTTACACACTTTCACCGTGTAGGCGGGGAAAACAACCGTGGGTTGACGACGTTCAACTACGGCACTATTGACGGTGGGGAATGTGTGTGTTATCCTAATGATGAAAGGTGGTGAATGATATGACGATGCATTACAGATACGACGGGGATCATTATCATTCACGGCTGACCGTTTGATGGGTGCGGCAGGATATAGCGTGAGGGTAAGGAGTCTTCGTCGGTAAGACTCTTTTTTGATTTTTAGGAGGAAACAATGGCAAGGAAAATAAAGAAAAAGAAGGAGAAAGATATCAGTGCCAAACGGGTGGCATCCAACACCCTGTTTGCGCTGCATATCGTGTGGGAGTCTGCCCCTCTCTACGTGATCATGTACTTTTTCTCCACGATCTGGTGGGGCATTATGGGTTTCCTCAGCGAGACCTACGCCCTGCGGCTGGTGGTGAACACCGCCCAGACCGCACAGGGTATCGATTCCGTCATTCGGTTTGTAGTGATACTGGGTATCGCCAATATCGTGGGCAATGCAGGTCTCAATTACTTCTGGCAGGTGCCATCGTGGCGGGAGACCCGTAAGTTTACCTCCCACGCCGAGGGGATGCTGTTCCGCAAGGCGGCCAAGGTGGAGTTGGGCTGCTATGAAAACCCGAAATTCTACGACAAATACGTTAAGGCGATGAACGAGATCCACAACCGTATTATGCGTACCTTTGAGGCGACCGACGGTATGCTGGACAAGATCATTTCGCTAACCGCCAATTCGCTCTTGCTATTCGTCATCGACCCGTGGCTGTTGGTGTTTGCGATGCTTCCGATGGTATTCGGCATTTTCAAGCGCAAGGAGGTCAAAGCTCTCTACGACCAAGAGGACGCCAAAAAGCCGGTGGTGCGCCGTGTGGAATACGTCCGCCGCACTTTCTACCTCGGCGAGTACGCTAAAGAGATGCGCGTCGGCGGTATGTGGCGGTTGCTGCTTCGTGACCTGCAAACCTGCTACGAGCAGATTCGGGACATCGTCAAAAAGCACGGCGGTCGTCGCGCTTTGTTCGGCTATATCCAGCAGGTTGGCTTGGAGGTGTTCACCATTCTCGGTGCCACCCTGTATGCTGTGTGGCGAACGATGGTCACTAAAGATATGCTGGTGGGCGACTGCTTGGTGGTACTGGGGTCCATCGGGTCCATTTCCCGCAGCATCAACAACGTCATCCAAAACCTGGCGGATTTCCGCGAGCAGGCTCATTTCATCAATGATGTGCGCTATTTCTTGGATTATGAACCCTCCATCGCCGACGGAGATAAGGAAATGCCCGCAGAGCCGGACACCATTGAGGTGAAAGACCTTTCTTTCCGCTATGAGGGCGCTGAGGAGGACGCTCTCAAACATATTAATATGTCTTTACATAAGGGCGAGCGTATTGCTCTCGTGGGTGCCAACGGCTCCGGCAAGACCACGTTGGTGAAGATGCTGCTCCGTCTGTACGATCCTACTGAGGGAAGTGTATCGCTGAACGGCGTGGACGTCCGCGATCTGCCTGTGACAGGGTATCGCGGTGCTTTCTCCTCCGTATTTCAGGATTTCAAGATCCTATCAGCTACGGTACGGCAGAACGTGACCCTATCCACGGACAAGGCCGAGGATGAGGCCATCATCACCGCTCTTAAAGAGGCGGGCATCTACGATAAGATTGCCACCTTTGAAAAGGGCATCGATACGGTGCTCACCCGCGAGTTTGACGATAAGGGCGAAAATCTGTCGGTTGGCGAGGCGCAGAAGGTGTCGCTGGCGCGTGTATTCTATCGGAATACACCTTTTGTCATTCTGGATGAGCCGTCCTCGGCTCTCGACCCCTTCGCGGAATACACTATGTTTGAAAATATGATGCGTGCCACCGAGGGGAGAGGGGTTATCTTCATCTCCCACCGCCTATCCTCGGCGGTGCTGGCGGACCGTGTTCTGCTGATGGAGAACGGAGAGATCACCGAGAGCGGCACCCACGCCGAACTGATGGAGAAGAACGGCACCTATGCCGCCATGTTCCGCCGTCAGGCGGAGAACTATCTGGGGAGCGAGGTGAGCGAGAATGGCTGAGAACAAGAGAAAGCGTCCTCGTCAGTCCTTTGCCACCGTGGTGAGCAACAACTGGTTTGCTCTCAAGAAGGTGGCCCACTACACCCCCGGTCTGTTCGTGCTGTCGTTTATTGAGATCCTGCTGATCGAATTGCTGGCCGCCGCCGGTGCCTATTTCAACTATTTCCTACTGAATGAGGTCAGCGCGGCAGATGGTTCTTTTGTGCAAGCCGCTATCATCATTGGCGTGATGGCTATGGTGATGCTGGCCCTGTACGGTCTGGACAAGTGGTTTTGGTTTGTGTTCAACGGTGTTATGACCGAAAAACTCCACCTGAAGATGCACGAGGAATTGTTCCGTAAGGCTCAACAGTTGGATCTGGCTTGCTTTGACGACCCCGAGTTCTACAACGATTTCGTGTGGGCGATGGATGAGTCTCAGAAACGGGCGGTGCAGGTGGTGCAGGATGCGGCTACCTTTATCGGTAAGCTGGCAGGCTCGGCCTCGCTGTTTGGTTTGATGCTCAGCATTGATCCGCTGATCGCGGCGGTGCTGTTGGTGTCCTCGGTGGTATCCATCGTGTGCGAGTCGATGGCCAATCGGTTGCACTATAATCGGGAGAAGGAGATTCGCCCCCTGTGGCGCGTCAACGGCTATATTAACCGTGTGTTCCATCTGGGCGACTACGCCAAGGAGATCCGCATCAGCGACGCGGAAGAGATGGTGATGGAGCAGTACGCCGAGAACAACGTGAAGATCATCGATTGTCAGTATAAATACGGCAGAAAGTATTATCTGCTGTATGGTTTGGGCTTCGGTATGATGGAGCTACTGACCTTCTACGGCACCCTGCTGTATATGATCTTCAAGCTGAAAGCGGGCGTGCTGGCCATCGGCGGCTTTGCCGCCGCCATTCAGGTGATCTGGAACATCCGTTGGCATCTGTTGGGGCTGGTGCGTCGTATCATCAACTTCCCCAACCATTCCTTGTATATTGAAAAGTGGCGTGAGTTCTTACGCTTTGAGCCGACGGTGACGGGCGAGAATAGCGACCTGCCGCCCTTTGAGAGCTTGGAGTTCCGCAACGTCAGCTTTTCCTACGAGTTTTCCGCCCATCCCAAGTACCGTTTCCGCGAGGACCCCTCCTCCAACGAGTGCCGTGAGGCGCTCAGGAAGGTTAACCTGACCATTAGGGCGGGGGATAAGGCGGCCATCGTAGGCTACAACGGCGCAGGTAAGACCACGCTGATCAAACTGATGATGCGTCTGTATGACCCCACTGAGGGTGTGATTCTGTACAATGGTGTGGATATCCGTGAATACGACCCTGTGGCATATCGGAAACATATCGGTACGGTGTTCCAGGATTATCGCTTGTTTGCCACTTCCATTGCTCATAACGTAATGAACGGTGATTATGACGAGTCCGCTCACCGCGACACGGTGCTGTCGGCGCTGGATAAATCGGATTTCACCGAGAAACTGAGCAAATTGGAAGACGGCATCGACACCCATCTGACCCGCGAATTCCGCGAGGACGGCACCAACCTGTCCGGCGGCGAGGCCCAGAAGGTGGCCATTGCCCGTGTATTTGCGGCGGATTATCCCATCGTGATCATGGATGAGCCTTCGTCTGCCCTTGACCCTATGGCGGAGTATCAGCTCAACCAATCCATCCTGCATCATACCCAGGATAAGACGGTGGTATTTATTTCCCATCGCCTGTCCACCACCCGTATTGCCGACACGATCTATATGTTCGAAAAGGGTGCGTTGGTGGAGCAGGGCAGTCACGAGGAACTGCTGGAACGGGACGGCAAATACGCCGAAATGTTCCGCCTGCAGTCGGAGAAATATGAGGAGAGCGGCCGGGATGGTGAATAAACCGCCGCCACTCTGATCGGGACAAAAAGAGTCTTTGTTGCGGTGCATCAAAGGCTCTTTCTCGTCATCAGGAAAAATCATTCGCGGTGATGTAATCGATCACCGCTTTTAAACTTTTGGACATCCATTTATTCTTGTGATAGATCAGCTGTTTCCAAATATCCAGGTTAATATCACACACGTCCAGATAACAAAGCTTACCGCGCTCCATCAAATCTTTGGTGACGAAATCCGGCAGATAGGAGATCATATTGCTGTGTGTCACCGTTTTAGTAATTATATCGGTTCTTCCGATCTCCAGCACAGGTGTAATTTCAAGGGATTTTTTAGCAAGCTCCTTATCCAGCACCCGTCGGTAACCCTGCCCGTACTCGGTCAGAATAAAGGGCTCGTTTATAATATCGTGAATGGACAGTCCCTTGACTCCCGCAAACTTAGAATCGGCAGCGGCGACAAAGTGCATGGACAGTTGTTCCTCTTTTGCAATGACGTAATCCTTGTGATAGGAGTGATTATCCAGCGTAATCACCAGATCCGCCTCGTTATGATCCAGCATTTCAAACATCACAACGGTATCCGCCGTGGTGAACTTCACAGAAATATTGGGATATTTATTGTGAAAATCTATGTAATGGGAGTTGATCATATCGTCGCACACCGAGTCGGGGGTCACGATATGGATGTGACCTGTCAGCTCCTTCTCCGTAGTCAGACTCTCCTTAAAAGCGTCGGTCAGCGAGCGGATCTCATGAGCGTACCGCACCAGTTCGTGACCCCGCTCGGTGAGGGTGATGGTGTGGTTGATGCGCTCAAACAGCAGACATCCCAGCTCCTCTTCCAATTGCTTGATCTGAAAGGAAACGGTTGACTGAGAATAGCCCAGCTGCTCTGCCGCCCGAGTAAAACTCCCCAGCTCGGCAACGTGAATAAAGGTGATTAGATTCCGTAATTCCATTCCGCCCTCCAACATCGAAAAAATAGATGGCTCCAATTAAAACCATTCGTTTGACTAATGCTGTGTACTATTATATAATCAATCACAGATAAAAGCAAGTCTAAATTGCAGGATGTATGCGGGACTTGAGAGGAGGAATTTTCAATGACAAACGCGCAAGTGTACACCTTGGTTGCCCTATGCGTATACGCAGTGGCTATGGCGCTCATCGGCTGCTTTAGCTACGGCAAGTCCAAGACGCTGGACGGATTTTTGATCGGAGGCCGCAATATCGGCGCTTGGGCCACTGCGTTTGCCTACGGAACCTCCTATTTTTCTGCTGTTGTGTTTGTCGGTTATGCAGGCCAGCACGGCTGGAACATCGGTGTGGGCGCTATTTGGATCGGCATCGGCAATGCGTTGCTGGGCTGTTTGCTGTCCTGGTTGTTGTTCGCCAACCGCACCCGAAAAATGACCAAGAAATTAAACGTCAAAACCATGCCGGATTACTTCGAGAAACGGTACGATGCCAAAGGGCTTAAGGTTCTGTCTGCGGTGATTATTTTCGTATTCTTAGTACCCTACTCCGCGGCGGTGTATAAGGGCCTCGGCTCCCTGTTCAGCGCCATCTTCCCCGGTGTGGAAACCTGGGTGTGGATGCTGATCATCGCCACGCTGACAGCTGTCTATCTGGTGGTGGGTGGCTACATCGCCACCGCGTACACCGATTTGGTGCAGGGTATGGTGATGTTGGTAGGAGTGGTGTGCCTGGTGGTGGCTGTGCTGAAACACGACAGTGTGGGCGGCATCGGCCATTTGATGGAGAACCTCAGAAATTTCACCTCTCTCCCCAACGACCCCAACCCCACCACGGGCACCCAATTAACCAGCATCTTCGGCGGATCGTCCTTTAAGTTCCTTTGCTTTAATATTATGCTAACCAGCTTTGGTACCTGGGGTCTGCCCCAGATGATTGGCAAATTCTACGCCATTAAGGACACCGCCGCTATTAAGCGGGGCACTGTGATCTCCACCATTTTCTGTATTGTTATCGGGTGCGGTGCCTATCTCATCGGCAGCACTTCCCGCCTAATCTTGGACGGTCAGCTCCCCGAGGGTGGCATTGATTCCGTCATCCCCACCATGCTGATGCAGGTGCTGGGCAACGGCACTATGGGCATCATCCTGCTGTCGCTGATTGTCATCCTGTTGCTGTCGGCGTCTATGTCCACCCTGTCGTCGGTGGTGCTGACCTCGGCCTCTGCGGTGGCTGTCGACCTCATCCCCGCGGTGCGTAAGAAACCCACCAAGCCCGAGGCCCAGATGTTGTTGACCCGTCTGTTGTGTCTGGCATTTGTCGCTTGCTCCTTCATTTTTGCCACCCGTAATATCCCGATCATCGTCAGCCTGATGTCCTTCTCTTGGGGCTTGGTGTCCGGCTGCTTTATCGGTCCCTACATCTGGGGTCTTTTCTCTAAGAAAATCACCAAGATCGGCGCCTATGCCGGCGTTCTGTCCGGTCTGCTCACCGTGGGCGGCGCGACGCTGGTTATCTCCCTGCAGTCCGGCTTTTCCGCTGCCGCCGCCAGATCCCCCGAGATGGGCGTCGCCGCCATGGCTGTTTCTATGATCGTTGTGCCGGTGGTCAGTGCCCTGACCAAGATTAAGGACCGTGAAAGAGTAGAGGAGATCTTCTCCTGCTACGAGGAAAAATAAGCAAAACAGAAATTTTCGAAACATCTTGACTTTGGCACCCTAAAGTGATATGATGAACTGGACAATTCAATAGGTTACGATTACTAAATGCGATGAGCAGAAACCAGTAGGTTGGAAAGAATCTGGAGAGAGTTGCCGGGTGGTGCGAGGCAAAGTGGGCGTCCTTCCGAATTCCTTCTGTTAGCAGTGCACTGAATAAGAGCGATCTTTAGTAGGATGCAACGGGAGTTCCCGTCATAGAACAAGGGTATGCTTGTACCTGATAAGGTCACTGTCGTGAGGTGGTGACGAACTGAGGTGGTACCACGGGATTATCGATTTTCTCGTCCTCTGTATTCTTCATCGGAATGCAGAGGACGTTTTTGTTTCCTCTTTGGCAGACCGAGGGTCCGCATCCACGAAAAGCACATCACACAGAAAGAGGTAAAACGCTATGAGTATGAATTTCCAAAGAAAGCTCCCCATCCCCAAGGAAGTTAAACAAGAATTTCCCTTGACCGAAAAAATGGCGCAGATCAAGGCGGATCGTGATCGGCAGATACAGGCCGTGTTCGAGGGAAAATCCGACAAGTTCATCCTAATCATCGGTCCCTGCTCGGCGGACCATCGGGAGCCTGTTTTGGAGTATATTTCCCGCCTGCGTAGAATCGAGGAGCAGGTATCCGATAAGATCATCCTCATCCCCCGCATCTACACCAACAAGCCCCGCACCACCGGTCAGGGCTATAAGGGTATGCTGCACCAGCCCGATCCCGACGCCAAGCCGGATATGTATAAGGGTATCGTGGCCATCCGTGAACTGCATATGGAGGCCCTGCGGGATTACGATTTTTCCTGTGCGGATGAGATGCTGTACCCCGAAAACTACCGCTATCTGTCCGACCTGCTCTCCTACGTGGCTATCGGCGCCCGTTCGGTGGAGAATCAGCAGCACCGTCTGACCGCCAGCGGCATTGAGGCCCCCGTGGGTATGAAAAACCCCACCGGCGGCGACCTGAGCGTGATGATGAATGCCATCACCGCCGCCCAAAGCGGTCACACCTTTATCTATCGCGGCTGGGAGGTCACCAGCGAGGGCAACCCCTGGACCCACGCCATCCTCCGCGGCTATGTGGACTATGCGGGTAAGAGCGCTTCCAACTACCATTACGAGGACCTGCTGAAGGTGAACGACCTGTACGCCAAGTCCGGATTGGTGAACCCCTCCGTCATCGTGGACACCAACCACAACAACTCCGGCAAGAAATACTTGGAGCAGGTGCGTATTGCCAAGGACGTGGTGTACAGCCGCAACCAGAACGCCGATATCAAGCGTCTGGTGAAGGGCCTGATGATCGAGAGTTACTTAGAGGACGGCGCTCAGTCCTCCGGCGAGCACGTGTTCGGCAAGTCTATCACCGACCCCTGTCTGGGCTGGGAAAAGACCGAACAGCTGATTTTGGATATTGCGGATAAACTGTAAATCCGTTACTATTTGACGTGGAGAAAAAGACGTATGGATAAGTTAGAACAAGCGAGAATCATCATTGACGAGGTAGACACCCAAATGGCGGCGCTGTTTGAGCGGCGTATGGAGGCTTCTCGCCTGGTGGCGGAGCATAAGCAGGCCCACGGTCTGCCCATCTTTGATGCTGTCCGCGAGGCACAGGTGATCGAGGATAACACCAAGAGAATCACCGACGACGAGATTCGCTCCTACTACGTCAATTTCCTCAAATCCACTATGAAACTGTCCCGCCAGTATCAGCATAAACTGATCTCGGGTATGAAGATAGCCTACAGCGGGGTGGAGGGCGCCTTCGCCCACATCGCCGCCGACCGCATCTTCGCAGACGGGCACAAGATTCCTTACGGTGATTTTGAGTCCGCCTATCAGGCGGTGGTCAAGGGCGAGTGCGATTGCGCCGTCTTACCCATCGAGAACAGCTACGCCGGCGAGGTGGGGCAGGTTCTCGACCTGATGTATACCGGCAGCCTGTACGTTAACGGCGTGTATGACCTAAGCGTCTCCCAAAACTTGCTGGGTGTCAAGGGCACCACGCTGGCGGACGTGCGGGAGGTGGTCAGCCACCCCCAGGCCCTGATGCAGTGCCAGAACTTTATTAAGGAAAACGGCCTGGAGCAGATTCAGGCTACCAACACCGCCGTTGCGGCCCAAAAGGTGGCCGAGATGAAGGAAAAATCGGTGGCCGCCATCGCCAGCAAGGAAACGGCTCAGCTGTACGGTCTTACCGTCATCGAAAAGGACATTAACGGCAGCAACTTCAACACCACCCGCTTTGCGGTGTTCTCCCGCGCCGAGAATATGGACAAGGCCGCGGGTCATCATTTTCTGCTGCTGTTCACGGTCAGCCACGTGGCGGGCGCTTTGGCCAAGGCCATCAACGTCATCGGTGACCACGGATTTAATATGAAGGTGTTACGCAGCCGCCCTGTCAAGGACTCCAACTGGGAGTATTACTTCTACGTGGAGGCGGAGGGCAATATTAACGACACCGAGGGACAGGCAATGCTGTCCGAGTTGAAACGATATTGCGACAGGCTCAAGGTGGTGGGCAATTATTCGGCCCAGATGACGCTGTGAGGAATACGGTATGATCACAAGAATGAATTTAGATAAAAACAACTACGATATTGTGGTTCAGCGCGGCGCGCTGAGCGAAGCGGGGCGGTTACTGAATCTGAACCGCAAGGTGCTGATCGTCACCGACGAGGGCGTACCCGCCTCTTACAGCCAATGCGTCGCGGAGCAGTGTAAAGAGCCCTATATCCAATGTGTCCCCCAAGGTGAGGGGAGCAAAAGCTTTGCCACCTACCAAGAGCTGCTGTCTTTTCTGCTGGAAACCGGCTTTACCCGCACCGACTGCGTGGTGGCGGTTGGCGGCGGCGTGGTGGGGGACCTGGCGGGTTTTGTGGCGGCGTCCTATATGCGGGGCGTGGATTTTTATAATATTCCCACTACCCTGTTGGCGCAGATCGACTCCTCCATCGGCGGCAAGGTGGCTATTAATCTGGACGGGATCAAGAATATCGTGGGTGCCTTCTATCAACCCAAGGGGGTGCTGATCGACCCCGAGGTGCTGGCAACCCTCCCCCGGCGGCAGATAGCCAACGGATTGGCGGAGGCGATTAAAATGTCCTTGACCTCGGATGCTGACCTGTTTCACCTCTTTGAAAACGAGGATATCGACACCCATATAGATGAGATTATTGAAAAAAGTCTTGCCATCAAGCAAAACGTAGTGGAGCAGGACGAAACCGAGCAGGGCTTGCGGAAGATTCTGAACTTCGGCCACACCATCGGTCACGGTATCGAGAGCAGCGGTCACCTCAAGGATCTGTACCACGGCGAATGCGTGGCGTTGGGTATGTTGCCTATGTGTAGCACCGAGGTGCGTCAGCGGTTGATTCGGGTGCTCCAAAAGGTGGGTCTGCCCACCGATATGCCCACCGATGCTGACAGCATCATCCGCGCTATGCATCACGATAAAAAATGCGACGGTGATATGGTGACGGTGGTGCTGGTAGACACCCCCGGTACCTACGAAATGAAGAAAATAACCAAGGATGCCCTTGCCGGCATCGTAAAGGAAGTGTTGGGATGAAAAACACCTTTGGAAACAGCGTCAGTTTAACCATATTCGGCGAAAGCCACGGTCCCGAGGTGGGCGCGGTGCTGGACGGACTGGCGCCCGGTCTGCCTGTGGACACCGCCTTTATCGCCGCCCAAATGGATAAGCGTCGTGCCAAGGATAACCTCTCCACGGGTCGCACCGAGGATGACGAGGTGGTCATTTCCAGCGGCGTTTTCGAGGGCAGGACCACGGGTACGCCCATCTGCTTCACCATCAAAAACCGTAACGCCCACAGCCGCGATTACAGCGGCACGCGGCAGTTGGCCCGTCCCGGGCACGCGGATTACACCGCCTATTGCAAGTACCACGGCTACGAGGATTATCGGGGCGGCGGTCATTTCAGCGGTCGCATTACGGCGGCGCTGGTGGCGGCGGGCGCGGTGGCGATTCAGGCACTGGCATCCAAGGGCATTCACATCGGCACCCATATCAAGCGGTGCGGCGGTGTGTCCGACCGCCCCTTCGGCGACGTGGCGGCGGACGTAGCCGCTCTTGCCAAGATGGATTTCGGGGTGCTGGACGTGGATACGGCACAGGGAATGAAGACCGCTATTCTGGATGCTGCCAAGGACGGCGACAGCGTGGGCGGCATACTGGAAACCGCCATTGTGGGTCTGCCCGCAGGGGTAGGCGAGCCTTGGTTCGACTCCTTTGAGAGCGTGGTGTCCCACGTTCTGTTCTCGGTCCCCGCCATCAAGGGTGTGCAGTTCGGCGCAGGCTTTGGTATGGCGGATATGCGGGGCAGCGAGGCCAACGACCCCTTCCGTCTTGACGGGGATCGGGTGGTCACCGCCACCAATCACAACGGCGGCATCAACGGCGGCATCACCAACGGTATGCCGGTGGTGTTCAGCTGTGCGGTGAAGCCTACGCCCTCGATTTATAAGACCCAAAACACGGTGGATTTTATCACCAATGAGGATAAGACTATAGAGATTCAAGGCAGACACGATCCTGCCATCATCCACCGCGCGCGGGTGGTGGTGGACAGCGCCGTGGCGCTGGCGGTGTGTGATATGCTGGCCCTGCGCTACGGTACCGATTGGTTGTTTAATCCCGAAGGAGAATGATTCATGGACTACGGTTGTATCGGAGAGCGATTGGCTCACAGTTTTTCAAAAGACATACACCAGCGCATCGCCTCCTACAGCTATGAGCTTTGCGAGGTGCCGCGGGATGGGTTGCACGCCTTTATGACCCGTCGGGATTTCAAGGCGATCAACGTCACCATCCCTTACAAGGAGTCGGTGATTCCGTATCTGGATGACATCGACGACACCGCTCGGGAGATCGGCGCGGTGAACACGGTGGTGAATCGGAACGGTAAACTGTATGGCTACAACACCGATTTTATGGGTATGAGAGCCCTCGCCCGCCGTATGGGTGTAGATTTTTCGGGTAAAAAGGTGCTGATCCTCGGCACCGGCGGCACGTCCAAGACCGCCGCGGCGGTGGCAAAGAGTGGCGGTGCCAAAGAGATCATACCCGTCAGCCGACGGGTGGGCGTCACCTATGAGGATGCCAAACTTCACCACCGCGACGCCCAAATCATCATCAACACCACCCCCTGCGGTATGTATCCCCACAACCAGGATACCCCCATTGATTTAGCAGATTATCCCCACGTGGAGGGGGTGCTGGACGCAGTGTACAACCCCCTTGCCACACGGCTGGTTACCGCCGCCCGCAAACGGGGCATCCCCGCGGAGGGCGGGTTGTATATGTTGGTGGCGCAGGCGGTGTTTGCCTCCGAAAAGTTTATAGACACCTCATACGATCCCGCCGTCATCGACAGGGTGTATCGTGATATTCTCATTTCCAAGCAGAATATCGTGCTGACGGGTATGCCCTCCTGCGGCAAATCCACAGTGGGCGCTCTGTTGGCACAGATGACGGGTCGTGAACTGATAGACACCGACCGCATCGTCACCGAAAAACACGGCGACATTTCCACTATTTTTGCCACCTGCGGGGAAGATGCCTTCCGCCGTATGGAAACTGCCGCGGTGCAAGAAGCGGCGGGGCACTGGGGCTGTATCATCGCTACCGGCGGCGGCGCGGTGCTGCGGAGCGAGAACGTAGATGCCCTGCGATCCAACGGCAGGATATTCTTCATTGACCGGCCCCTGGCGCTATTGATACCCACCGCCGACAGACCCTTGGCAAGCGACGCCGAGGCCATACGCAGACGGTACGAGGAGCGGTACGACCTCTATTGCCGCACCGCCGATGTGGTGGTACAGGCGGCGGATTCCCCTGAGGCGGTTGCACGAAAAATATGGGAAGAGATGGTATAACAAATGAAAATACTGGTTATCAACGGTCCCAACCTGAATATGTTGGGTATCCGAGAGCCCGATATATACGGCACCACCACCTATCAGGAACTCTGCAATATCATTGAAAGCCATTGCCGCGCCCGTGGGGTGGAGGTGGAGATCTACCAGTCCAACCACGAGGGGGATCTGGTGGATGCCATTCAGGCCGCCTTCGGCAAGGTGGACGGCATTGTCATCAATCCCGCCGCCTATACCCATACCTCCGTCGCCATTCTCGATGCCCTGAAGGCTGTGTCCATTCCCGCAGTGGAGGTCCACATTTCCGATGTGGATGCCCGGGAGGCCTTTCGGCAGATCTCCTATGCCGGTATGTACTGTGAAAAAACCATTAAAGGCCACGGAATTGAAGGCTACCGGGAAGCAATCTTGTACCTGAAGGAAAAATACAGCTAAAAAGAGATGCCGCAGCTTGCGGCAGCTCTTTACCTTATTCGACGGATTTCAGTGCCTCCGCCATATTGATCTTATCCAGCTTTCTATGGAAGATCACCACCACAAACAGCGCGCATAGCAGCGTCAGCAGCATGGCATAGATATAAGACGGGAATGTCAGCCTGGTCTTAAACCAGAC
>JAZNUN010000065.1:0-5612 GCA_045592345.1 Acutalibacteraceae bacterium | reverse complement strand
CTTACCGAAGATTTTTACAAACACCTAAAAATTTAAAAAACCCCCCGGGAAGATCCCGTGTTACTTTTTCTATTGTCGGGACAAAAACTGTCTGCGTATGCTATTAGGGTAGAGTGTAAGCAGCAAAATCATACACTCCGTCAGCGGCGTAGAGGATGAAGCTATCCGTACCGGCTGTGACGATACCGCCCACAACCTCGGTCACCTGGGTGGCGGCGAGATCGTCGGTACGCAGCATGGGGGTGATGATGGGTTTCGTCTCCAGCACCTGGGTGCGGAGGATCATCTTCTTCACCGATCCTTGGATATCCCCGTCGTAGGAAAGTACGGGAGAAGCCATCGTGGCACCAAAGGTCAGGGGATTGCCGCCGTACACCTGTGTGGCGGTGCCCAGAGCACTCTCGGCGGTGCAGGTCAGCAGCAAGGGGCAATCTTCGCCCAGCGCTTGACGAGCCTTGTCTGTAAACAGAGCCAATATCTCATCCGGTTTTAGGGTGGTATTGGTGGAGGATCCGAAGCTGGCGGAGCTGGTCTGGCGGGGGAACTGTACGCCGTCCAGCATCACCGCGGCGGCACCCGCCGCTTTCAGCTCGGTGGCCAGTCCGATGACGTAGCTATGCGCCGCGTCGGAGTAAGGGTTCAGCCACGCCTTGCCACCGTTCTGGGGATTGCCGTCGTACCATACCCAGCCGCTGTTACTCTTGTGGCTGATGCGGGCATCGGCCAGCGCCTTAGCGCCCAGATTGTCTTGAAACGCGTACAGACGGGGGATGGGGTTCAGTCCCGCCCCGCGGATGGCAGAAAACAGGTTTTTCAGTTGCTCTGCGGTGAGCGCATTGGCTGTAAAGCTGTTCACCTGTACAGCGGAGTTGGAGGTGAAACTGTAGTACAGATTACCCTCGGCATCCTTTAGGTCAAACAGTACCGCGTTGAAACCCGCCTGTTTGGCGGCGTTCAGGGTTGCGGTGAGGTTGTCACTCGTCAGAGCAGAGAAGGGCAGATAGAAACCGCGCACTGTATCAGCGGTGGCAGGGGTATCGGGGGTCGCAGGATGAGTGGGGGTGGTATCCGCAGGTGCCGAGGCGGTGGGAGCGGATACGGTAGGGGCGGAGGTGTCGGTGGAGGGAGTGACGGGATGTTCATTCACCCATTTGGCACCGAAAAAGCCCAGCGCTACCACCGCTACGGTGGCAACAATGCCGCCGATGATACGGGGGAGGGGACTACGCTTGCGAAATACCGAGCGCCGTCCGCGATGGAGTTTTTGTCGCATAAACGATCCCCCTTAAATCAGAGTAAAGGTGTTCATAAAGCCCATCAGAGCCAAACCCAGCAGACCGACATAGACCAGCGTAGAGGGCATACCGCGGAACGCCTCCGGCATATCCGGATTATCCATCCGCTCGATACCCTCGGCGGTCAGCCAGGTCAGAATACCGAAGCTCAAGCAGGAGCCGATGGCCAGACCGATGTTGCCGCCCAAACCCGCGGCAAAATGGGCGTTGGAGATGAGGGCGATACCGGTGACCAGGTTGTTAAAAGCAGCCATCGGCAGCATACGGGACACACGGGTGTAGAAGTTGGGGGCCAGCCATTTCAGCAACAGGTTGGCCGCTACGTACAGCACCACGGTAATGGCGATCATCATAAAGGGCCGCCACAGGTTGGTCATCTCGGTGCCGAACAGCTGATCCAGCGGATAGGCAATGATCACCGTCAGGGTGGAAAACACCCCCAACAGACCGCTGAAAAGCCAGATATTCTTAGGTTTACGAACCATATGCAGCATCACCGAGGAACCGAAACCGGTGGTGAGGATGACGTTCTGCAGCAGAGCCACCGTCACGAAGAAGGACAGCAGGTCCTTACACTCGGACCACAGGGTAGAGAAAAAGTTACTCATTCCTCATCCTCCTCCTTTCTGTGGAAGAAGGCAGATATCCGCTGACGGCTCCACTGGAGCAGCGCCGCCATAAAGCCCAATAGCAGATAGGCGGCAAAGGGGGCGGAGCTGGTGGAGAGGGTGTTCTCCCAGCCCAAAGAGACTCCCCACAGAGAGCCCAGCACCGCCATCTCGCGCAGGGCGGAGATGATGCAGATCACCAGACCGAAGCCGACGGTGCTGCCCAGAGCGTCCACCACCGTGGCGATGGGGTTGACGATGGAGGAGAAGCCTACACTGCGGGTGTACAGCATATTGACTGCCATCAGGGGAATGAACAGGTGCAGCTTGGCAAACAATTCGGCGGAAACGTACCGCTCCATCACGTAGGCGGTACCCACCAGCAGCAGGGAGGCCAACAGCACGTACACCGCGGGGCGGAGCCACTTGATCAGCCAGTTACCCGCCAGGGCGATGAACAGGCTGAGAGGAATCAGCACCACGGCGGTGCATACGGTCAGCGCCACGCCGTTTTGCAGGGTGGTGCCGGCGGCGATGATGGGGCACAGGCCCAGCGCCTGAATGAGAACGATGTTGTTGGTGACGGCGTTCTCCACAAACAGTTGGATATGTCGCCAGGTGCGGCGGTTGCGGGGTTTATTCATACGCCTTCACCTCCTTGCGGATACGCCAGCGGCGTGTCAGCCGATACCAGCCGTGCCAGCTCCACCGATCAATGATGGGGGAGAAGGCGTTCATCAGCAGGATGGCGTAGCAGGTGCCCGCCTCGAAGCGGCCGATGCGCTGCATCAGCATCACCAGTATGGCGGAAAATACGCCGTAGAAGATCCGTCCCACCCAGAAACGGGGGGTGGTGACGGGGTCGTTAATGAGGAATACGCCGGCAAACAGTACGTAGCCGGTGAGCATCTGGCTTAAGGTATTATAGGTGGGGTTCATACCCGTCAGGGGGAACATCCACGCAATCAGAAGACAGGTGAACAAATAGGGCAGCACCACCCACGCGGAAATGGTGCGGCGCACCAACAGATAGCCGATAAAGGCCAGCAGGATCAAAGCGGCGGTGGCACCGATGGGGCCGGAAAAATCACCCAGCAGCAGGTGCAGAGGTGCTTGAGTCGGGGTGGCACCCGCCTGTAATTGAGCTGCCAAGGACAGCTCGGTGATGACGGTGCCCTCCGGAATGATGAAATCGGTGGGCAGCGGGACGTTGCTGATGGCGGGATAGGTGAACATCTGCTCCGGAAAGCAGAAGGTCAGCACCGCCACGCCGGCGGCGGCGGGGTTGAACACGTTGCGGCCGGTACCGCCGAAGGGTGCCTTAGCTACCAGAATGGCAAAGGCGGCACCCACCATCGGGATCCAATAATCCACCATCGGGGACATCATCAGACCGATGAGCAGGCCGGTGACGGCAGCGGTGCCGTCCAGAGCGCCCCGCAGAGGACGGCGGCGCATCATACAGCACAGAGCCTCGCAGACCATAGCGGACAGGATGCTCAACAGCAGTATGTACACGGGACGCATCCCGTAGTTGACAAACGCAAACACGCCCAGCGGCACGGCCGCCAGCAGAATGTCAAACATCATTTTACCACTGGTGGCGTCTGAACGAATATGGGGTGCTGTCATCTTACTCATAGTCATCCTCCCCCCAGGCCAGGAACACGGTTCCCTTGGTTTGACCCGCCTGCAGAACCTCGGCGGCCACAGGCCGTCCGGCGGGGCAGATATAGGAGCAGGCGCCGCAGCCGTCACAGTCCCCGGGGGACAGGTGCTGCAGCCGCTCGTAGTGCATATTCTCGTTGCGGCGCACGATCTCATAGGGCAGCAGACCCACGTGGCACACCTCGGCGCAACGGCCGCAGCCGATGCAGGGACCGGGAGTACGCACCGCCTTGGGCTCCATAGCCAGTACGGTGGTGATGCCCGGCAGAAGCGGGGTGTTGGGGTCGGTGCAGGGAATACCTACCATAGCGTCACCCAGCACCATACGGTAGCCCGCTTTCGGTTGACAGGCCTCAATCAGATCCCCTATATGGGCGCCAAAGGGTACCCGCAGATTACGGGGGGCGGGCAGGGCGTCACCCGATACGGTGACGATGGCGGCGGTGTGCCGCAGCCCCTGCTTGAGGGCACGGCCCAGCGCCAGGCAGGCCTGAGCGCCGATGCGGTATACCTCCAGCTCCTTAGGGGCAAAGAGGGTAACGGGGTATTCGTCACCCACAGTATACACATAATTACGGCCGATGGCCCGCTTGAGGGTGCGGCGACGGCGCTTCGGCAGCATCGTGGCGATGTGATAGCGGGAGAAGCGGATGGCACGGGCGGCCATCTGCAGACCGAACAGCACCAATTTAGGCTGTTCCATCAGCACCGCCCAGGCGGCAGAGCCGAACACGTCGTTTTCGGTGGCGTCCGCCACCAGCACGGCGTCATTCATAGCGGGAGCGTCGGGAGCCACCGCCCATTGCTGCAGTTTTTCCCACAGCGGGATGCCGTCCAGTTCGTCGTAGATGGCGGCCTCGCGGGCGATATTTAGAATTACCTCGGGGGTCAGCTCGTCTTCCGGCAGAACGGGCAGACGCTGCTCCTCCTCGCCCTTGGATTCGATATCCGCACATAGCAGAGCGCCGTAGACGGGGTGGTTGATCACCACCGTTCCCTCAATGGCACCGGATACGGTGGACACGATGGGAAAATCCTCGTCGCGGCATAATTCGCCGCCGCAGACAACGGGGGTGTCTGCGGGCAGATGGGCGATGGGGGAATCGGCATCGGCAGGGCCCAGCGGAACCCGCACGCGGGCTACCGGCAGGTCTTCTACGCCGCGCTCCAGAGCCTTACCCTTCTGGAAGGGGAGCACGATACCGGGCAGAAACAGTTGCATAACACCATTCCTTTCTACACAACAATGGCGCGGGAATGACTCCCGCCAAAACATACCGGTTGCTTTTCATAGGGCAGGTTCGGTATGATGAGATTAATCTACACAAGAGAAATGAGGGGATATTGTGACCGTGGAACCCATTGAAAACGGCTGTGTGCGCGTGTGGCTGACCGACACCGAGCTTCAGGAGTGGGGGCTGGATCAGCCACAGCCCTCTTCAGGGCGCATACGCCGTCTGATACGGCAGGTATCCGCCGCGGCAGGGTGGTCAGGGCCACGTCGCGTGACAGCGGAGATGATCCCTGTGGACGGCGGCGGTGTGCTGCTGGTCAGTCCGTGGGCACGACCCCCTGCCGACACACCGTCGGTGTACCATCTGCAGGATGGGGACGTTCTGCTGGATCTGTTACGCCAATGGCGATACATAACCGAGGAAAATCCGCCGACCTGCTTGTTATACGGCGGTGAAGGGGGATACTACCTGGCGGTGTATCCCACAGAGCCTTTGTCCCACCGTTGGCAGCGTCTGCTGACCGAGTACGGCACCCTCATCGGGGAGGGTGAGGGTCTGGCGGCCCACTGTGGGGAGTACGGCACACTGATACGGGCAGGATGGCTTACAGAGCCTGTACCGCCGCTACCAGAGCCGCAGGGTCCAACGCATTAAAAAGGGCACTGCCCATCACCACGTTGTCCGCGCCGGCGGCGGCGGCCACTGCGGCGGTGTCGGCGTTGATACCGCCGTCCACCTGGATGGACACGTTTAACCCTAAGCGGTCGATCTCCTGCTTGATGGCGGTGACCTTAGGCATCATATCC
>JAZNUN010000064.1:0-17643 GCA_045592345.1 Acutalibacteraceae bacterium | reverse complement strand
TTCCCATCCCGAACACAGCAGTTAAGCTCACTCGTGCCGACAATACTTGGCTGGAAGCGGCCCGGTAAGATAGGTAGACGCCAACACAAACAAAACACCCTAGACTTTGGTCTAGGGTGTTTTTGTTTGTTTACTGGAGCTACCTCAAATATCCTGTTTTGGCTACGCCAAATGACGGTCGTTCAGACCGTCAAAGGATATTTGACCGACTTCGCCGCAGGCGAACGTCGAGTAGACGCCAACAATGAATTACTTTCCCATTTCCGTGAAACATTGCTAAACCCCCGTGAAACCAAAAGCATTTTCGTTCCGTTCACATTTTGAGAGCAAATATAAAACCGCGCAAACCCAGTGATATCAAGGGCTTGTGCGGTTTTCCATTTTATCGTCGTGTCGAAAAATGTGAACGTAAACTCACACCCAAAAATACCGCAAAATCAAAACAATTTCCTAAAATGTGCATAACATTCACATTTCTAGAGGGAAAAAGTGACCGTAAACTCGAACTAATCTAACACCAACATCATCAAAGAGTCAGCCATAGTTGCAACGCATTAAAGGCTCTCTTGTTATGGATCCTGATCGTAGGAAGGGTGGCAAAACTCCCGCGAGTGGCATTGGGGACAGCGCAATAGGTAATCATCGTTAACGTGGGGAGCCAGCATACACCGCCACCGTACGGGTTTAAACCTGTGGTTGCACTTGGGGCACACATAGTGCTTGGTGGATACCTGTGCGCTCTGCACCGCCATACCGATCAGCAATATAAGGATGACGGGGATAGCAATGACAAACCAAGGGAAATCCGCCGACTCACCGTTCCAATGCACCTCGCAACCGGTCAGACAGACCAACAAAACTAATGCAGGGAATAGAAGTGGTATTCTTTTCATTTGTCATCCTCCTTGCAAAGTGCTAAATATAGTTTAGCATACATCCTGTGCCATTGCAATCATTTTCAAAATTCTTCCCAAGACCCCTTGACAATCCCCCAAAAGGAGTCTACAATATTATTAGACGAACAAATGTTCGGCTTTCAAAAACGCGGGTGTAGCACGGTGTGACTGCACAGTCGACGCGGGGTTGAAATCGACTTATGTTCGCGAGTACAAGGGCGGCGTGTGGACAGCCACTCTACCTTAACATATATAATGAGGTGAATATCTTTGGTGCTTGGCGATTGGCAGCGCTTGGCTCAGGAGATGCCTCCCGATACACCGGTAATCTTTCGGTACGACGGCCGCAGGGCTATGGAAACTGAGGACTACTGCGACGGACTGCGGGCGGTCCCATCCCATCTATGGGAGGGGCACGAAGGCTGGCGGCCCTGCGTACTGGTGGAGTTGGGAGAGCGATTCTGAGGCAGGTGTATTTTTTTGACCTTTTTTATAGAAAACAACGATTTGACCTGCGCTACGAGTCACCTTTTGGTGATTTACCGCTCCGGATATAGATAGGAGCGTTAAGGAGGTAACAATGCACGATACGACATTGGAATACCGCCGTTTGGCGGATATCAACGCCGCCATTGAACGTGCCAAAGCCTATGCTGAGGCACAGGGGGTGCCGCTGACGGTGGAACGGTTAGCGGCGGAGATGGATATGGATCTGACGCAGTTTCAGCGTATTCTGCAGGGGCAGACCCCTGCCAAAAGCCACGGAATGAAGCTGAAGATCGCCGCCATCCGCCGTGCGGCAGGGGAGGCCACCGCCAGCGTGATGGAACACGCGCTGAAACGGGGGACCAGCCCCAATATGCACATTTTGTATCTGAAAAATCACGCCGGATATGACGGCGATAAAGGGAAAACCGAGGGGAACGACCTCGGTCCATCGGAGGGACCGGTGGTGTTTTTGGGAGAGGAGGAAATCCCTGACTGACAATGAAACAACTGTATGAGGAATATAAGCGCTCGCTGGAACTGTTACGACAACGGCATCAGAAATTGTCCGGAGAAATCAAGGTGTATGACAAGCGGGTGGCACTGCTGGAGGAGGAAATGGACGAGCTGTGCGAGGCTATGGCTATGATGCGTCCCTATTTGGAGGATTAAGATGAAAACGGTGTATCTGCCGGAGGTGGTGGGGCGGGGCTATGGGCAATTCTGGCGGTGTCGTACCCGCTATCGGGTGGTCAAGGGCGGTAAGGCCAGTAAAAAATCCTCCACCACCGCCCTGTGGTATATCTACCATCTGATGAAGTACCCCGCCGCCAACCTGCTGGTGGTGAGGGCGGTGCATCGCACCCACGTGGACAGCACCTATGCCCAGCTACGGTGGGCCATCCGCCGTTTAGGAGTAGAGCACCTATGGCGGGCAGGGCGGGAGCCGTTGGAGCTGACCTATACCCCCACAGGTCAGCGGATTCTGTTCCGTGGGATGGACAATGTGGAAAAACTGGCCTCCACCACGGTGGAGCAGGGATACCTCTGTTGGGTGTGGCTGGAGGAGGCCTTTGAGATTGGGAGGCAAGCGGATTTTGAGAAGCTGGACCTGTCGGTGCCACGCGGTGAGGTGCCGCCGCCGCTGTTTAAGCAGACCACCGTCACCTTTAATCCCTGGAACGGCAACCATTGGCTGAAAAGCCGCTTTTTTGATCAAGATGATTCCAGGGTATTGGCTCTCACCACCGACTATCGGTGCAACGAGTTTCTGGACAACACCGACCGCGAGGTGTATCAGCGGATGAAGGAGGAAAACCCCCGCCAATATGCGGTGGCGGGTCTGGGCGAATGGGGGCACAGCCAGGGTCTGGTGTTTGAGAACTGGGCGGTGGAGGAGTTTTCCCTCGGTGATCTGCGGAGAGAGGGGATGCGGCATATTTTCGGACTGGATTACGGCTATACCAACGATCCCACCGCCTTTATCGCCGCCGCGGTGGATGAGCGGGAGAAACGGCTGTATATCTACGATGAGCATTATGAGAAGCGGATGCTCAATGATGCCATTGCCGCTATGATACGGGACAAAGGATACCACAAGGAGCGTATCCGCGCCGACAGCGCCGAACCCAAATCCAACGACGACCTGCGGCGGCTGGGGTTGACCCGTCTGCAGGCGGCAGACAAGGGGCGGGATTCGGTGGCGGCGGGGATTGCCAGACTGCAGGAATATCGGATTCTGGTGCATCCCCGATGTCGGCATACGGCGGAGGAGCTGGCCGCCTATACCTGGCAGGAGGGAGGCCGCGAGGGGGAGTATTTCAACCGTCCCTGTGATAGGGATAATCATCTGATGGATGCCCTGCGGTACGCTATGGAGGATGTGCCCCGTCCACCGCTGTCGGGGAGTCGGGCCTATCGCTACGGCCTGCCCCGAGGCGGATGGCGGGGATAGAAAGGAGCAAGGAATGCTATTTATGTTAGGTCTGTTATGCGGTGTCGGCATAGCATTGGCAGTACGGTGCGTACTGTTGGCGGTGGGACCGTATGGTGTGGAAAAGCCGTCCCGTCCCCGTCACGCCGCCACCGATGGGTGGGAACATACACGCAATTTTCTGTATTACGACGGCACCGTAATGCCTACAAGCAAGGAGGAGAACTATGAGTAAAATGATCAGTATCCGACCGGAGCAGGTGCAGGCAGAATACCGTGCCGGTGTGGATTATAAGCGGCAGCTGGGAGACCGCGGTCTGTACGAGCAAAGCCGCATCAACGAGCGATTCTATGCGGGTGACCAGTGGTATGGGGTCAACTGCGGGGACAGCCGTCCCTTGGTGCGCCACAACGTCATCAAGCGAATCGGTGATTATAAGATGGCGGTGGTGGGGGCGACCCCTGCGTCGGTGCGGTTCTCCGCCGAGGGGATTCCGCTGACTTCCGCCCTGCGTCATCAGGTGCTGGCCCACCGTGCCGCCCTGCGAGAAGGTGTCAAGGCAGATGCCTTGACACCCTCGGCGGCGGCTCAGGCTATGGCTTCGGCGCTGACCGATTATTTTGCCACCACCGCCGACCGACTAAAACTGGAGGATCTGAAACAGAGGGTACTCCGCAACGCCTATATCAGCGGTACAGGTGTGCTGTATACCTATTGGGATGATCGCATCCCCACGGGTCTATATGCGGATGATGCCCACACCACCCCCATCAGCGGCGATATTGCCGCCGAGGTGCTGGAGGTGGAGCAGGTATACCCCGGTGACCCCACCTTAGAGGATATTCAGCAGCAGCCCTATATCATTATTGCCCAGCGCCGTCCCGTGGCGCATCTGCGACGGCTTGCGAAAGCCAACGGTTGCCGTGCGTGGCAGTCTATACGCGGCGACGAGCAGCAGGGGGAGGGTGGTTACGCCACTCTGCTGACCCGATTCTGGAAGGAATGGAGCGAGGATGGTTCTGCCTGTACGGTGAAGGCGGTGCAGGTGTGCGGTGACGTGACGGTGCGGTCTGTTTGGGATATGGGTGTGCGGCTGTATCCCTTGGCGGTGTTCCGTTGGGAGGAGCGGCGCCATCATTGTTATGGCGAAAGTGAGATCCCTCACCTGATCCCCAACCAGATCGCTATTAACCGCACCGTATCTGCCGGTGTGTGGGCGGTGATGATGATGGGTATGCCTATTATGCTGGTCAACGGTGACGTGGTCACCCAACCCATCACCAACGACCCCGGTCAGGTGATCCCCGTCTACGGGTCCGGTGAGGAGGTGCGGGATGCGGTGCGGTACGTGGATCCGCCTGCCTTCTCGGCTCAGTTGGATGCCAACGTACAGAGCCTGATCCGCGATACCATGGCCCAAGCAGGTGTCAGTTCGACTCTGCTGGGCGACGTGGAACCCCACAACACCTCCGCTATCATCGCGGTCCGTGAGGCATCTCTGATGCCGCTGACCGTGATGCAGAACCGCTTTTACACCTTCATTGAGGATGTGGCGCGGGTATGGTCGGAGTTCTGGATGGCTATGTACGGGGAACGGGCGCTGAAGATCACCGACCCCGACGGGGTATGGTATATGCCCTTCAGCGGCGCCGCCTGCCGTAATCTGCTGCTGAATATCCGTGTGGACGTGGGCAGTGGTGAGGCTTACAGTGAGACCAAAACCATAGAGACGCTGGATAATCTGTACCAAAACGGTGTCATCGACAAAAAACAGTATCTCAGCCGCCTGCCGCGGGGTCTGGTCCCCCAGCTGGACACGCTGTTGCAGGAGCTGGCATAAATCATCGCTGAAAGATAGGAGGTAATTGCTATGGAACCCGAGAAAACCGATGCCGTCGTCCCGATGGAAGCACCCGCAGAGCCGCCCCCTGCGGAGGCTGTGATCGAGGTGGCGGAAGCAGCGCCGCCGGAGGATATTACGGACCGTCTGGCGGCGGAGTTTTTGGCGCTGACCGAGGAGTTCCCCCGACTGGTGCACCCCGCCGATCTGCCGGAGGGGGTGCTGGATACCGCCGCACGGGAGGGTATCCCGTTGCTGGATGCCTATCTGCGGCACCGCTGGCAGGAGGAAAAGAAGGTGGCCGCCGCCACCGACAGCCGCCGTCGGGCGGCGCAGTGCTCCGCCGGCAGTCTGTCCCGTACAGCGGTGGAAACCCCGCCGGAGCAGGATGTGTTTTTACGTGCATTCCGCTCTGCGTTGTAAGCTAGAAACTATCAATAGAAAGGAAGAATGCAAATGAGTTTGAATCTGGAAAGCATTTCTATCAAAATGACCGACGAACTGGATAAGGCCGTGGTGCAGAAGCCGGTGACCGGCTTTATGGCAGACAACAATCTGCGCGGCAAGTTCGTGGGCACCAAAACGGTGATGATCCCCGAGGTGAACGTGTCCGGCCTGGGCGACTATGACCGCGACACCGGCTTTGTGTCCGGCACCGTGTCGGTCAGCGCCAAGCCCTTCACCCTGTCTATGGACCGCGGCCGCTCCTTCCAGTTGGATCGAGAGGACAACAACGAGTCCGGTATTGCCGATCTGGCGGGTCAGGTGATGGGCGAGTTCGTCCGCACTCAGGTAGTACCCGAGGTGGATGCCTACGTACTGTCCAAGCTGTCCGGCTATGCCGTCACCGCTACCCAGACTGTGGAGGGTACCCCCGCCACCGATGCCTACGCTATGCTGACCGATGCCATCGCCAAGGCCCGCAACGCCGTGGGCTATGACGAGGAGCTGGTAGCCTTTGTGGACGGCAGTATGCTGAATGCCCTGCAGAATAGCGAGGAGATCTCCCGCCATCTGGTGATGAACGACTTTAAAAAGGGCGAACTGCATACGCAGGTGACCAGCCTTAACGGCGTGGCGATCCTGCCTGTGCCGGACAGTCGCATGAAGACCGCCTATGAGTTCTTCGACGGCACTACCGCCGGTCAGGAGGCGGGTGGCTTTACCCCCGCCGCTAACGCTAAGAGCGTGGGTCTGCTGTTGCTGCCCCGCCGCGCAGCCTCTCTGATCAAGAAGACCGAGCAGGTGCGTTGCTTTGACCCCGCCCACAACCTGAAGGCGGATGCCTGGAAGCTGGACTACCGTCTGTACTATGACGTGGTCATTAAGGACAGCCTGAAGAGCGGCGTGTATGCTTATGTGTACTGATACTGCACCTGAGGAGGTGACGGTATGACCGGACAGAGCGTACTGCGGCAGGTATACGGCCTGTTGGAGTGCCCCCAACGGCTCACCGCCGAGGACGGCAACGAGTCTGCCCTGGCGGCGCTGAACCAGATTTACGGCGATCTGTGGTGCCGTGAGCATACCACGGAATTTGAGCCGCTGCCCCATCTGTGGCAGGAGGTGGAGGTGTCTTGGCGCTGTTTACCGGCGCTAATCTACGGCACCGCTGCTTTGCTGTGTGTGAGGGAGGGTGAGCCGACCTACGATCGCTTTTTAGAACTGTATATGCGGGCACTGTCCCACGCAGGCGGTCTGCCGCGGCGTCGGCTGGATGTCCAGATGGGGGAGGTAGCTGAATGAGGAACACGCCCCCTATCTATGACCGCCGCCGGCTGGAAATGCTGGTGGCACAGCACCGACTGCGAGTGTATCTGACGCAGAAAAAGGCGGCGAAGCACAGCCGTCGTTATGCCGGCGTAAAAGCGCCGCGCTGACCTGAGAACCGAGGAGCTGTATGCTCCTCGGTTCTTTATATTTTACAGTTGACTTGTGTGGCAGTTGTTGGTATAATACATCTGTATATATGCGTTTTGAGAAAGGAAAGTCTCAAATGATGAAATTGAGTGTAGCAGGTATCCCGATACGCATCGAAAGTGCTCATCCCGAGTGGGCGGCAGAGCGTTATGCGGCCTATGTGCGTGATGACGATCGCCCCTCGCAGATGGATCTTCGTTTTATCATAGATGAGGAGATCGCTTTCCCGGAGGGTACCGTGATCGAACAATATCGGGCGTGTTCTGTGATCGAGATGCCGGATGGTCGTTTTTGCCGTTGCGTCCAGCGCCCGGACGGCCCTGTATTCCTCAATATGATCTATAACAAGGATTTTTCACAGGTTGAGATTCACCTGTGGCGCCACCACAACCATCCGCAGATTGACGACATTAGTTGGGAGTATTCCCAGACGGGTTTCTCCTTCCAGGACCGCTTGGCGATGCTGGGCGGCGGTGTACTCCATTCCTCGTCCTTGGCGTGGCGTGGCAACGGCGTGGCCTTTTCCGCTAACTCCGGTACGGGTAAATCCACCCACGTCGGTCTGTGGAGCGAGCGCTTCGGCGACGAGGTGACGGTGATCAATGATGATAAGCCTGCCATCATTTTCAAAGAGGGTCAGCCATATTTATGCGGCACCCCCTGGAGCGGCAAGACGGCCCTAAACGTAAACGAGCAGGTGCCGCTGAAGGCCATCGTGTTCATTGAGCGTGGTACGGAGAACGCCATCCGTCGTTTGGACACGATGGAGAGTTATTACAATCTGTCGTCCCAGATCGCTCGTCCTTTTTACGATACCAGACCCGGTGTGAAACTGTTGGATTTCACCGAGCGCTTGTTGGAGACGGTGCCGATCTATAGCCTAACCTGTAATATCAGCACCGAGGCTGTTGAAACCGTGGTTAAAGAAATTTTCCCGCAGGAGGATATTGGATAATGAAGATTAAAGAGGGTTTTGTGTTGCGCCGCGTTGGTGACAACCATATCGTGGTTCCCGTGGGCACCCGTGCAGTGGATTTCCGTTGCATCATCACGCTGAATGAGACCGGCGCTTTCATCTGGAATGTTTTGCAGAAGCCCTGCACCGTTGAGGACGTGGTGAAGGCTATGCTGGGTGAATACGACGTGTCAGTGGACGTGGTTGCGGCAGATGTGGCTGCTTTTGTCACCGCTATGCGGGAAAAGGGTCTGCTGGATGAGTAAGCATACCGAACCCGTATCCACCGTGACTCTGCCGTTGGAGCAGATGTTCCCTGTGATGCAGGAGCAGTTGGCTCTGGGGCAGGAGGTGGTGCTGACCATCACCGGTAACAGCATGAGCCCCTTTGTGCGCCATCGGCGGGATCAGGTTGTCCTGGTGGCGACGGATGCCGCGGCGTTGCAGCCGGGGGACGTGCCGCTGATTCGTCGTGATAACGGTCAGTTTGTCCTACACCGTATCATAGAGCGGGACGACGGCGCCGTCCGCAGATGCTGGGGGCGCAAGAAAGCGTATCCCTCTGCCACCGAGGAACTGCGATACACCCTGCTGGGCGATGCCCAGTGGGAGATAGAGCCGGATGTGCGTGCGGATCAGATCTTGGCGGTGGCCACCGCCTTTATCCGTAAGGGACGCCGCTGGGAGTGCGATTCCCACACGTATCGTTGTAACCGTCTGTTGTGGCATCGCCTGTTGTCGTTGCGTCCTTTCTTTATACGGTGGGATCGCCGTTTGCATTGGCGTTTCCGTCGCTTATTTCCCTATCGCTATAAGGAGCTGTAACCGATGAAAGCAACCAACTCCGTAAACAATTGGATACGGCAGATCACCCGCCCCTATTGGGGATACATTGGTTTGTTAGCATTTATCAGCGCATTGATCTCAGTGTCATCTGTGGTCTTTGCGCTGATTTCCCGTTGGCTGATTGACTGTGCCACCGGGTCTGTTTCGGACAGTTTGTGGATACCCGGCGCCGTGATGATCGGGCTGCTGATATTGCGCCTATTTTTGTCCGTGGGTCAGAATTTTCTGCACCAATGGCTGTTGGGTAAGGTACAGATGCGGATCAAACAGCATATATTTTCCTGCCTGATGGGTAAGCAATGGGAGCATTTCCGCACCTATCACTCCGGTGAATTATTAAACCGTATGACCAGCGATAGTCACACGGTGGTGATCGGTCTGGTTGGTCTGATACCCAAGATCACGGCTATGGCCACCAGCCTGATTGCGTGTTTGGTTGCCCTGTTCAGCTTGATTCACTGGAAATTCGTGCTGTGTCTGTGTGTTTTCGGTGTGCTGATGATCGTGGTTGGCCGCGCATACGGTAAGCGGATGAAGCATCTGCATAAGACGTACCAGAAGTGCGAGGACGGAGTCAGCGCCTATGCCCAGGAGAACTTTGCCCATTGGATGCTGATCCGCTCTTTCGGTGGTGAGGATGCCACCTGCCGTGGCTTGGGTCGTCTGTTGGACGGCAGCTTTGCCGCCAAGATTCGGTGTGTCCACTGGAGCAACATTTCTCACGCTTGTCTGTATCTGCTGTTTAACGGCAGTTATTATATCGCAATGTTATGGGGTGCCGTTCAGCTGGCCAGTCCCGCGGGGGCTATGACCTACGGTATGCTCACTGCCCTGTTGCAGATCGTCAGCCAGATCCGTACCCCCTTTATGAATATGTCCGGCATTATGCCCCAGTACTATAATATGCTGGCCTCCGCCGAGCGTATCGTGGAACTGGAGGATATGCCGGATGAGCCTCGTCGCGCGATTCCTTATGATGCAAAAGAGCTGTATACTCGTTTGCAGAGTCTGCAGGCGCAGGATCTGCATTTTGCCTATGAGGAAGAGAAACAGGTGCTGGTCGGTGCCGATTTCACGGTCAAGAAGGGCGAGTTTGTGGCACTGGCCGGTTTCTCCGGTATTGGTAAGACCACCCTGTTTAAGCTGATGCTGGGCTTCCACACCCCTGTGTCCGGCACTCTGACGGCTCAGTTGGAGGGGGAGAGCATCCCCCTGGATGCCGACACCCGATGCCTGTTTGCCTATGTGCCGCAGAAGAGTATGCTGCTTTCCGGTACCATCCGCGAGAACATCGCTTTCTGCTGCGATGATATATCCGATGACGCCATTTGGGCTGCCGCTGAGGTGGCGGACGTGGCGGATGCCATCCGTAATCAGCCTAACGGTCTGGATACCGTGCTGGGTGAGGGTGGCAGCGGTCTGTCCGAGGGTCAGCTCCAGCGTCTGGCGATTGCCCGTGCGGTGCTGTCCGAGGCACCTATCCTGCTGTTGGATGAGTGTACCGCCTCCTTGGATGAGGCCACCGAGGAGCGGGTACTGCAGCGTCTGCGTGCCCTGCCGAACCGCACCTGTCTGTGCATTTCCCACCGCCCTGCGGCGCTGGAGATCTGTGACCGCACCGTGCGTGTGGTGGACGGCAAATTCATCGAAGATTAAACGTAAAAACTCCCTGCCCGTGGGCAGGGAGTTTTTTATCAATCCTCGTATTGGGTCAGGTGTCCTACGGTACGCATATCGGGGTATCCCCACTGTCGCAAAGCCTCGAATGCACCCACCGCAACCGCGTTGGACAGGTTGAGGGAGCGGGCGGAATCCCGATCGATCATAGGCAACCGTACACAGTTGTCGGGGTTGTCGTGGAGCAACCACTCAGGCAGACCCTTGGTCTCCTTGCCAAACACCAGATACGCCCCGTCGGGGTAGGATACGTCCGAGTGAATATGCTTAGCCTTGGTGGAGAAGTAGAAGAAGGGTCCCGCATTACGGGCGAAGAAATCGTCCAAGTTCTTGTAATACGTAATGTCCAGCAGGTGCCAGTAGTCCAGCCCTGCCCGCTTCAGTTTCTTGTCGTCGATCTTGAACCCCATAGGCTCCACAATGTGCAGGCGGGCACCGGTGGCGGCACAGGTGCGGCTGATATTACCGGTGTTTTGGGGAATCTCCGGCTCTACTAATACGATGTTGAGAGTTGCCACGATATTAACCTCACTTTTTGCATTCTGTTCCTATTGTACCGCACAATTGCTTCCTTGGCAAGGGATATTTTCCTGTTTTGAGGTTACACTAACACCGAAAGGAGTTGGTAGTATGAAGCAATCTATGGGCAATTTTATGAAAGGTATGGGTATGGGGGTGGCTCTGGGCTGTACCGCCGGTGTGGTGGGCCTCACCGTGATGAAAAAGAACAAAAAAGGACTAAAACACAATGCGGGGCGGGCACTCCATTCTTTCGGCGACCTGCTGGAAAACGTCACCGAGATGTTTTGATAAAAAAGGTGGGGTAGACCCCGCCTTTTTTTGCTTTTCATCTTTACAATGGTGGTAATTTCGTGTAAAATTAAATGGATTATGGGGGAGTATGAGCCCCAACAATGAAATGGATGTGTATCTATGGCAAAAGAGCGTGTCGTGCGTACCCTGCAGACGGGTACCGACGACATTGAAATATTCCGCGCCCACAAGACCGGTGAGCAGACCAAAGCGGAGGAAAAGGCCCGCAAACAGGCCGAGCGCGAGGCGCTTCGCCGTGAACTGGAGGCTCGCCGCGCCGCGGCGAAGGAAGGAGCCAAAGCCCGCCGCTTTGACCTGTGGTCGGTGGTGATCGTACTGGCGGCTATCGTGCTGTTGGGTGCGGCGGCGTTGGTGCTGCAGTTCTCCCGCGCGGCAAAGGCCGAGGCCTTTGAACGGGATGAAACTCGTACCTCCTATTTCTATGCAGAGGATGCCACCCCCGAGCTGGCAGACGACGGCGTCACCGCCGCCATATCCGAGGTGTACTTCACCAACGGCGGCTATTTGGCAGTACATCTGGTGCTGGGCAACGGCACCGCCAACGCTATGGCTCTGGAGGCGCTGGAGGTCACGCTGGTCAACGGGGAGGATCAGCAGATTGCCGGCGGCTACGCACAAGTGCCCAATTCCATCACCGTTCCCGTCGGCGGCACCGAGACCTACACCTTCTTCATTTCTCCCGAGCACATTACGCTGAAGGATGACCCCTTGACCACGCTGGGCTATACGGTGAACGTCACCGCCGCCCCTATCACCGAATAAAAGAGGACTGTACCGTATGTTAGAACTGAAAAATATCACTTATACCGTGGAGACCGAATCCGGTGAAAAGCTGGACATCCTCCACGACATCAATTTGACCATCGATGAGCGGTTTGTGGCCATCACCGGCCCCAACGGCGGCGGCAAATCCACCTTGGCAAAGGTGATCGCCGGTATTATCACCCCCACGTCGGGTCGGATTCTGCTGGACGGCACGGACATCACCGATCTATCTATTACTGAGCGGGCACAGGCGGGCATCAGCTTCGCCTTCCAGCAGCCTGTGCGGTTTAAGGGGCTGACGGTGCAGGACTTGATCACCTTAGCGGCGGGCCGCACTATTAGCATTTCTGAGGCCTGTAACTACCTATCCGAGGTGGGTCTGTGCGCCCGCGAGTATATTAACCGCGAGATCAACGCCAGCCTGTCCGGCGGCGAGCTCAAGCGCATCGAGATTGCCATGATTATGGCCCGCGGCACCAAGCTGTCTATTTTTGACGAGCCGGAGGCAGGTATCGACCTATGAAGCTTTAATAACCTGATTCAGGTGTTTGAAAAAATGCACGAGAAATTGGGCGGCAGTATTATGATCATCTCCCACCAGGAGCGTATCTTGAACATTGCCGACCGTGTGATCGTTGTTGCCAACGGTCAGATTCGCACCGAGGGCAGCCGTGAGGAAATTCTTCCCGATCTGCTGGCGGGCAGTGCGCCCTGTTCCGTGCTGACGGACAAGATGTAAGGGGGTGGGGATAATGGATAAGATTCAACAGACTTTGTTAGAGCAGATCGCCGATCTCCACGAGGTGCCCCAGGGCGCCTATAACATCCGCGCCAACGGCGAGATGGCGGGCCGCAACACCACCGAAAACATCGACATTGTCACTAAAACGGACAAGCCCGGCATTGATATCATTATTAAGCCCGGCACTAAGAACGAGAGCGTACACATCCCCGTTATTCTCAGCCAGACGGGTCACACCGAGATGGTGTATAACGATTTCTTTGTGGGTGAGGGCGCGGACGTCACCATTGTGGCGGGCTGCGGCATCCACAACGGCGGCGACGAGGAGAGCCGCCACGACGGTATTCACGCCTTCCATCTGGCGGCGGGTGCCAAACTGAAATACGTGGAGAAGCACTACGGCTCCGGCGACGGCAACGGCCGTCGGGTGATGAACCCCACCACCGTCATTGAGTTGGCCGAGGACGCCTATATGGAGATGGAGTCCACCCAGATCAAGGGTGTTACATCCACCGTCCGCGAGACAAACGCCACCTTGGCGGCGGGTGCTACGCTGATTGTCCGTGAGAAGATTATGACCCACGGTCAGCAGTTGGCCGAGACCAACTTTAAGGTGGACCTCAACGGCGAGGGCGCCTCGGCCCAGCTGATGTCCCGCTCGGTGGCTAAGGGTGAGTCACGTCAGGTGTTCCGTTCTCAGATCAACGGTAACGCCCCCTGTACCGCCCATTCCGAGTGCGACGCCATTATTATGGACTCAGCCTCGGTCAGCGCCATCCCCGAGGTCACCGCCAACCATCTGGACGCGGCCCTTATCCACGAGGCCGCCATCGGAAAGATTGCGGGTGAACAGCTGATCAAGCTGATGACCCTGGGTCTTACCGAACAGGAGGCTGAGGAGCAGATCGTCAACGGATTCTTGAAATAATGCCGATACAGCCTGTCCTGTGGGATAGGCTGTATTTTTTAAAATCAACAGATAAACCGCATTGTGTTGTTCCGTATATTCTTGTTTGAGGGTACAATGATGTCATCAAATAAAAGGAGGTTCACACAATGAACACAGACAAAATCTTAGCAGAAGCCATTGCAAAAGAATACGCCCCCAAAGATAATTCCAAGATTATCGCCCTGCGCAAACTGGACCAGAAAGCCAAGTTGCCCGCCACCGTTTTCACCTACACCTTCGGTATCCTGTCTTCGCTGGTAGCAGGCTTGGGTATGTGCCTGTCGATGCAGGTCATCGGCGGCGGCACTTTTTGGCTGGTGATCGGTATTATCCTGGGCGTTCTCGGATTTATCGGCTGCGGCGTCAATTACTCTATGTATGTTCGTCTGCTGGAAAAAGGCAAACAGAAGTACGCCTACGAGATTGTAGAATTGGCGCGTCAGATCAGCGAGGAATAATTCTGCGCGAGGAGATGTTCGAATGAATAAATCGGAGAGCAAGTATTTTAATACCGCTATACGAATGGACCGTGCACTCATCGCTCTGCTGGAGAAAAAGGAACTGGCCTATATCACGGTCAGCGAGATTTGCCAACAGGCGGGAGTCAACCGTTCTACCTTTTATCTGCATTACGAAACGGTGGGGGATCTGCTGGAGGAGACCACCCGTTATATGCTGGATGAGTTTATGGCGTATTTTTCGGTGGATACCCGTGGAATCGCGGTGCGTTTTGATCAGTGTGCGCTGAGAGAATTGAATTTTATCACCGCTGACTATTTGCATCCGTATCTATCCTATATTCGGGATAATCGCCGTGTATTTGCTACCGCGTTGGATAATAGCAGTGCCTTTGGTTTTGAGGATGTGTTTCGCCGGCTGTTTGAACATATCTTCGACCCGATACTGGAGCGGTTTCACTATCCCGTTCACGAGCGTGCGTACGTGATGCAGTTTTACCTCAACGGTCTGAACGCTGTGGTTTTACAATGGCTGAAAAAAGGGTGCGCCGAATCGGTGGAGGAACTGTCCCGCATTATTCAGGATTGTGTATTTGGGCGCGATCCATCCTTGCTCAAGGATCCGCAATCATAAACCCCAGGCACCGTCCATTGGGCGGTGCTTTTTGTTATCCTGATTTTGTTTTTGGGTGTCGCGAAGGAAAAAATGAATCATATTAGCCAAAATATACAAAAATATGATAATAAAAAGGAAAAATCGGGATATTGTCAACGATTTTATGTTGTGCTAGAATAAAAATAAGATAACAAGGGAGGTGGATGTGTGAACGCCATTATCAATGGAAAAATCATCCTGAAGGATCGCATCGTGGAGGGAGCTGCCCTGCTGTACGGCAAGGTCATTGAGGGTATTGTCCCTGTGGCCGATATTCCCGCCGATGCTACCGTCATCGACGCGGCGGGGGGATACGTTTCCCCTGGCTTGATTGATCTGCACATCCACGGCTATTTAGGCAAGGATGTGTGCGATGGGGAAGAGGAGAGCATCCGCACCATCTCCAAAGGCCTGCTGGCCAACGGTGTTACCGGTTACCTGCCCACCACTATGACGGTGGATATGGCGGTCATCCGCCGCGCGCTGGAGGTGTGCCGCAACCTGCAGGAGGAGAGCAAGACCTGGCAGGGCAGTACCATTCTGGGCTGTCACGCCGAGGGTCCCTTTATCAGCGAGAGCAAAAAGGGCGCCCAGGACCCGCGCCACATTTTAAAGCCCGATGCCGCCTTTGTCAAGGAATATGCGGACATCATACGCATCATCACAATGGCTCCCGAAACCGACGAAAATGACTTTGCCGCTATCCGCGAGATTATCCGTGATACCGATGTGGTGGTGTCTATGGGCCACACCTCGGCGGATTATGCCACCGCTATGGCTTCTGTGGAAGCGGGCGTGGGTCACGTCACCCACTTGTTTAACGCTATGACTCCCTTAGCTCACCGCGCCCCCGGTGTGGTTACCGCCGCGCTGAACGGGGATGTGAGCTGTGAGCTGATCGTGGACACCTTCCACGTGGATCCTTGCTTCTACGATATGCTGTATCGGCTGAAGGGGCGGCAACTCTGCTTTATCACCGACTGTCTGCCCGCCGGCGGTCTGCCGGAGGGTGAGTATACCTTGGGCGGGCAGAAGATCATTTACCGCGGCATCGTCTGCCGTCTGGAGGACGGCACCGTGGCGGGTAGCGTCCTGCGGCTCAACCGCGGTGTGTGGAACGTGTATACCCATTCGTTCATCCCCCTGTGGGAGTGTGTCAACTGTGCCTCCCTCAACCCTGCCATCACGCTGGGTATGGCGGACCGTAAGGGCTCCCTTGAGGTGGGCAAGGATGCGGATATTATTATCACCGACTCTCAGTTTGAGGTTAAAAAGACAATTATAGGAGGAGTGGTACAGTATGAATCTGAAGATTAAAGCCAAATTGGACCCCGGTTATATACCTATGTCCCTGGTGTGCCGTGAAATGCGGCAGGCCACCGCCGAGGTGGGTCAAGATATGGTTATCGCTATTGAGCGCAACAAGGGGTACACCACTACCTATAAGACCCGCGTCTATCCCGACGGCACCGGCCATGATGAGGAGAATTTCCGCTTTGTGGAGCGTATCGTCAAGTCCCTGCTGTGGGTAGCGGGTGGCTATAAGATCATTATCGCCGGTAGTGAAGTAATCGGCGCTAAGATTAAAGAAGCCTACACCAACGGCGGTCTGCGGGATTTTGACCTGCATTTTATGGAGCGGGTATACGAGCAACCTTTCTCCGTAGAAGTGTGCGCTCTGGAGGACGCCCCCGCGGAAAAATCTGCCGCCGCCCCCATCGGCCGCCATTTGGACGGTTGTCGCATTGGCTTTGACGCCGGTGGCAGCGACCGCAAGGTGTCCGCCGTCATCAACGGCGAGAGCGTGTACTCGGAAGAGGTGGTCTGGCATCCCAAGCTGCAGTCGGACCCCAATTATCATTATCAGGGTATCTTAGAGGCGATGAAGACCGCCGCCTCCCATATGCCCCGTGTGGACGCCATCGGCGTGTCCAGCGCGGGCGTGTATATCGACAATCGCATTATGGTGGCTTCTCTGTTCCTCAAGGTGGAGGACGAGGAAGTATTTGACAAAAGGGTCAAGAATATGTACTTGGACGTGGCGCGGGAGATCGGCGAGAATATCCCGATTCAGGTAGCCAACGATGGTGACGTTACCGCTCTGGCGGGCGCTATGAATCTGGACGACGACTCGGTACTGGGTGTGGCTATGGGCACCTCCGAGGCGGTGGGCTACGTGGACCCCCAGGGCAACATCACCGGTTGGCTGAATGAGTTGGCCTTTGCCCCCGTGGACTACAATACCGCCGCTATGGTGGACGAGTGGTCCGGCGACTATGGTTGCGGCGTGAAGTATTTCTCCCAGGATAGCGTTATTAAGTTGGCTCCCGCCGCGGGCATTGAGCTGGATGCCACCCTCAGCCCTGCAGAGAAGCTAAAGGTGGTGCAGGGACTGATGAAGGAGGGCGACCCCCGCGCAGTAGCTATCTATGATACCATCGGTGCCTATTTCGGCTACGCCATCGCCTATTACACCGAGTTCTACGACATTAAGCACGTGCTGATTATGGGTCGCGTCACCTCCGGCGACGGCGGTGCTCTGATTCTGGAGCGGGCGCAGGAAGTGTTGGACGTGGAGTTTCCCGAATTGGCTGAAAAGATTCATCTGCACATCCCCGATGAAAAGGCTCGTCGTGTCGGTCAGTCTGTGGCAGCAGCCAGCCTGCCTAAGATCAACTAATTACTT
>JAZNUN010000063.1:0-23043 GCA_045592345.1 Acutalibacteraceae bacterium | reverse complement strand
AACAGGGACAACACCATAGCCGCCGCGGCTACAAATCCGCACATGCTCAACAGCGCACCGCAGGTGTCTGACACCATAACGGCAAAAGGTCGCCGTGGGGGCAAGGGTGCATCAGTCTCTGCGCATCTTCGATGCCCACGCCCCAGCCATATACCGATGCCCACCGCTGTTGCCGCCTGCGCCGCATATAACAGCCACCCGGCGTGGACGCTGCCCATCAGTCCGATACCCACCGTCCCTACGATGAACCCGGGACCTCCGCAGACACAAAAGGCGGTCATCCTATCCAGTTCTTCACGGGTGATCTGCCCTTGTTTATACAGGCGGCTGATGGCCACCATCCCCGCCGGATAGCCGCCTACCAAACTTAGCAGGATGGCGGGGGCACAGCATCCCGGCAGTCCGAACACGCCGTTTGCCACACGTCGGGTGATCCGCCCCGGACAGCGGCATAGGGGCGAATCTGCCAGCCATCCTGCCAACAGCATAAAGGGGAACAGTGTGGGGATGATGACCGTGCCACACACCGACAGACCGCGGTTGATGCCGTTTTGTACTGCCTCGGGGTACTGTAGAAGCAGTACGACCATCGACACGGCAATCACGGCCACACCGCCGTTTTCCAGAGCGCGGCGGCGAACAATACGAATATACATGGCCATCCCCCTTTCGGGTCAATATATGACCCGTTTCCTCTCTTTATGTAGGTATTTTTGTCCCCCTATGTTCATACATTGGGATGAATGGAGGGGTGCGTATGGCACAGAAAGAGAAGGGCGGATTTTTTATGGAAGTGGAGGGTCGGGAACGGGTGGTGCTGGCGGGATGCCGCGGCATTGACACCTATGCAGAGGACCACATCACGATGCGTACGCCATTCGGTACGGTGTCGATATACGGACAGGGCTTGGAATTGGGCTGTATGACAGCAGAGGGCGTTGCGGTCAGCGGTTCCCTGCAACGCATTGAATTACAGTAGGAGGAGGTTTATGGTTTCACGTATATTGCGATGGTTTCCCGGTTGGGTGCGTGTGGAAACCGAGGGCGGATATCCCGAGCGACTGCTGAACGACCTGACCGCCGCAGGTGTAGAGGTGTGGCGCATCCGCCGCCATAACGAGGTTATGTGGTTTTCATGCCGAGCGGGGGACTATCGTTGCATTCGCCCCATGGCACGTCGGGCCTGCTTGCGGATGCGTCTTCAGCATAAGCACGGCTTTCCGTTTTGGCGTCATCGCTATCGTTATCGAAGGGGCTTGCTGGTGGGTCTTGTGTTGTATGTCGCTATTTTGGGGGCGTTGTCCTCCCGTATTTGGGTGGTGGAGGTGGAGGGCAACACCGTCACGTCCACTGCTGCTATTCTGGAGCAGGCGGAGCAATACGGGGTGCGTTTGGGTGCGCGGACGGATCGCCTACAAATCAAAGGCTTTCAGTTGCACGGTCCCGATGCTCTTTCTACCGTAGCTTATATCACAGTCAATCCCTCCCATTGCGTAGCGCGGATTCAGGTTACCGAGCGGGATCCAACCCCGCAGATCGTGGATCTGTCCCAACCCTCCGATCTGGTGGCGGCGCGGGATGGTCGTATTCTGCAGATTGAATCACGCAGTGGCAAACCTTTGGTAAAGGTGGGGGAGGCTGTCACCGCGGGAACAGTGTTGATTACCGGCTGTGTAGAAACCGACCTGGGGGAGAAACTGTACCGTGCCTATGGCGAAGTGTGGGCCGAAACCCACCGCCGCATTACTGTATCTGTACCGTTGGTGCAAATGGAATCGATTTTGTCCGATTCGATGGTATGTCGCCCCACTTTTTCCTTTCTCGGCTGGGATTTTCCTCTGTACAGTAAAACACCTTTACAGGGCGAAATGGCCCATTATTCCACGGCTCACACCCTGACAGTGGATGGGACGGTACTGCCGCTGAGATTATCTTGCGATTACTACGTTCCACTGTCTTCACGTCGTCGAGTTCTAACTACGGAGCAAGCTGACGATCAAGCTCAGACCCAATTAGGGCAACAGGAGGAGGCGCTGTTCCTGCCCGATAGCTATGAGCGGCTGACCTGTACGGGGCGGGTGCAGGGGGACATGTATGTTCTCACTGCCACCTATCGGTGTCGCGAGAACATTGCGGTAGAGGTACCTTTGGGTTAAAACGGAATATCCGTGTAGTTGCTGAGAAAAATAAGGTCACTTTTTATGCAGTTTGTCAAATGACAAATTGGTTTTTTCGGTATATAATAGTATTTAATCTGGGAAGATAGGAAGTTTTATATGGACGAACACATTATTGAAGTGGAACGTATGGAGCAGGCGGTGTCGCTCTTCGGAAGCTACGATGCCAACACGCGCCTGATCGAACAGGCATACGACGTGAATATTCTCATCCGTGATACCGAGATTAAGATTAGCGGCGAACAGCCGGGTGTAATGATGGCGGCTAAGACGGTGAACGGTCTGCTGCACCTGCTGGAGCGGGGCGAGCAATTAACCGACCAGAATGTGCGGTACGTTATGACCTTGGTAAATGAGGGGGCAGAGGACACCGTCCGTCAGTTGGGCGGCGACACTCTATGTGTTACTACCAAGGGCAAACCTATCAAGCCCAAGACGTTGGGTCAAAAGTCTTATGTCAAGGCCATTGAAAAGAACACCGTCACCTTGGGCGTGGGTCCTGCGGGTACGGGTAAGACCTACTTAGCGGTGGCTATGGCGGTGCGCGCTTATAAAGCCAAGGAGATCGACCGCATTATTTTGACCCGCCCCGCTGTAGAGGCGGGCGAAAAACTGGGCTTTTTGCCCGGTGCCCTGCAGAGCAAGGTGGACCCCTATCTCCGCCCTCTGTACGATGCCCTGTTTGATATGCTGGGCGCAGAGACAACTCATCGCTACTTGGAGCGTGGTGATATCGAGATTGCCCCGCTGGCGTATATGCGCGGCCGCACCCTGGATGATAGCTTCATTATCTTAGATGAGGCCCAGAACACTACCCCCGAACAGATGAAGATGTTTCTGACTCGTTTGGGCTTTAATTCCAAGATGGTGGTCACCGGCGACGTCACCCAGATCGATCTGCCGGACGGCAAGATGAGCGGTCTTAAGCAGGTGATGCGTATTCTGCAGGATGTAGAGGACATCGCCATTTGTAAGTTCAATCAGGCAGACGTGGTGCGACACCAGTTGGTCCAGCGCATTATCGCCGCCTATGAAAAATTCGATCACGCTCGGGTAGAAGCAGCCCGTGCTCACAAAAAAGAGGAGAAAAGGAGTAAAAGCAATGGATAAGATCAAAGTCAACATTGAGAATAAACAAAAAGCCATTAAGGTGCCCACCGGTGTACGGCTGTTGATTCGCCGTTGCTGTCACGCGGTGCTGGAATTGGAGCAGTTTGAAGGCTCCGCCGAGGTGGACGTATCCTTCGTGGACAACGATGCCATCCACGCCATTAATCTGGAACAGCGTCAGATCGACGCTCCCACCGATGTGCTTTCTTTCCCCTTGGGTGAGAACGGTGTATACGATAAAAACCCTGCCACCGACGCCTATATGCTGGGTGACATTGTCATCTCTCTGGAGCGGGCTCAGGCGCAGGCGGAGGAGTACGGCCACACCTTACAGCGTGAGATTGGTTATCTCACCGTCCACTCGATGTTGCACCTGTTGGGCTATGATCACGTCGAGGGTGGTTTAGAGGCCGTCCGTATGCGTGAAAAGGAAGAGGCCGTAATGCTGTCTGTCGGTTTGCCTCGCGGCAGCAGTTACGTGCTGGAAGACGAGGAATAATACCGCCACCCTGTCCGTTTTCGGGCAGGGTCGCTCTGTGATAGGAGAAGAATGATGAATACCGTATCTGCATTTATTGCCATTGTGGGTCGCCCCAACGTAGGCAAATCCTCTTTGCTCAACGCGTTGGTGGGCAAAAAGGTAGCCATTGTATCGGACAAGCCCCAGACCACCCGCACCCGCATTATGGGTGTGGTGACACGTGAGGAAACTCAGCTGGTGTTTTTGGACACCCCCGGCAACCACAAGCCCCGCACGCGTCTGGGTGATTTTATGGTACGCTCTATCGGTGAGGCGGTGTCCGGTGTGGACGTGGCCCTGCTGGTCACCGAGCCCCGCACCGCTATCCGTGAGGAGGAGCAGACTCTGCTGACCCAGCTGAAGCAGAAGAAAATGCCGGTGATTCTGGCTATCAATAAGATCGATACCGTCACCGACAAGGCTCAGCTACTCACCTACATCGACGCCTGGAAACAGCAGATGGATTTTGCCGCCATCGTACCCGTTTCCGCTGTCACGGGGGATGGATTGGACGCCCTGCTGGCGGAATTGAACCGCTTCACCTTCGAGAGTCCCCATTTCTTCCCTGCGGACGTTTCCAGCGATCAGAGCGAGCAGGCTATCGCCTCTGAGGTGATCCGCGAGAAGATGTTGCAGCTGCTCCGTCAGGAGATTCCCCACGGCATCGCGGTGGATATTGAGCGCTGGGGCGAGCGGGAGACCGAGAAGGGTACCATTTTGGACATTGATGCCTATATCTACTGTGAGCGTGACAGCCACAAGGGTATGATTATCGGCAAAAAGGGCGTTATGCTCAAAGAGATCGCTTCCCGCGCCCGTACCGAGCTGGAGGAGCTGTTCGCCACTAAGGTGAATCTCCAATGTTGGGTGAAGGTCAAGGAGGATTGGCGTAACCGCCAAGGCTTTCTTAGTGGTCTCGGCTACAAATTGGACTAATTTTCCGTCTTTCGTCGGCTCGGTTCGGGGGATACTACCCCTGAAAGGGAGGCGACGGGAATGGACAAGGATAAATTATGGCACACCTTTACCCACAGCGGACGGGTAGAGGATTATCTGCGGTACCGTGGGGTAGAGATCGCCCAGCGGGCCGTCAACAGCACGCAGGAGGAGGGATCCTATGGCCACCGCCCCACAACAGCATCTGATGACCGACGGTCTGATCCTGCGGGAGTATGAGTCGCCCACAGAGGCGGATCGTTTTGTGGCCATCCTCACCCGTGATCGGGGCATTATTCGTGCCGCCGCACGGGGCGCCAAACGGCCCAAAAGCCGTTTTGGTTCCTCCACTCAACAGCTTTGTTATGCCCGACTGAGCCTGATCCCCGGTCGGGATAAGTACATAATTGAGGACGCACAGCCGCAGGAGGTGTTTTTTGCTCTCCGCCAGGATGTGGAGCGATTGGCTTTGGCTCAGTATTTCTGTGAACTGGCATTGCACCTGTGTCCCACCGACACTCCTGCACCGCAACATCTTCGTATTTTGCTGAACGCCCTGCACTATTTAGCAACAGGGGAGAAGGACCCGCTGCAGATTAAAGCGGTGGTCGAGGCGCGTCTGTTGGCACTGGAGGGATATACCCCCGACCTAACGGGCTGTGCCGTCTGCGGCACACAGGAGGCACCTTTGTGGTTTTCTCCCGCTGCCGGGACATTGACCTGTGCCGCCCACGGCGGTGCAGCGGATGCGATAGAAGTGTCTGCAGTGGTACTGGCTGCCCTGCGTCACGTGGTATACGGTGCCTTTGAGCGGTGCTTTGCCTTTGTGTTGCCGGCGGGGGATGCCGCCGCGTTGGCTACGCTGGTAGAGCGCTTTTTGCTCACACAACAGCAGTGGCATTTCACTACTTTAGATTTTTACCACACTTTACGTTCAGAAGGAATTTAACATCACTATGAATCGAGATTTACACGCATTAGAACTGGATAAAATATTGGACCTGCTGGCAGGACAGACTTGCTGTGCCGAGGCTGCTTTTATGGCGCGGGCTTTGCGCCCTGTGAGCGAGCCTGCATTGGTGCAACGCTTGGTGGATGAAACCGACGATGCCTGTCGTCTGATGGCGGGCTTTGGCAGTCCCTCCTTCGGTCAGTTGCCCGATGTCAGTAATCCTCTGCGTCGCGCAGAGGCGGGTGCCTGCCTGTCGCTGGGCGAGTTGCTCCGCATCGCCGACCTGTTGCGGACTATTCGTTCCGTCAGCCAGTGGCGCTCTCACTGTGAGGGTGTATCCACCTGCTTGGATGACCGCTTTTCTGTGCTGACCCCTAACAAGTACATTGAGGAAAAGATTACCTCTGTGGTGCTCAATGAGGAAGAGGTAGCGGATAACGCTTCTCCTGCCCTGGCTGACATCCGCCGCAAGATGCGCTCTGCATCGGTAAAGGTGCGGGAACAGTTGGACAAACTGGTGCGTTCCGCCACCTATCAAAAGGCACTGCAGGAGGCTATCGTTACCATCCGCGGCGGTCGTTTCGTGGTGCCGGTCAAGGCTGAGCACCGCGGCGAGGTCCCCGGCCTGGTTCACGATACCTCCGCCTCCGGTGCCACCGTGTTTGTAGAGCCGATGGGCGTAGTCGAGGCCAACAATGAGCTGAAGGTGCTGAAATCCAAAGAGGAGGCGGAGATCGAGCGCATCCTCTTCGCCCTGTCTGCAGAGGTGGGCGGCTTTGCCACTGCCATTATTGCAGATTACAAGGTGCTGCTGGAACTGAACGTTATTTTCGCTAAGGCTCATTTAGCATATAAAATGAAGGCGATCAAGCCTACCCTGACTACTGACGGTCATACCTGCCTGCGTAAGGCGCGACATCCGCTTATCGACCCCCAAAAGGTGGTACCCATTGATGTGGAACTGGGCGGTGACTTTGACACGTTGGTGGTTACCGGCCCCAACACGGGCGGCAAGACGGTAACGCTGAAAACATTAGGTCTGCTTACCGTGATGGCTCAGTGTGGTCTGCTGATTCCGGTGGGGGATAACAGCCAGATTTCCGTGTTTAATCGGGTGCTGGTGGACATCGGCGATGAGCAGTCCATCGAGCAGTCTTTGTCCACCTTCTCCGCTCATATGACCAACGTCATTCGCATTTTGAACGAGGCCGCTGACGGCAGCTTGGTTTTGCTGGACGAGTTGGGTGCGGGTACTGACCCTGTTGAGGGCGCCGCCTTGGCGGTGGCCATTCTGGAGCGTCTGCGGGCACAGGGCGCCCGTATCGGCGCCACCACCCACTATGCGGAGTTGAAGGCTTATGCTATCCATACCCCCGGTGTGGAGAATGCCAGTTGTGAGTTTGACGTGGCTTCTCTGCGTCCCACTTATCGCTTGTTGATCGGTGTGCCCGGACGCTCCAATGCCTTTGCCATCACCGAGCGGTTGGGTATGGATGCATCTTTGGTAGAAAATGCCCGTGCACTGGTATCGGGCGATGATCAACGTCTGGAAGAGGTGGTCAGCCGTTTGGATGCCCGCCGTCAGGAATTGGAGCAGGAGATTACCGCCGCCGAGAGCGCTCGTCAGCGGGCAGAACGCGCCGCCCGCGAGAGCGAGGATAAGTTAGAGGATATCCGCACCCGTCGGGACAAGGAGATGGATCGTGCCCGACAAGAGGCGCAGCGCATCGTAGAAAAGGCTCGTGCTGAGGCCCAACGGCTGATGGATGAACTGGATGACCTGCGTAAGCAGAAGGAGGCGGCTGATTTTGCCGACAGAACCCGCGAGGCCAAAAGTCAGCTGAAATCTCGCTTGAATCGGATGGAGGATGCCATCGACCCCGTCACTCAGCGTGACAACGAAGATTACGTTCTGCCTCGTCCTGTGGTGGCGGGTGATACGGTACAGCTGGTGGATATGGGGCTCAAGGCCGTGGTGCTGAAAGCCGCAGATGATAAGGATATGGTTGAGGTGCAGGCAGGGGCCATCCGCACCCGTACTCCCGTATCCAATCTCCGTCTGTTTGAGTCCAAACGGGCAGAGAAAAAAGGGCGTACCGTCCCTGTCCCCTCCGCCAAATCTGTGGGCTTGACCTCTCGTATGGAGCGGCAGGTCCATACCGATTTGGATCTGCGTGGTCAGACGGTGGAGGAGGCTCTGTTGGAGGTGGATCGCTTTCTGGATAACGCCGTACTCTGCGGTCTGGAGCGTGTCACTGTGATTCACGGCAAAGGCACCGGCGCTCTGCGTTCCGCTGTCCACGCCCATTTGAAAGGTCATAAACAGGTTAAAGGTTTTCGTCTCGGCGTATACGGCGAGGGCGAGACCGGCGTCACGGTTGTGGAACTGAAATAATGATAAAATCCCCACGGCAATACAGGATTGCCGTGGGGATTTTTTAGACCCATCTCAACAGCCGTCTGCACTCAGGCAGGCGGCTGTTGTCTGTCTCTTGTTTCCACAAACCAACGGTCTTCATCTAAAAATAAAAAAGTCTGCTGTCCGCGGATGCGGACGGTGTATCGAAGTCCATATCCGCCTGCTTTGGTGGCGGCGGCGCGGCGGATATCCGTCACCCGATCGATGGGGAATACAGTGCCGTCCTCCCAACGGATTTGCGTAGGTAACACCTGCCCCGCTGCCGTGAACACCGCCGCTACCTCTACGTATACTTTGCGGCTCATTGTTTGCCTCCGATCTCATCGGTCTTACCGGAGAAGCCGGTGGGGTGGACCGTGTGAGTGTCATACAGGCTTTCCCCCGTCAGGGCAGGATCCTCCAGCAGGATGGCGCGGCGGATGCACAGGTCGCCGAACCGTTCCCGTAGGCTATCTACCGTACGGTCCAACTGTTGTCGTTTATCCCGCACGGCACTTTCGGTCATATCCAATTGACAGGGTGCATCCTCCGCCTCCAGACCGCTGACACCAATGGTGATACTGCGCAAGGGGCGGGACCATTTGTAGCAATCCTTGAATAGGGCGTAGGCGGCTTTTTCAATGTCGCCGGTAGCCTGTATGTGGTGATCCAGAGTTGCACGGTGGTTGCGGGCGTTCAGTTGGTTATCCCGCAGTTGCAGCTCGATGGTGCGTCCCGATAAATGCTGTTCCCGCAGACGACGTCCCACGCTTTCTGCCAGTACCGTCAGCACCCGTTGCACGTCCCGATCGTCGGTGAGATCGCGGGGCGTGGTCATACCGTTGCTCACAGATTGTGCATCGGCGGCATCTTCGGTTGGGATGACCGGCTGGGCATCTTGCCCATTAGCGATGGCGTGAAGAGCGGGGCCCCATTTTCCAAGCAGTGAATGGAGTAGGGTAGGGTCGGCCTGTGCCACGTCCCCAATGGTGTAGATGAACCGTTCTTCCAATTTCTTGCGGGTGGCTTGTCCCACGTAGATGAGTTCTCCCACGGGTAAAGACCATACCAATTCCCGATAATTTTCCTGTGAAAATACCGTCACCGCGTCCGGCTTTTTATAATCGCTGCCCAGCTTGGCAAAGGTCTTATTGAAACTGACACCGATACTGACGGTGATCCCCAGCTCGGTTTTGACACGATGGCGTATTTCCTGGGCAATCTCCACAGGGTCTCGGGGACAGGCAGTAACGTCCATCCAAGCCTCGTCCAATCCAAAAGGCTCTACCAGCGGCGTATACTCACGCAGAATCCCCCGCACCATTCCCGAAAATTTAGTGTAGAGAGAAAAATGGGGCGGCACAGTCACCAGATGGGGACATTTCCGCCGTGCCGACCACAGCGTTTCGCCGGTGGCAATGCCGTAGTGGGCGGCAATCTCGTTTTTGGTCAGCACAATACCGTGTCGGGCGTCCTCATTGCCGCCCACAACCACCGGCTTATCCCGCAATGCGGGGTTCATACAGCACTCCACCGATGCATAAAACTTATTGCAATCCACATGTAGGATATGCCGTGGCATCCTATTCACCCCCTAAGCGAACATTTGTTCTGTATGTATTATATCATATCATATCATCCCATCGGTGTCAATGGAAAATTATTCTTTACAAAGGGTTTACAAAATCCGTAAAAAGTGTTTACAAATCCCTGCGGGATTATGGTATACTGGATGGCGTCAGAAAGGGGGTGTAGCTGTGGGTGTACAGATGGTGTTTCAGCGATATGAGATCAAATACCGCATCACACGGGCACAACAGGAGCGTTTGATGCGGGCAATTGAGCCGTATATGCAGGCGGATCGATATGGGGTGCATACCATTCGTAACGTATACTTTGACACACCGGATAGTCGGCTGATCCGCCGCTCCTTGGAGAAACCGCTGTATAAGGAAAAACTGCGTGTTCGCAGTTACACCACCGCCTCGATAGATACCCCTGTGTTTGTAGAATTGAAGAAAAAATACAAGGGTGTGGTTTACAAAAGGCGCTTGGTTCTGCCGGAGGCAGAGGCTATGGCGGTATTGTGTGACCGTTCCACAACGCTACAGAGCCAGATCGGGCAGGAAATTGCGTATTTTTTGGATTATTATGGCTCTTTACGGCCGGCGATGTTCCTTTGTTATGATCGTCTGGCCTATTTTGGGCGAGAAGATCCTCATTTACGCTTAACCTTTGACACCAATATCCGTTGGCGGCGGGATCGTCTGCGGTTGACCGAGCCGCCGGACGGGCGGCCGTTGGTGGAGGAGGATACGGTACTGATGGAGGTCAAAACGGCGGGAGCGCTTCCGCTGTGGCTCACCGCATTGCTGAGTAAAGAAGAAATTTATAAATCCTCCTTCTCTAAATACGGCACAGCCTATTTGCAGGAGGTACAGGAACAGAGAGAGGAGACTATGTATGTTGAATAAGTTGTTTGAGGGTGTATTTGACGGTGATTTGGTCACTGTCGTGTCGGTGGATAAATTCCTGCTGTGCATCGGCGTGGCACTGGTATTGGGGATTTTATTGGCATTGGTATATGCTTTCCGCAGCCAGTATACCCGCAGTTTTTTGGTGACGTTAGCACTGCTGCCTGCGGTGGTGTGCGTGGTCATTATGATGGTCAATGGCAACATCGGTGCCGGTGTGGCGGTGGCAGGCGCCTTTAGTCTGGTCCGTTTTCGCTCCGTGCCCGGCACCGCTAAGGAGATCGGTGCCATCTTTATTGCTATGGCAACAGGTCTAGTGGCAGGTATGGGTTATTTGGGCTATGCGACCCTGTTTGTGCTGATTCTGAGTGCGGTGTGGCTACTGTATGAAACCGTAGGCTTCGGCAATCGCGCTGTCACGCTGGAACGGGTACTGCGGGTCACCGTGCCGGAGGATCTGGAGTATACCGCCGCTTTTGATGAGCCTTTGGCACAATACACGTCCACCGCTCAACTGGTGCGGGTCAAGACCACCAATCTGGGCAGTCTGTTTAAACTCACCTACCGTATTCGCCTGCGCCGTGTGGCGGATGAAAAGGCACTGATCGACGCCATCCGTTGTCGCAACGGCAATCTGGAGGTGTCGGTGGGGCTGCAGGAGGGGAACAATGGGGAACTGTAAGCGGTATGCGGTCCTGTGTTTGTCGGCACTGCTGTTAGTGAGTTCCCTGTGCGATTGCGGCAATCAAGACGAAAAGAATTACAAAGAAAATGCGGGACAACCTGCTGAACAGGTCACCACTGTATCCGGCGTAGATGCGGCAGACCAGTTCACCGATCGAGATTACGCGACAGCTGTTCAAGGCAGTGCCGTAGCCGTGACATTGCTGGATAACGGCTCTGTGGCAGGGGATGGCGTATCTGTAAAGGGAAACACCGTTACAGTGAAAAAAGCCGGTACTTACGCACTTTCGGGAAGTTTGTCCGATGGCCGTATTTTGGTTGACGCAGGTGAGGAGGATAAGATCCACCTCATTTTCCGCGGTGTCTCGGTCACCTGTAGCGGTCAGGGCGCGCTGTATGTCCGACAGGCGGACAAGGTGTTTATCACTCTGGAAGAAGGGAGCAACAATGCTCTGACCTCTATTTCTGATGTCACCGACGGAGTGGAAGAAAATGTGGACGGCGCCATTTATTCCAAGGATGATCTGACCTTTAACGGCGGTGGCTCGTTGACCGTTACCGGTCCCAATCACGGCATTGTGTGCAAGGCGGAATTGGTGGTGACGGGCGGCACGTATGCCGTAGCGGCGCAGGGCGGTCACGCCATTCAGGCCAAAAAGAACACACGCATTGCCGACGGTACGTTTGCGTTGAGCGCAGCTAAAGACGGTATACACGTAGAAAATCCCGATAACGTTGATGAGGGATACTTATATGTGGCAGGTGGCGATTTCACTGTCACCGCGGACGGGGACGGCTTTTCCGCCGCTACACTGGCACAGTTATCCGGCGGTAACGGCAGGTTTACCTGCGGCGGAGGTGCGGATAACGGAGAGTCACATAACGATGGCTTGGGCGGCGGCTTCGGCGGCTGGGGCGGTGGTTGGTATAACGATACTGCCGCCGATGAAGAAACCACCAGCACTAAGGGGATCAAGGGTGGTACCGCCTTGTTATGCGAAGGCGGTACCTGGACACTGGATACAGCGGATGACGGTCTGCATTCCAATGGCGATTTGACTATTTCCGGCGGTACGCTGACCATTGCTACGGGTGACGACGGCATCCACGCCGACGGATTAGCTGTTATTAATGATGGATCTATTACCGTCACTCGCAGTTATGAGGGAATCGAGGGTAATGCAATTGAGGTTCTCGGCGGAACGATGAACGTTGTTGCATCGGACGACGGTTTCAACGCCGCCGGCGGCAATGATGGAAGCGGTTTTGGCGGTATGCGTCCCGAAAGTTTTAATGATAGCGGCAGCAATAGTTATATTCGTATCGTCGGCGGTCATTTGATGGTGGATGCCGGCGGCGACGGCATTGACGCTAACCATTCCTTGTACATTGAGGGTGGCGAAACCTATGTATCCGGTCCCACCAACAGCGGCAACGGTGCGTTGGATTACGGCGGTCAGGCGCGGGTCACCGGCGGCATTTTTGTGGCTGTGGGTGCCCGCGGTATGGCTCAGGGCTTCACTTCTGCAGAGAATCAGGGAGCGGTGTTGCTTACCACCAATGCGTCTGCCAATGGCGCGTTGGTGCTCCGGGACAGCAGCGGAAAAGAACTGTTGCGTTGGACACCTGCCAAAACCTATTCTTCGGTTGCTATAACCTGTCCTGAATTGAGGAAAGGGGAGAGCTACACGCTGATAGCGGGCGAGGAGGAGCAATCCTTTGAACTGACCGATTGGGTGTATGGTTCCTCCGGTGGCTTCGGCGGGGATCCCGGTGGTATGGGGCGCCCTGGCGGTGGCTTTGGCGGCGGTATGGGTAAACCAGATCGCTGATATAAACGAAAAGAGGAAGGTATGCACAATGCATACCTTCCTCTTTTATGTGCTTATTCTTCGATGGCGAACAGGACGTTATCCATATTGGATAGCTCCTCTAAGCAATTTTGTTGCTTCGAGATATCCAAACTCATTTCAAAAGATATCCCCACGGCGTTGGTCAGTCCGCTTTTGGGCATAGAGATGTCGGGATGTTTCAGAGAAGGATAGGTCAGCTGAATGGCTTTTAAGGTGGGGGTCAGTCTATCTGCGTCCTTCAGCTCCATATATATCCGCATCTGCTTTTTCTTGCCGCTCTCCAGGCGGGTCAGCAGGGTGGCGGTGACAATGGTGATAGCGGTAGCAATGATGGCCCCCAGATAGAAACCATATCCCAGTGCGATACCGATAGTGGCAGTGCACCACACACCGGCGGCGGTGGTCAAACCTGTAATGATGGCCTGATTACGGATGAGGATGGTGCCGGCGCCCAAAAAACCGATGCCGGAAATCACTTGGGCGGCGATGCGGGTCACATCCTCGTTGGGGTTGATATACTCCAGTATGTATAGGCCCACCAGAGCGGTCATACAGGCACCCAGGCACACCAATACGTGGGTACGCATACCGGCGGCCCGTCCGTGGCGTCCGCGTTCCATACCGATCAGACCGCCCATCATCAGTGCCAGCAACAGCCGCAGGGCTACCGATAGCCCGTTTAGATGGGTCAGAATTTCAATGATTCGGGTCATAACGTTTCTCCTTTCTTGCAAGTTTACATAGGTTGTATCAATGTATTCCTGTATTCTTCACATTATTATACCGAAAAAAGGATTTCCTGTCAACCAACCTGAAAAAGCCAGTGATTTTCGCATTGAAACCATCATATTTTTCCGCAATCTGCATATAGGTGTACAGAACACGTAAATGAGGTGATGGAGCATATGAAAGGTGTTGTGGAAGAGCGGGCTGTGGAGTTGGGCGAGTACATACTGCAGAATAACGCCACCGTACGTGCTACAGCCAAGCGGTTTCATATCAGTAAATCCACGGTACATAAGGATGTGGCAGAGCGGTTGCAGACGGTGAATCCTCAGCTGTACGGTCAGGTGCGACACGTGCTGGAGGTGAACAAGGCCCAGCGCCACATTCGCGGCGGTCAGGCCACCCGACGCAAATACAGAGGCGGTACATAAGAAGGGAGCCTACACACGTTGGTGTGTAGGCTCCCTTTTCACAGTTCTTTTTTTATTTTATCCAGAGCGCCTTTTTCCAATCGGCTCACCTGCGCCTGGGAAATGCCGATCTCGCCCGATACTTCCACCTGTGTCAATCCCTTCATAAATCGCAGATGCAGGATGCGTTTTTCTCGGGGGGATAGGGCGGCGATGGCGTCCCGTAGCGAGATCTCCTCCAACCAGTTGCGGTCATCGTCGTGATCCCCCACCTGGTCCAGCACCGATATGGTATCACCGCTGTCGTTATACAGTGGCTCGTACAAGCTGACGGGGTCTACAATGGCCTCCAGTGCCATCACCACCTCCTCCCGCGGCAGTTGCAGGTGGGTGGCGATTTCTTCGATGGTGGGTTCGCGGTGGTTTTCGGTCAGTAATTGCTCCTTAGCCTGCATAGCGCGATAGGCAATATCCCGCATAGAGCGGCTGATACGGATGGCGTTGTTATCCCGCAGATACCGCCGTATCTCACCAATGATCATGGGAACGGCATAGGTGGAAAACCGCACGTTTTGTGACAGATCAAAATTGTCAATGGATTTTATGAGCCCGATACACCCTACCTGGAACAGGTCATCGGGATTTTCGCCCCGTCCCGCAAAACGTTGTACTACGCTGAGCACCAGTCGCAGATTTCCCTGCACCAGTTCCTCCCGTGCACGGCGGTCCCCCTCGTGCATCTGCTTTAGCAGGCGGATTTTTTCCGACTCGGACAGTACTTTTAGGGTGGCGGTATTTACCCCGCAGATTTCTACTTTATTATACACTGGCATCCCCATCCTTCCATACGTTCAGTATGGTCTAAGTAGGGGAGAAACATACGGATATAAAACAAAAAAGCCCTCGGCATAACGCCGAAGGCTTGTTTGTTACGTTGTAAGGGATCACACCGCGCGGGTGACCTTTCCGGAACGCAGGCAGCGGGTGCAGGCATACACACGCTTGGGAGAGCCGTCCACGATCGCCTTAACGCGGCGGATGTTGGGCTTCCAGGTACGGTTAGACCGTCTGTGGGAGTGAGACACACGGATACCGAAGGTAACACTCTTGCCGCAGTAATCACACTTTGCCATTGTTCTGCACCTCCTTCTGTGACGTCGGCCGTAGGCCGAAACAAGCATAGTTTACGCAGGGATAGGGTATCCCCGCAAAGCAACGGGAATAGTTTAGCAGATATTACAAAAAAAATCAAGTCTTTTTTACAAGGTTTCCAAAAAAATATTTTTCCTCGCAAGTTTGTTTGCTTTTATTCGCACAAACACTTGTATTTTTTACTCATATTTGGTAAAATAATTTAAATACGGTTATGGTTTGTTCGGTTTCTGATGAACGGAGGCACACAATGCTGATATATTTCTTGAATAATCGCGACTCTCTTTCGGTAGAGGGCGTGGCGTATATGCTGTTCGCGTATGCGGTCATTCTGTTCTTGGTGTTACCCGTACACGAGTTTGCCCACGGCTTTGTTGCTCATCTGTGCGGTGACGATACCGCCAAATGGCACGGTCGGTTATCCCTAAACCCCTTGCGCCATTTGGATCTGTGGGGCACTCTGATGATTCTGACCGTGGGCATCGGCTATGCCAAGCCAGTACCTGTCAACACCCGTAATCTGCGTAATTTCAAGCGGGATACCATCCTGGTATCTTTGGCGGGCCCCTTGTCCAATTTCTTGATGGCGATACTGTACGCAGGCATTTTCCGTGTATGTTCGGTATTTATCACCGACCCCTACGTGCTGTTCTGGTTGTGGGTGGTGCTGATACAGATCATCGCATCGGTCAACATTTCTTTGATGGTGTTTAATTTGTTGCCCATTCCGCCTTTGGACGGTAGCCGGTTGTGGAGTTCTTTGCTCCCCGGTCGCTGGGCGTTTAAATTGGAGCAATACAGCCGTTATATCACCATCGCGTTGTTTTTCGCATTGTTTATGGGTGTTCTTGATCTGCCTTTGGAGCTGTTACATGCGGGTGTGGGTCGGTTCATCGGCTTTATATTGGGTGAGCCTGATTTGTTTAGCCTCAGCGCCGTACTTGGTTAATTCACGCATACGGGAGCGTTTAAATGGAAATCATATCTTATAAGTTACCGGATTTTGAGGGGCCGCTGGATCTGCTTCTCTTTTTGGTACAGAAGAATAAACTGAATATCTACGACATCCCCATCGCTCAGGTGCTGGAGCAGTATTTGGCGGCCATCCAGGAGATGAAGGACTACAATATGGACGTAGCCAGCGAATTTCTTGAGATGGCGGCGCGGTTGGTCCACATTAAGTCGGTGATGTTGCTTCCACGCTATGAGGAGGAGACTGAGGAGCTGAAACGTGAACTGACGGGTCAGCTCATCGAATATCAGCTGTGCCAGCAGATGGCGCGTCGTCTGGCAGTGGATTACGTAGGCGGTGACCTTTTCATCCGCGACGCGGAGGAGATGGAGCCGGATATGACCTATCGTCGCGTACATAAGCCGATGGAGATGCTGGACGCCTTTCTGTCCGCCGCGGGACGCGGACGGCGGCGGATGCCGCCCCCGGCGCAGGCCTTTCACGGCATTGTGGCGCGTAAGATCGTGCCCGTGTCCACCAAAATTACCTACGTCCTGCGTAAACTCTACAGCCGCGGTAAGGTATCCTATCAATCCCTGTTCAAAAAGGCGGAGAGTAAGTCTGATTTGGTAGCCACCTTCTTGGCGTTGTTGGAGCTGATTAAGTCCAAGCGCATCAAGGTAGAGGGCGAGGGTGCAGATCAGCAGGTAGAGATGCGCCCGCCGGATCAGTGGGATAATACCATTCCCGAGGAGTTTGACGAGGACAACGGCGTAAATACGGAGGAACTGACAGATGGAAATTAAACAGTATCAGGCCGCTATAGAGGCCATTGTATTTGCCAGCGGTGAGCCGGTCCCCGTTTCCCGCTTGGCATTGGCGCTGGAATTGGATGAGGATACCACCCGCCGTATTGCCGAGGATTGGGCGCAGGATATCAACACTCGTGGCGGTGGCATCACTGCGCTGAAATTGGACGACGCCTACCAACTTTGCAGCGGTAAAGCCTATGCCGGCTACGTGCGTAAGGCGATGGACCTGCGCCGCAACACCCCCTTGTCCCAGGCAGCGATGGAGGTTCTGGCTATCATCGCGTATAACCAGCCTGTGACCCGCCCCTTTGTGGAGCAGGTTCGTGGTGTGGATTGCAGCGCTGTTATTCAGGGTCTGCAGCAGAAAGGACTGATTGAGGAAAAGGGCCGTATGGACCTGCCGGGCCGCCCCTTGCTGTATGGCACGTCGGCTAATTTCCTGCGGTGCTTCGGCATTTCTTCTTTGGATCAGTTGCCGCCCCTGCCGCAGAAAGAGGATAACACTATGCGGGAGACCACGCTGGACGAGGTGCTGTTGGAGCAACAGCCCATTACCGACGCGGTATTCGGCCCCGATGAGGCGGCAGAGTTGGCTGAGGGGGAGGAATAACCCGTGTGGGCATTGTATGTCCTGCTGGCGATTTTGGCTCTGGTGGCGGTGGTGTTATGCACCCCTTTGACAGGGCGTGTTGTATATGACGGCACGTTGGTTGCTTACCTGCGTGTATGGGGCGTGCGTATTCCGTTGCTTCCCTGTGAGGCGGAGGAGGATGACCGCAAACCAAAAGGTAAGCGGCTCAAAACGGACAAGCCGTCCAAGTGGCAGGAACTGAAAACCTTGCTCAAACAGGACGATATAGAGGGTACGTTGCATTTCGTAGACGGTGTGGTCCGCTTGGCGGGACGCACCGTGGGACGTCTGTTACGTTCGGTGTCGGTGACTGATTTGCATCTGCAGATGTTGATTGCCACCGGCGACCCCGCCGATACCGCCCAGCGGTACGGGCAGATATGTAGTATTCTCTATCCGTCTTTAGAGTTAATCGGGCAGACGATGCGTATCCGTCGCCGCCACCTGCGGGTGGAGCCCAATTTTCTGTTGGAGCGCAGTTGTGCGTGGTTTGACATCCGTTTTCGGGTGTCGGTATGGCGCTTGACGGGCGCCGCTTTGGCCCTGCTGTGGGGCTTCTTGTTACTACGTGAAGAGGATAAACCCCAAACCAATAAGGAGGTTTCTTGATATGAACAACAATGTAGAAGGTTTAATGGGCGTTTCCGTGGAGAAGATCCGCGACTTAGTGGACGCCAATACCGTGGTGGGCACCCCCATTCAGATGGCGGATGGTATCACTTTGATCCCTGTTTCCAAAATTTCCTACGGCTTTGCTTCCGGCGGCTCCGATTTGCCTACCCAAAAGCCGGGTGACCTGTTCGGCGGTGGTGCCGGCGCGGGTATCCACATTACTCCCGTTGCGTTCCTGACCGTCAAGAACGGCGAGATCAACCTGCTGCCCGTGGTGTCCAAGCCTGACAGTATGGACCGCCTGTTGTCGATGATTCCCGATGCGGTGGATAAACTGTCCAAGCGTAAGAAAGAGGACGTTCCCGCCGCAGAATAACGGCGTATGGATGACCGCTCATCTGCATAGATTGTATCAATCTATATGGGGTGGGTGGTCATTTTGCGGATACGTGTGTTGGTGGCGATGTTGGCGGTTGTGGGTTTGCTTTGTTGCAATATACCCGTATGCGCCGCCGAGCCGTCCATATCTTCTTTGTCAGCTGTAGTATATGAGCCGGAGAGCGGTCTGGTGCTGTACGAAAAGGCGAGGGACACCCCGCGCCCTATGGCCAGCACTACCAAGCTGATGACCGCTTTACTGGCCGCGGAACGTCTTAATCCCGACGACATTGTTTCTGTTCCCGCCGATGCTCTTCCCGTGGAGGGGACTCAGATCGGTTTGGCGGCGGGGGAGAGCATTTCGGTGCGTGATCTGTTGGCAGGTCTGTTACTGGCTTCCGGCAACGACGCCGCCAATGCGTTGGCTCTGCTGATGGCTGAGGATATTCCATCCTTTGCCGTGCTGATGAATCAGCGCGCGGCAGAATTGGGGATGAACCACAGCACGTTTATGACTCCCTCCGGTTTGGATGCGGGGGAGCATAGTGCCTCTGCCTACGATATGGCTCTGTTGGGTGCCGCGGTATTAGAGCAATCGCTGCTGGCACAGTTATGTGCGTCAAAAACAGTTACCGTCACCTTGGGAGACCGTCGGATAACCCTAACCAATCACAATAAATTGCTGAATTTATTGGAGGATTGCATCGGCCTTAAGACGGGGTTTACCAAAAAATCGGGACGTTGTCTGGTTTCCGCCGTGCGGCGGGATGGTATCACCTTGATTGTAGCCACTCTCAACGGCGGTGACTATTGGAATGATCATATTGCTCTGTACGACTACGGGTTTTCGTGTGTAAAGCGAGTCGCCTTAACACCGGAAATTCCGCAGTATACTGCGGTTTGCGGCGGTATTGACCGACAGGTCGCCCTATCTGCCGATCTATCCGAGAGTGTAGTTGTACAGACGGGGGAAACCTTGCATACACAGGTAGAATTGCCCCGTTTTGTCTGGGCTCCCATCGCGGCAGGAGATACTTTGGGCAGAGTAACGGTTTCTGCAGGTGACCGTGTGGTCTGCACCGTACCCATTACAGCCACCCATAATGTGGCGTCGTGTTCCATACCCTCGTATTGGCAGTTGGTACGGCGACGGTACAGCAGATTATTGGAATGTTTATTGAATTAGGAATGTCATACCCTTTTTGAAATAGGAGAATGAACTATGGCAAAGGTACGTTTACAAAAAGTATTGTCCGAGCGTGGTGTAGCCTCCCGTCGTAAGGCGGAGGAACTGATTGCCGCCGGACACGTAAAGGTCAACGGACGCCCTGCACAGCTGGGTGATAAAGTGGACGACCGCAAGGACGTCATCCACGTCCGCGGCAAAAAGCTGGGCGCCGCCCCCCAGTCGGTGTATATCGCCCTACATAAGCCCCGCGGCTACATCACCACCATGTCGGATGAGCGTGGTCGCAAGTGCGTGGAGGAGTTGGTGCGTAGTGTCGGTGTTCCCGTTTACCCCGTCGGTCGCTTGGATAAGGATTCTGAGGGCTTACTGTTGATGACCAACGACGGCGATTTTTCCAACGCCATTATGCACCCCGCCCATCATATCGGTAAATTTTATCGCGTGACCCTGCGGTCACCGATGTCTGAGGAGCAGAAACAGAAGTTTGAAGAGGGTATGATGTTAGACGGTCGCCGCACCGCTCCCGCCCAGGTGACTATCGTTTCCAGCGCCGCCGACCGTTGTGTAGTGGAGATTACCCTGTTTGAGGGCCGAAACCGTCAGATTCGCCGCATGTGCGAAATGCTTGGTCTGGAAGTCATCCGTCTGCGCCGCAACGCGGTGGGCAAGGTGAAACTGGGTATGCTCCCTGTGGGCAATTGGCGATATCTCACCCCTGACGAGGTGCGTAATTTGGTGGTGGCCACCGGCGTGACCAAAAAGATTGCCGCCGGTTATATCAAGTACGGAAAGGAGCCGGACCGTGATTACCATAATGCCCGCCGATAAGGCGTTTTTAGATAGCATATCCGCCCCCACGGGTGCGGATGCTATGGTCCTGCGTGACAGCGACGGCAGTGTGTTTGGTCACGCTGTCTTCGCCACCTCGGGGGATACGGCAGAATTGCTGTCGGTGCACACCGATATGCCGATGATGACCGAGGGTCTGATTCGTGCGGTGATCAACACCGCCGATTGCCGTGGTGCCTCTGCCGTGATCTGCAGGGAAGAAACACTGATCCCCGTTTTAAAACGCTTGGAATTTGAGCCGCGCGAGGGTATCTACACCGTTTCCGTACAGCAATTTCTGTATGGCGAATGTAAATGTCAATAATTTGAGTATTTTCCCGCAAAAAAATGGCAAAATCACTTGCCATTTTTTTATTGGTGTTATATAATAAATTCATATTGGGAAATATGGTCTTTTTTTGAAAAAGACCCGTCAGAAAGGATGGATTGACTATGAAAAAATTCCACATTACTGTTAACGGTACCGCTTATGAGGTAGACGTCGAGGAAATCGGCGCCGCCGCTGCTCCTGTTGCCGCTCCTGCCGCCGCCCCCGTGGCCGCCGGTCCTGTGGGTGGCACCGTTATCACCTGCCCTATGCCCGGCACCATCATCGATATTAAGATATCGGCCGGCGATGTGGTTTCCGAGGGTCAGCTGCTGCTGGTGTTCGAGGCTATGAAGATGGAGAATGAGATCGTGGCTCCTTGCGCCGGTACCGTTGCCTCTATCAACGTGAACAAGGGCGACAGCGTGGATTCCGGTTCTGTTCTGATGTCCCTCAACTGATTTTTGCGAGGTGAAAACAATGGCAAAACCCATTAAGATTACCGAGGTCGTCCTGCGTGATGCCCATCAGTCTCTGCTGGCTACCCGTATGACTATGGATGAGATGCGTCCCATCCTGGCCGAGATGGATAAGATTCCCTACTTCTCCGTTGAGTGCTGGGGCGGCGCCACCTTCGATTCCTGCATCCGTTTCCTAGGCGAGGATCCCTGGGAGCGCCTGCGTATTATGCGTCAGGAGATGCCCCATCAGAAACTGCAGATGCTGTTCCGCGGTCAGAATATGCTGGGCTACCGTCCCTATGCTGACGACGTGGTGGAGTATTTTGTGCAGAAGTCTGTGGCCAACGGTATCGATGTCATCCGTATTTTCGACGCACTGAACGATGCCCGTAACCTGCAGACCGCCATTAAGGCCGCCAATAAGGAAAAGGCCCACGTGCAGGGCTGTATCAGCTACACCCTGAGCCCTGTTCACAATAACGAATATTACGCCGAGTACGCTAAGACTTTGGAGGAGATGGGCGCCCATTCCATCTGCATCAAGGATATGGCCGGTCTGCTGACCCCCTATGCTTGCTATGATTTGGTCTCCCGTCTGAAAGAGGCTGTGTCCATTCCCGTGGATATTCATAGCCACTACACCGCCGGTTTGGCCTCTATGTCCATTATGAAGGGTATCGAGGCAGGTGCCGACATCATCGACACCGCTATGAGTCCCTTGTCCGTGGGCACCTCCCATATGCCCACCGAGTCCTTGGTGGCCGCCCTGCAGGGCACCGAGTACGATACCGGTCTGGATCTGAACCAGCTGAACGTAGTGCGTAATCATTTTGCCAAACTGCGGGATAAGTACGTTACCGGTGGTCAGATCAGCCACAAGTCTATGGGCGTGGACGCCAACACCCTGCTGTATCAGGTACCCGGCGGTATGTTCTCCAATATGCTGGGTCAGCTGAAGGAGGCCGGCAAAGAGGATAAACTGGACGAGGTGCTGGCGGAGATTCCCCGTGTTCGTGAGGATTCCGGTTATCCTCCTCTGGTTACTCCCACCAGCCAGATCGTGGGCACCCAGGCGGTGTTCAACGTCATTATGGGCGAGCGGTACAAGATGGTTACCAAGGAGTTCCGCGGTATGATCCACGGCGATTACGGTAAGACCCCCGCGCCCATCGACCCCGCCTTCTCCAAGAAGATTTTGGGCGACGATGAGCCTATCACTTGCCGCTTTGCAGATACGCTGGAGCCTGAGCTGGATAAGCTGAAGGCGGAGGCCGCCCCCTACGTTAAGCAGGAGGAGGATGTGCTGACCTACGCTATGTTCCCTCAGGTGGCTCCCAAATTCTTTGCCGCCCGCGACGCCAAGGAGGACACCTCCGCGCCTTACACCCCCGACGTGGTCGTCACCCCTATTAACTGATTTTCAAAAACCAACCCTCCTCCTCGCCCAGCCCGGGCTTTTC
>JAZNUN010000062.1:0-28388 GCA_045592345.1 Acutalibacteraceae bacterium | reverse complement strand
TGCTTCAGTTCATCTTCGGAGACGCCCTCCAGAGCGATCTTGGTCTGCATAGCAACCACCTCAGCGGTGACGCCCTGCTCGCGCTGCTCCAGATACTCGCCTACGCACAGAATGGCGGTCAGGCCGGCATCAATGGCACCACGCACACGCTTGGCAACAGTGGCATCACTGTCACCAAAATAGGTGCGGCGCTCGCTGTGGCCCAAAATTACGTAACCAACGCCCAGCTCACGGAGCATATCAGCGGAAATCTCGCCGGTGAAAGCACCGGACTTCTCCCAGTAGCAGTTCTGGGCGGCTACGCCGATGTTGGAGCCCTTGGTGGCCTCCAGAGCGGCGGGGATATCAATAAAAGGAACGCCAACCACCACGTCACAAGCGGCATTCTTGACCAAGGGCTTGATAGCCTCGATCAGAGCAGTAGCCTCAGCGGGGGTCTTGTTCATTTTCCAGTTACCGGCAATAACATACTTACCCATTGTTACACGCTCCTTTTGATTACTTATCGCTCATAGCGGCGATGCCGGGCAGCTCCTTGCCCTCCAGGAACTCCAGAGAAGCACCGCCACCGGTGGAGATATGGCTCATCTTATCACCGAAGCCCAGAGTGTTAACAGCTGCGGCAGAGTCGCCGCCGCCGATAACGGTGATGGCGTCGGTCTCAGCCAGAGCCTTGGCAACAGCGATGGTACCCTTAGCCAGGATAGGATTCTCGAACACGCCCATGGGACCGTTCCACACAACGGTCTTAGCGTTCTTGACCTCGTTGGCGTACAGCTCGGCGGTAGCGGTACCAATATCCAGGCTCATCATATCGTCCGGAATGGAGTCGGCAGCCACAACCTGAATGTCAATCTCAGCATCAATGGGGTTGGGGAAGTCCTTGGTGATGGTGCAGTCCACAGGGAGCAGGATCTTAACGCCCTTCTCCTCGGCGCGGGCCAGCATCTCGCGGCAGTAGTCGATCTTCTCGGGATCCAGCAGAGAGGTGCCGATGCCGTAACCCTTAGCGGCCAGGAAGGTATAAGCCATACCGCCGCCGATGATCAGGGTGTCAGCCTTGTTCAGCAGGTTCTCGATAACATTCAGCTTATCGGCAACTTTGGCACCGCCAAGAATGGTTACGAAGGGACGAGCGGGGTTGTTAACAGCGTTGCCCAGGAACTGGACCTCTTTGGCCATCAGATAGCCATTGGCAGATTCCTCAACATAGGCGGTCACGCCCACGGTGGAGCAGTGTGCGCGGTGAGCGGCGCCGAAAGCATCGTTCACGAACAGATCGCACAGGGAGCCCAGCTCGGCAGACAGAGCCTCGCCGTTCTTGGTTTCCTCGGCGCGATAACGGGTGTTCTGCAGTAGCACTACGTCGCCGTCGTTCATGGCGGCGACAGCGGCTTTGGCGTTATCGCCCACAACATTGTCGTCGGCGGCGAAAACAACTTCCTTGCCCAGTTTCTCGCTCAGGCGGACAGCTACGGGAGCCAGAGACAGCTCGGGCTTCGGTTCGCCCTTCGGCTTACCCAGGTGGGAGCACAGGATAACCTTAGCGCCCTTATCGATCAAATACTGGATGGTGGGCAGAGCGGCAACGATGCGGTTCTCATCAGTGATAACGCCGTTCTTCAGCGGTACGTTAAAGTCACAACGGACCAGTACACGCTTGCCGGAAACATTCAGGTCTTCAACAGTCTTTTTGCTCAGATAACTCATACAAAACATCCTTTCAAAAATTAGTCTGTTAAAAAGATAACAATCTACCGTTTCTATTATAAACGATTCTATGATAATTTGCAAGTATATATCTAAAGAAAATATGAATTTTCGAGTTTAAATATATTTTTGTCTGTGAAAACTGCACTTTTTGGTTACAACAACCGTAAACCTTTCGGATAACGGTTTTTTAACTTGCCACCGGATGCCTTTCCGAATCCCACTGGGATACCTGCGACGCACACGGCAGTCCAACCTTTTTTACCGTCGCAGGAAATCTCCTCACCGTGGAGAAAGGCGTGTAACAACGGATCGTTGGGGGATAGATTAATGGAGCGGCGGCACTGTGTTCCGGCGGCAGCAAGATAAATGCTGTGGTGTGGTTCTAACCGATTTTTGCATATGGAGGCTACGGCAACACCGGCGGAAATAACGCCCAGTCCGTGACAATCGGGAAGATCTGTTGGAACCAGTTTGATGTGGTCTTTTTGCGTGATGAAGAAGCCCGTGGGTGTATCAAAAAAGCAGTCGGCATACAGATCGGATGCAGCTTTCGCATAACTGTCTTGAGGAGCGTTTATGCTCTGTTTTAGGGGTACAAACGCATCGCCTAAACGTCGGAAACGTGCAATAAAATGTCCCTCTCCGCCGTGTTGAGGGAGGATACGGCGACAGCCTGTAAGATCGATACGGTAACTAATATCGGCACAGAACGGACGTATTCGGTCTGCCGAATATCCCGAGCATCCCCATGATACCTCAATAGGATCAAGTACAAAATCAGTGTGGTGTTGCAGAAAATCGGCAACGACGCATTCGTTCTCTTCAGGGGCAAAGGTGCAGGTTGAATACACCAGCCGCCCACCGGGACGTACAGCTTTGGCCGCGTTGGAGAGAATCTCTTTCTGACGCGCGGCACACATAAGAACATTATCCGAACTCCATTCGGACAGCGCCTGAGGCTCTTTACGGAACATACCTTCTCCGGAGCAAGGAGCATCTACCAATACAGCATCAAAATAATCGGTCAGACCCGCACACAATACGCCTGTGTCTTGGTTGCTGACGATGGCATTACGAACACCCCAGCGCTCCAGATTCTGTTGTAGAATGCGTGCACGTGAGGAGACGTATTCATTACACCAAAGTAAGCCCGTGCCTTTTAAGGCGGTGGCGATTTGCGTGGACTTGCCGCCGGGCGCGGCACATAGATCCAGTACTCTTTCGCCGGGCTGTGGTGACAACACCTCAACTGCAGAAGCCGCTGACGGTTCTTGCATATAATACGCTCCGGCATGGTGCAATGGGTCACTGCCGGCTTTGTGTTCTGCATCGAGATAGAAGGAGTATTCAGCAAAAGGGGATGGAGTCAGGGGATGAGGAAAGAGAGATAAAAACTCCTTGGTTGCGATCTTATTGTTGTTTATGCGCAGACCTCGGCGCAAAGGGCGCAGATAACCGTCCTTAAATGAAGAAAAATCATCCTGCAATAATAACTGCATTCTTTGTTCAAACTGTGCAGGTAGGTTCATAAACTATTCACCTCGCTATATGAACACTGCCACAGGGGATACCTGTGGCAGTGAGATTAATCTTGTTGTAACGCTTCTTTCAGAGCTTGGGCCAATTGATCGGGGCAAGACGTACCTTTGAACCCGCAACGAATGCCTTCCATACGGCGGATAGCTTCTTCTACGGGCATACCCTCGACCAAACGAGCGATACCTTGGGTGTTACCGCTACATCCGCCGTCAAATCTAACGTTGACTACGGTTCCATTAACAATGTCAAAGGTTATATTGCGGGAGCAAACACCTTTGGCTCGATACTGATAAGCCATATTAAAGATCTCCCTTCGAGTTATTTATACAGTGTCTTTTTGTAATCCAGCATCATCTCAACGGTACCGTCCGGTGCGCTATAGCTACCAAGGGGACGCGGCTTTTTGGTGTACATACCGTGAAAATCCGATCCACCGGTCATTAAGAGACCGTGGGTGGAGGCAAAATCCTTTAAGGTTACGGTTTGTTCTTCATTATTGCGAGGGTGCCATACCTCAATACCGTCCAATTTATCTTGCTCAACCAAAGATTGCATCAGATCGATACTATCGTATGTATAGGGATGTGCCAACACCGCCAGACCGCCGGCGCTGTGAATCAGATCAATCACTTCATCAACATCGGGATACTGCACGGGCACGTAAGCGCAACCGTTTTCGGGGGAAAACAATTTGTAATAGGTTTCGCCATAGAATCCATCTGCATAGCCGGCATCCATTAAGGCGTGCATAATGTGCTGCTTATAAATATTGGTACTGCCGGCGGCACAGCGGACGATGGAGTCCGGTACGATGGGATAGTAGCGCAGCACTTTTTTCATCATGGCGGTGGCAGCCAGCTTGCGGCTTGTGTTGGTGCGGTGGCACAATCCGGCTAATCTGTCAGGAGTATCACACAGATAGGCGAGAATATGCACTTTGCGTCCGGTAGCAGGGTCCTTTGCGGACAGTTCCACACCGTGGATAACCTGAATGCCCTGCCGTTTGCCGACGATAACGGCACGTGTGGCGCCAACCACAGCGTCGTGGTCGGTGATAGCCAGTGCGGAAAGACCGCGGCGACGAGCTATGCCGATAATTTCATCAATACCTAACGAGCCGTCGGATATTTTGCTGTGACAGTGCAGATCGCAAGCCATATGTAACCTCCTCCAAAAGGACACGAAAATACCTCTAACACCTCCATTATAAATCATAAAATACCGCAAAATCAACTAGAAAATGAGGAATGAGTAAAATTTGAACATTTGCTCAATCACAGAGGTGTATGAGGAAGATATTTGTCTATTTCGCTTGTATTCGACCAGATTTTATGTGTAATGATAGTGTAAATTGGTTGAATTTTCTGTTAAATGGTGATATACTGAAGAAAAAACTTTGAAAGGTGTTCACCATTATGACCAAAATTGATATATACTCCGGCTTTCTGGGTGCCGGTAAAACAACCTTGATCAAGAAAATGCTCTCAGAAGCCTATGCCGGAGAAAAAGTTGTTTTGATTGAAAACGAGTTTGGAGAAATTGGTATAGATGGCGGCTTTATGAAAGAAGCTGGTATTGAGATTACAGAAATGAATTCGGGTTGTATTTGCTGCAGCTTGGTGGGCGATTTTACGCAATCGTTGGCGCGGGTGTTAGAGCAATTTTCCCCGGAGCGCATTTTGATTGAGCCCTCCGGTGTAGGCAAACTAAGCGATGTGGTGAAGGCTGTGCGAAAAGTGGAGTCTGACAGTGTAAAGTTGAATTCCTTTACGACGGTTGTTGATGCCACTAAGTGCCGTGTTTATGCTAAGAATTTCGGAGAGTTTTACAATGATCAGGTTCATCATGCCGGATGCATTGTATTAAGCAGAACGGATGATATGCCACAAGAAAAATTGAATGCTGCTATTGATGTATTACGCGGTATTAATCATAATGCAGTTATTGTAACTACCCCTTGGTCTCAACTCGAGGGTGATGTTTTAATAGCAGCTATGGAGGGGAAACGTTCCTTGTCGGCAGAATTAGAGCATTTGGCGGAGGAAGCCTGCCCTGTCTGCGGTTCTCATCACGAACACGAGCATCACCATCATCATCACCACCACGATGAGGATTGTGATTGCCACGGGCATCACCATCACCACCATGATGAGGATTGTGATTGTCACGGGCATCACCATCACCACGATGAAGATTGTGATTGTCACGGACATCACCACCATCATGCTGATGAGGTGTTTGATAGCTGGGGCGCAGAAACTGCCTTGGCATACACAGTGGATGCCGTAACAGATGCTCTGTACCAGTTGGAGCGTGAAGAGCTGTATGGTGTCATATTAAGAGCTAAGGGCATCGTTGCCGGAGCCGATGGACAATGGATTCATTTTGATTATGTTCCCGGATGTCCCGATGTGCGTTTCGGCGGTGCTGACGTTACAGGGCGACTGTGTGTTATCGGATCAGGAATCGATAAGGATGCTTTGGCAACTCTGTTCGGCATTAAGGCGGTGATGTGATAATGGAGATTCCTGTATACGTATTTACCGGTTTTTTGGATTCCGGCAAAAGCACCTTTCTTCAAAGTACACTAGAGGATAAGCGCTTTAACAGCGGCGAACGAACGTTGGTCCTGCTATGCGAGGAGGGAGAGTGTGAACTGAACCCTGCTCGTTTTGCGGGAAAGAATGTGACGGTAGAGGTAGTTGATGATCCATCTGTTTTCACTCCGGAGTATTTGTCGGGTTTGCAAAAGCAATGCCGTGCTCACCGCGTAATGGTGGAATACAATGGTATGTGGTTACTGAATGCTCTTTACGACAATATGCCACCTAATTGGATTGTCTATCAAGAGATGATGTTTGCGGATGCTAATTCATTTCCGATGTTTAATGTCAATATGCGTAACCTCACCGTCGATAAGATGCAGGGAGCTCAGCTCATCGTCTTCAATCGAGCGCAAAAAGGCTTTGATAAGATGGAGCTGCATAAAATTGTCCGAGGGGTTAGCCGTCGTGCTGAGATTGCTTACGAATATGGTGAAGATGATGTGGAGTACGATGATATTGAAGATCCGTTACCTTTTGATAAGGAAGCGAAGATCATTACTGTTGAAGATGTTGATTTCGCTTTGTGGTATCGGGATCTGTCTGAGGAGCTATCATCTTATGATGGTAAGACGGTTACGTTCAAGGGTCAAGTGGTAGTGGACGGGTCGATCCCCGAACACTGTTTCATCGTTGGGCGCCCATTGATGACCTGTTGTGTTGATGATATTCGTTTTGCCGGACTAATTTGTGAATGGGATGATGCATCGCAATTAACTAACCGCACCTGGGTGTCCGTTACTGCATCCATTTCGGTCCGTCGGCATGCTTGCTATGATCGAATCGGTCCTGTTTTAACCGCTCTGACAGTAGAATCGGCTCAGGCGCCTGAAGATGAGGTAGCAACATTTTATTAAAATCGTGTAATCCCATTCTACGAAATGTCCTAAAATTGGCTGGATATTTGTTTAAATTGCACAGAAAGACAGAGCCAATTTCTGCAAAAAGGCTGAAAATAATATTAGCCCTTGCAAACTGAGCGGAAATAGGGTATAGTGGTTGTGCAGGGGTGAATTTGTCCCTGTGATTAAGTCCATCTGCGGTTATGCCGCTGGAATAAAAATGTGGAGGTATATTGACTATGAACAAAGTAGAACTCATCGCTGCCGTTGCCGCTAAGGCCGGCCTGAGCAAGAAAGATGCCGACAAGGCTATCGCTGCCGTTATTTCTTCCATTGAGGAGACCCTGGTTAAGGGTGATAAGGTTCAGTTGATCGGCTTCGGTACTTTCGAGGTTCGTGAGCGCGCTGCCCGCGTGGGCCGCAACCCCCAGACCAAAGAGGAGATCAAGATTGCCGCTTCCAAGCAGCCCGTTTTCAAGGCCGGCGCCGCTCTGAAAAAGGCTGTCAACTAATTTGCTGAGTTTGAGCCGCCCGAACTTCGGGCGGCTTTTACTTTTCTGGAGGTGTTTTTAATGAGGTTAGACAAGTATTTGAAGGTATCCAGATTGATCAAACGTCGTACTGTTGCCAATGAAGCGTGCGACGCCGGTAAGGTTTTGGTGAATGATAAGATAGTGCGCGCGTCTTATGATGTCAAAATAGATGATGTCATTATGCTCAGTCTTGGTGTACGTCAGTTGAAAGTACAGGTGGTGTCCGTTCAGGAGACGGTCACTAAGAATGATGCTCCGCTGCTCTACCGCGTGCTGGATGAGTAATGCATATTTTACCTGCTTTGTTCATACATAAGTATGGATAGAGGAGGGCGATAATGTGGATTATCGAGAAAAGACGATAGGAGCGATCCCGCATCAGCTTATTATGCAGGACCGTAAAGGCTTGGAAATGACCGGTGTGTCTGATGTGGAGAGTTTTGATGATACGATAGTGGTGGCACACACTTCGTTAGGAGAATTAACCGTGAGAGGGAAAGAACTGCACGTCAGACAGCTGAATCTGGATAGCGGTTCATTGGCATTGGACGGGCAGATCGACGCATTGTCGTATAATGAGATATCTAAAGGCGGCTTTTTTGGCCGCCTTTTGCGGTGAGGTCGATCTTGGAGTGGAGCAGCGTGCAGCAACTCGGTTTTGTGCTAAAAAGTGTGTTTTTGGGTTGCTGTATCGGATGTATGCTGGATATATCCGGCGGTTTCTGGAGAGGTAAACAGTATCGTTACAAGATGTATATCGCAGATGTTATTTGCTGCATCTTGGCGGCGGTTATAACATTTTTTGGAGCGTTAGTAATAACAGACGGTCAGCTTCATCCAGTGCTGTTTATCGGAATTTCTGGGGGGGTGTTGGCTGAGCATTTTATTGTCGGTCGTTGGTTGTCTCTTGCGGTTTATAAGTTTCGTCGATTTTTTAATGTGTTGGTATCAAAACTGACATTGAAATGTGAACGGTTTGGTCGGTTAATTGCCCTTGTTTTCAGCAATGCATGGTTAAAAGGACATAAAAGGGGGAAAACGCGAAAAATTCTGAGAAATTTTGATATTTTTTAGAAAAAACTCTTGAAATTTCTTTCTGTACACAGTAAAATGTTTCTGTGAAAATATTTTTAGGGGAAGGAGACAACCGATTATGAGTGCTCGTAGCAAGAAGCGTTCTACTAAAAAGGTAAATTGGGCTGTGCGTATTTTATTGGTTGTCGTTGCGGCCTTCCTTTTCCTTAAGTTGGTTCAGTTGCATGTCCAGTTAGAGGATAAACAGCAGCAATTGATCGAGTTGAATAACAGCATTAGTCATCAAGCTTTGATTAATGAAGATCTGACCGAGCAGGCCGAGAATGCGGATGATATTCTGGAGCGCGAGGCTAATGATTCGGGATTATATATGCCGGGTCAGCAGATCTATCAGGGGTCAGCAGGTTAATCACACAGGGGGAAATATTTGTCTTATGCAGGTTGAGGTTGGATCTATTTTAGAGGGCAAGGTCACCGGAATCACTAAGTTTGGCGCGTTTGTGGAATTGCCCAACAAGGCGTCTGGCATGGTGCACATTTCCGAGGTTGCGTCTACTTTTGTTAAGGAGATACGTGACTTTGTCACAGAGGGACAAACCGTTAAGGTTAAGGTGTTGGGCATCAGCGAGGATGGAAAGATCAGTCTTTCTATCAAAAAGGCACAGGCGCCTGCACCGCGTCAGTCTGCGCCTCGTCGGCAGGCTTTTAATGGTCGCCCCGGCGATTATGAATGGCAAACTTCTGCCCCCCGTAGCGAGAGCTTTGAAGATATGATGAGCCGTTTTAAAGCAACCAGTGACGAGAAAATCTCTGATTTGAAACGCTCAATGGATAATAAACATGGTGGCTTCAGCCGTAAGTCGCGCGGCAATGGCGGGCCGCAGATGTAATGTGAAAGGGGAATGCATTTCTCATATGTAGAGAAACGCGTTCCCTCTTTTTCTGTAACAAGGAGGTGGCTGTATGCGGGAAATTCAAGCATCCTTAATTGCGCAGGTTGTTAAACGACTTTGTATTAAGGCTAATCGCGAATTGCCTTGCGATCTTGCAGATGTGATACAATATGCTGCAAAGGCGGAAATTTCACAGCCGGCTTTGTCTTTGATGCATGACTTGCGCGAGAATCTGAGCGCTGCCCATGAGATGCGGTTGCCAATCTGTCAGGATACGGGTATGGCTGTGGTGTTCATTCGCTTGGGACAGGATGTGCACGTTGTTGACGGTAACTTGACAGCTGCGGTTAATAGCGGTGTAGCTGAAGGGTACACAGAAGGGCAACTACGTTGTTCTGTGGTTTCCGATCCTTTGCGTCGTATAAATACCAATGATAACACACCGGCGGTTATCCATTTGGAAATGGTTCCGGGAGAAGTATGCGAGATCACTGTGGCACCTAAAGGTTTTGGAAGTGAAAATATGAGCCGCTTATATATGCTGACACCTGCTGCTGACCGGGAGACAGTGATAGAGAAAGTGTGTGAAACGGTGCGCCTGGCCGGTAGCAATGCTTGTCCCCCCATGGTGCTGGGCGTTGGTATAGGAGGCGATTTTGAGCAAGTGGCATATTTGGCCAAAAAAGCCTTGTGCCGCCCTGTGTCGCAGCCGAACCCGGATACGTATTATGCACAACTGGAAAAGGATATATTGGACGCTGTTAACCGTTTGAGAATCGGTCCTCAAGGGTTCGGCGGTCATAACACAGCACTGGCGGTGATGATCGAAACGGCCCCCACCCATATTGCCGGATTACCGCTGGCGATTAACGTGGGGTGCCACGTAACACGCCACGCTACAGAACAGATATAAATTAGGTGAGATAAATGGAGAGAATTCAGTATTGTGCCCCGTGCTTGTTTGGTATTGAGGGCATTCTTGCAGATGAATTGCGCCGTCTTGGCGCGGAAGATGTGTGCCCCGAAAACGGTCGTGTGCTGTATAAGGGGGGGCTGGAAATGATGGCACGTGCTAACATTGGCTCCCGTTATGCGGAGCGTATCCAGATTGTTATGGGTCGCTTTCCTGCGTACAGCTTTGAAGAATTATTCCAAGGTGTCAAAGCCTTGGAGTGGGAGCGGTATATCGGGCGACTGGACGCATTTCCTGTCAAGGGATGGTCGCTGAACTCAAAGTTGCATAGCGTTCCTGATTGTCAGGCGATCGTAAAAAAGGCTGTTGTAGAACGTCTTAAGAACGTGTACGGCGTCCAGTGGTTTGAAGAGTGTGACGGAAAATGCCAAATCCAGTTCACCATTATGAAGGATGAGGTTACTCTGTTGCTGGATACCAGTGGTGTGGGACTTCATAAACGCGGTTATCGTGCGGTATCGGGTGGTGCACCTATTAAAGAAACTCTCGCGGCGGCTATTGTGGATGTAACCCGCTCCCGCCGTGCACGGTTAGTGTGCGACCCCTGTTGTGGTTCCGGAACTCTGCTGATTGAGGCGGCGATGGCGGCCAAAGGAATAGCTCCGGGCTTGAAGCGGGCATTTGCCGCTATGTATTGGGATAGTGTTCCCTCAGAGATGTGGAAAGAGGAACGACAGATGGCCCGTGAAAAGCAGCGCGACGTGGATTTTTTTGGCCGCGGTGGCGATATAGACGCGTCGGTGCTGTCATTGGTAGCGGATAATGCTGCCAAAGCAGGTGTGGGGGACTATATTTCTGCAGCTCAGGCCGATCTTCGAGACTTTCTCCCCGAGGGCGATACCGGCGTTGTGCTGTGCAATCCTCCTTATGGCGAGCGATTGCTGGATGTGAAAGCGGCCGAAGAACTGTATCGGGTAATGGGAAAAGTATTTGTACCCAAGAGTGGATGGAGTTATGCGATCATTAGCCCGCACGAACAGTTTGAGCAGTTGTTCGGACGCCCTGCAGACAAACGTCGCAAACTATATAATGGTATGTTAAAGTGCCAGTTATATATGTACTATAGGTAATAAGTTCAAATCGTCATTAAGACAAGGAGGCTAACATGCGACACGTATTCATATTGAATCCGGTTGCGGGAAAAAATCGAACCGCGATGGAATTGCGAGGTAAGATAGATTCCTATTTCTCCCGTTACCCTGAGCTGGAATACAGTATTCGTGTGACAGACGGCGTTGGTTCTGCTACCCGTATCGCACAGGAGGAATGTGCGGTGGGGGATGAGGTCCGTTTGTATGCTTGCGGTGGGGACGGTACTCTGCAGGAGACTGCCAGCGGCATACCTGTTGGATATGAAAATGTTGAATTAGCCGTAATTCCTTGCGGTTCCGGTAATGACTATGTGCGTACCTTTGGCGATAAAGACGATTTTATGCAGATAGACGAAGTGGTTGAAGGAACAGCGATGGAGATGGATGCGGTGGATTGTGGTGACCGTTTCTCACTGAATATTGCCTCTATGGGTATGGATGCTGCGGTAGGATTTAAAATGCAACGGTACAAGAATCTGCCGGGTGTATCCGGTTCTATGGCATATAACATTGCTGTGGCAGATGTGTTTTTCCATCCCATCGGAGAGCAAATGGATATAGAGATTGATAGCGTAGACGGTCCTATTCTTCGGAAGGGGCGTTATTTAATGGCCTTGGCTGCTAACGGCAGATATTACGGCGGCGGCTATTGTGGTGCGCCGAAGGCTGTGCCGGATGACGGCCTGTTGGATTTCATACTTGTTAAGAAGATTCCACGCGCTCGAATACCGTTTGTGTTAGGAAAGTACAAGAAAGGCGAGCATGATGGTATTGCCTGTCTTGAGCATATTCGCGGCACAGGAATGCGTGTGCGTGCGGCGAAGTCTATGGTGTGCAACGTTGATGGAGAATGCTTTGACACAGAGTCTATGACTTTTTCTGTTATTCCGCATGCTTTTAAGGTTGTGATGCCGAAGAGTCTTGTTGTTAAAAAGCGTTCTAAGCGAGAAGTTTTGTCGTCTGGTTTATGAAATGTTTGTGAATTTTGAGTAATTCTGCAAAATTCCCTTGATTTTTTGTTAAAGAATGGCTACAATAGTGTTAGCACTCATTTAATCTGAGTGCTAACACTATTCTTTTGATAATTCTTTAGGAGGTTTTGAATATGTCTATTAAACCGTTAGCAGACCGTGTGGTCATCCGTTTCGTAGAAGCGGAAGAGACAACTAAGAGTGGTATCATTTTGGCAGGCGCCGCTAAGGAGAAGCCTCAGGTGGCTGAGGTTGTGGCCGTCGGCCCCGGTGGTATCGTCGAGGGCAAGGAGATTCAGATGTACGTTAAGATTGGCGACAAGGTGCTGATCACCCGTTACGGCGGCACCGAGGTTAAACTGGACGGCATTGAGTACACCATCGTGCGTCAGAACGACATCCTGGCTATTGTTGAAGATTAATCATACCGCTTGATAGGAGGTTTTGGATATGGCAAAAGTAATTCTGTATGGGGAAGAGGCGCGTAAGGCATTACAATCCGGTGTGGACCAGTTGGCGAATACCGTGAAGATCACTATGGGTCCCCGTGGCCGTAACGTGGTGCTGGATAAAAAGTTTGGCGCTCCGCTGATCACTAATGACGGCGTCACCATTGCCAAGGAAATCGAATTGGATGATCCTTTTGAGAATATGGGCGCCCAACTTGTAAAAGAGGTATCTATTAAGACTAACGACGTGGCGGGCGATGGTACCACTACTGCTACACTGCTGGCACAGGCTCTTATCCGCGAGGGTATGAAGAACGTAGCCGCCGGCGCTAACCCTATGGGTGTCAAAAAGGGTATCCAGGCGGCTGTGGATGCGGTCGTGTCCGAGGTTATGTCTAATTCGAAAAAGGTCAGCGGTACCGAGGATATTGCCAGCACCGCCACCATCTCTGCCGGTGACGCGGTGATTGGTCGCTTGATTGCCGAGGCTATGGAGAAAGTATCTTCCGACGGTGTTATTACTGTGGAAGAGTCCAAGACTGCCGAAACCTACACCGAGGTGGTGGAAGGTATGCAGTTTGACCGTGGTTATATCACTCCGTATATGGTGACTGATACTGATAAGATGGAGGCTGTCATTGATGACGCGTACTTGCTGATTACTGATAAGAAGATATCCAATATTCAGGATATTCTGCCTCTGCTGGAGCAGATCCTGCAGTCCGGCCGCAAGCTGGTGATCGTTGCTGAGGATGTTGAGGGTGAGGCTCTGTCCACCTTGATTGTTAACCGTCTGCGTGGCACCTTCACTTGCGTCGCTGTCAAGGCTCCCGGTTTTGGTGACCGTCGCAAGGAAATGCTGCAGGATATTGCCATCCTGACCGGCGGCCAGGTTATCTCTGAGGAGATCGGTCTGGATCTGAAAGAGGCCACCATTCCTATGCTGGGCCGTGCCCGTCAGGTTAAGGTGACCAAGGAGAACACTGTTATCGTGGACGGTATGGGCGATCCCGATATGATCAAGTCCCGTGTTATGCAGATTCGTGCGCAGATCGAGACTTCCACTTCCGACTTTGATCGAGAGAAACTGCAGGAGCGTTTAGCGAAGTTGGCCGGCGGCGTTGCTGTCATTAAGGCTGGTGCCGCTACCGAGGTGGAGATGAAGGAGAAGAAGCTCCGCATTGAGGATGCTCTGTCCGCCACTAAGGCCGCTGTTGAGGAAGGCTTGGTTGCCGGTGGTGGAGTGGCGCTGATCAATGCTTCTGCCGTGTTGTTGCCGATGTTGGAAACAGCTGAGGGTGATGAGAAGACCGGTATAAAGATCGTGCTGAAAGCTCTGGAAGAGCCTGTGCGCCAGATTGCCTTGAACTCCGGCTTGGAGGGAAGTGTGATTATCGATAAGATTCGCACAGCGGATGCGCTGAACTACGGCTTTGACTTTGCTAAGGAAGAGTACGTGGATATGTTTGTTGCTGGTATCGTCGATCCCACTAAGGTGACTCGTTCCGCGCTGCAGAACGCCGCGTCGGTTGCTGCGATGGTATTGACCACCGAAAGTCTGGTGGCCGATAAGAAAGAGCCGCTGCCTCCCGCACCTCCTGCCGGTGCCGGTATGGACGGAATGTACTGATATGTTGAAAACAAACCCGCTATCCGTACGGATAGCGGGTTTGTTTTCGTTATTTCCACTCGTATACAAATTCCTTAATATTCTTTCCCATTGTCAGGTGAGATGTATCCACGAACTCGTGGTGCACATCACGTATACCATTTGAATCAATGGTGATAACGGTGCCGCCGTTCATGGCAGATTGCCAATAGCAACCTGCACCGGTCTTGCAGGCAAACATTAATTTGATACCGTCGTGGTCCACGATAAAGTTGTTACAATGATCGTGACCCGCCAAAACGTGGGTGATCAAACCGTTCTCCTTTATAATCGGCAGAGCGCCCTCATCCATCGGATGACTGGCGATCAGTTCGTGCTGCCGACCGTAGATCTCGGAATCGCCGCCGCGACCGCCGGGGAAAATCTTTTCAGCCGCGGCCCGATAGCAATACAGCGGAATGTGTAACAACATAACGGCGTCTTTATAGCCTTGCTCTTTTAGAGCAGCGGCCTGTTGACCAATCCAAGTCAGCTGATTCGGCCATAGCTTGTCATAGGCCCATCTTTTCGTCCCGTTTTCCTCAACCTCGGTTGAATTATGGGAGTCAATCATAAACAGAGCAGTGACAGGTGTGCCGTCTTCATCTATGGTCAAAATGTAATTACCATGGCCAAAGGCGGGATCTCCGTCCTCCAGCAAGCAAAGAGGATGCTTTTTGAGCATAGCGGCGGCCTTCAGTAATGAGTCGGTCCCACATTGGTGATCATGATTACCCCATACAGGAGCCCAGGGAATGCCGGTTGCATCCAATAATGTCGATAGATTTTCGTAGGAAGTGTAGTGATCAGCCCAAGCGACATCACCGGTGATGGTGATGAGATCAGGTTGGACGCGATTTACCAGTTCGTTGATGGTGTACGTGAGTATATCTTTGTGAGGATGACCTTCAGCCCAATCTTCGTCACCCATCTGAGGATCGGATAGGTTTAGAATGACAAAGTTTTTGTTCTTATCTTTAGAGAATGTTTTCATAGATGAACCCTCCCGTATGTGCTGTGTCTATATTAGCATATAAAAGGGAAAATAGCAATAAGTACGAAAAGTTGGTTGGAAAATTATAGTAATATTGCGATAAATAAGAAGATTTTAATATTTACTAATGGCATAATCTGTACTATCATATGGGTGAGGGGAGGTGATGACTTGCCAAATGTTACCATAAATGGAACAGTGATTTCTGTTGTCAAAAATACCCTGATTAGCGATTGCATAAAAATGGCGAGAGTTTCCCTGCCTTGTGGCGGCAACGGCATTTGCGGGAAATGTAAGATTACGGTATCCGGTGTTGTGAGTCCGCTTACTGATGAGGAAAAACGTTGGTTGGCGCCGATGGAGATGGAGAGCGGCATACGTCTCGCCTGTTTTACCCGCGTACTAAGCGATTGCACGATACAACCGTTGATAGAGGAAGTATCGCAAATATGTACATCCACACGAAGTATCGCGAAGGCTGATTGTACTCGTCATTTTCGGTTTGGTGCGGCGGTAGATATCGGCACCACCACCGTTGCGGCATCGCTGTATGACACTACGGGACGGTGTGTAGCTACCGAATCTGCAGTAAATCCTCAGATCGCCTACGGAACAGATGTGCTATCTCGTGTGCAGGCAGCCACTGCCGGAAAGGCAACTGAACTATCAACGGCAATACGCACCTGTGTAGATGATGTAATATGTCGTCTCGCTTCAGCAGTTCATATAGATGTTTCACATATTGATGCCGTCGTGGTAACAGGAAACACGGCTATGTTATGTCTGTTTACGGGAACAGCGGTGGACCCATTGCAAAAGGCTCCTTTTTACAGTCATCGCTATTTTGGCGAGACTGTAACAGCGGCAATGTGTGGTTTGCAGGACTTATCAGCAGATACGCCAATCTATTTGCCGCAATGCTTGGATGCTTTCTTGGGTGCGGATCTTGTTTGTGCTATCTTGGCAATCAGTATGTGCAACTGTGAGAGCACATCTTTACTAGTGGATATTGGTACGAATGGCGAGATGGCACTGTGGCACGATGGCGCCCTATATGTTTGCTCTACGGCGGCAGGTCCCGCTTTTGAAGGTGTAGGGGTGGTCTGCGGTACTGCGGCAGTTGACGGTGCTATAGAACGCGTGGAAATTGTGAACCACTCATTATTTACTCGAACCATCAGAGGTGGTTTGGCTACAGGTATTTGCGGTAGCGGATTGATCGATGCGATGGCATGTTTGTTGGATTTAGATGAATTGGACAACGACGGCACATTAAGTCTGGAATCTTATCCCTTTACAGATTCCATCAACCTGACCCGCGCGGATATACACGCATTGGCAGTGGCTAAGAGTGCGATCCGTTCCGGTATAGAAACACTACTATATAGGGCGAATATTACTGCTGAAGAGGTGGATCGCCTGTATTTAGCAGGGGGGTTCGGTAATACGCTGAATTTGCGTAATGCCGCACGAATTGGCTTGTTTCCGGGGGGATTGGAGCATAAGGTTACCTTTGTTGGCAATGCGGCATTAGAAGGAGCAGCAGAATTACTGTTTCAACCGAATTGCGAAGGAATATCTACATGGCGCAAGGTAGAGTTAGCAACAGATTCGTATTTTTCTGATGCATTTATACGTAATATGCGATTTGAATAAACGAGCCTATGAGAGTTTGTCATCTCATAGGCTCGTTTTAATCGTTTGTAATATCTCCGTCGCCGTGAATAGAAATGGGTTCACCGACATAGGTCGGAGGCACGTTAAACGCTGTGGACAGCATATCTTTGCAACGGGCCATGATTTCCCGAATCTCGCGTTTACCTTGACCCCAATAGCTTCGATAATCTGCGGATATGCCGTAGGCTTCGATATCCATTTTTTCAGCAATATACAAGGCGCGATAGAGGTGATATTTTTGGGTGACAATGACCATTTTCTTTACGCCGAAGACTTCCTTAGCCCGATACATACTTTCGTAGGTTGAGAATCCGGCGTGATCCATAAACACGTCAGAGGAGGGGATACCTGCGTCTATGGCGTATTGCTTCATTGTGCCAACTTCGTTGTAATTGTCTTGTCCGTGGTCACCGCTCATCAGGAGTTTCGGGGCTGCCTGTGCATTGTACAGTTCAACACCGCGGAGCAGTCGATCTTCAAGCATGTGGCTGGGGACACCATCTGCTTTCACTTGACATCCTAGAACCAATATGCAATCCACATCATTGAGCGTAACCGCATCCTCCGGTGAGATGATGTGGGCAGATGTAGATCTTTTTACGTATCTGCTTGCAACGATGGCTGATATGCTTCCAAGTAAAATACAGCCCCCCACGACGGCGGCAAATATACGAATTGGTTTAAGTAATTTCATCATTCAGTCCTTTTAATATCCAAAAAAGTGGCGGGCAAAGCTTTCAGATTGCTGATTGAGCAGGGATAAGGCATCTTGGGTTGCGGGGTAGGCAGTAGCCAAAGGGCCTTGCCCGTAACATAAACGCATATACATAGGGTAGTAGTTGTCTAAGAGGAAACGGGCGAATTTTACCAGTCGATAAGGTCCGTATATCCTTTCGGGGTCTCCAACGGCGTTAACGGCTACACAGTTTCCCTCTTTAATGGCGGATAGGAGAGCATCTTCATGCCGGTTCTTGGCGAACACTAGGGTATAGCCGCCTTTCACGGGACGAGATGGATTTGAGGCGTCAGTGCGATGGCTGTCACTGCATCCAACTACAGGTATACGGTTGCTGTTGGTTTGCATTTCTGCCCACAGAGCGACTGTGGTGTCGGCTTCTTGGTCGGTAATATCCAATGCATCATAGATGCCGTCTGCCAACAGCTGCTGCGTAATGGCCGAGGCCATAAAATAGGTATCAAACCAGATCCAATGGGGATGTGTCAAAATAGATAATCCACCGCATTCGTGAGTTTTGCGTGCAATCCATACCCGCCAAGCGTAGTCGTTCTTGTTAATATGGGTGGGGAGGTGTTTCAGTTCTCCCTCAATAGCGGACACTTCAAGTTTCGCTTGATCGGGATTGTTGCGATAAAGGGCGTTGACGCTGAGGGTCCCGCCGATGTGTACGGCGTGAATCTGTTCGGTGGGTATGTGACATTCTTCGCCTAATAATATCGTCATATCCATAGGTGCGTCCGCGTAGACTTGCTGTGCTTTTTCTGCGCTCATAGATATGTAATGGTCGGTGATAGCTAAAAAATCATATCCTGCGGCTCTGTAATTACCTACTGTGTGGCGAACATCTTGAATGCCGTCAGATTCATAGGTGTGGCAATGTAATTCGCCTTTAAAGCAACGGGTACCATATAGATCTTTCTCCAGGGAATAGACGCACAAAATAGCTTCTTTATTGTCGTGGAACTTTCCGCGATGAGTGATATCGCGATACGGCGTGGAGTCAAGATCTTCTTGCGGACGGATCAGTTTAATGGCGTGGCGCTGTTCGCCAACAAAATGATGGGTAATGACCAGGCTTCCGGCTTCGTTGGGGATTATGCTGTATCGGGTGACGGATAGGTTTGCATAATCATTGCAGAAGGTTTCTACAGGTCGGATTTCTATGGTGTATGATACATCAGCGAGAAATTGGGTGTTTTCTCCTAAAGGATGGATAGTGATAGAGGATTCTGTGTCGGCAGGAACAATGGCAGGGGTGATAATATAGTTAAAGATTTGTTTATTCACTCTGGTCACTCCTTAAATTGTGAATACAAAAGTATTATAGCATAGGGAAGTGATGGTCGCAATGTATTATGAGAAAATTAATCGAAATTTAAGAGCATGAACAAGAGCCTCAAAGCACCTTAAACAAAAAGATACTTTCGTGAGTTTGCGTATGAATTCGAACTCTCACTTTGTTTAGTGAAATCGTTCGCTCATGCTCACGGTAAAATCAAAGACTTGCGTCTTTGGTGAAATATTTAGCTAAAGCAAAATGTGAAATTAAATCCCCCCACTGCCGCAGCGATTTTACTCGGGCGAAGCGAGAATTTCACATTGCGAAGCAATATTTCACCCACCCGACAGGGTGGATTTAGTTGAAAAAGACCTTGTCTTTCGACAAGGTCTTTTTCTGGTGCGGGCGGCGGGACTTGAACCCGCACGCGTGAGCACTGGCTCCTAAGACCAGCGTGTCTGCCATTCCACCACGCCCGCATAAGGATCACAGAATGCAGTATAGCACAGTTGTTGTGAAATTGCAACCTATTCTTTATGTCTGTTCTTGCGGATTTCTGCATCTCTTTTGGAGAAGGCACAACCACAATAATCTTGACGATACAGGTGGTGTTCTGCGGATAGTTCTATGGAGCGTTTATATCCTTCGCGCTTTTTGAAATCAGAATATAGATAGGGAATTCCATATTGCTCAGCTAATGCTCTGCCGATAGTATTTAATCGTCGTGCATCCTTTAGAGGGCTGATGGATAAGGTGGTTGTGAAATAGTCATAATGACCGTCGGCGGCAGTACGGGCGGCTTCTTCTAAGCGTAATTGGTAACACTTTGTGCACCGTTCACCCCCCTCGGGCAGATTTTCATATCCTTGAGAAATTGAAGTGAACGGAGTCGGATCGTACGGAGTAATGTCAACCGTAACGGGGCGAAACAGCGGCATCTCATTGACCAAGCGTGTCAATTCAGCGGCGCGATACTCATATTCGGAAGCGGGAGAGATATTGGGATTATAAAAATGCAAGGTGATGTCAAAATACTGGCTGAGATACTCTAATACATAGCTGGAACAGGGGGCACAACAGACATGGAGAAGCAGTCGAGGAACGGTGTCGCTATCAGTTATGCGAGAGAGTTCGTTATCCAACCATTTTTGATAGTTCTGTATCATGTATTGTGCCTCCTTCCGTTATGAAACGCCGCCGGAGAATTGATCCGACGGCGTAGCTATCATTCGATTTCGGTAGATGCAGAGGAATCTTTGGGGGTACGGCAAATCAACACCTGTTCAATGCGTCTATCCTCCATCTGTTGAACCGTAAAGGTGAGGTCCTCGTATTCAATGACTGTTTCGGCGTCCTCATCGGGGATGTGTCCCAACAGATCCAGCAAGAAACCGGCCACCGTATCGTAATCGCCTTCGGGGAATTCGCAGTTTAACAGTTCACCCAGTTCGCCGATGCTTAAGGTGCCGTCTACTTCAAAAGAATCGTCATCTAAACGAGTAACCTCATCTTCTTCGTGATCAAATTCATCCTGCATATTACCTACGATAGACTCCAGCAGGTCCTCTATGGTGACGATACCGGCGACACCGCCGTATTCATCAACCACAATAGCCATCTGTAGATGCTTTTCGTTCATTTCATCAAACAGTTCGTCACACTTTTTGGTATCGGGAACGAAATGTGTTTCCCGCAGGAACGTGCGGATATTAACGGTCTTTGGCAATGCCTTTCCTACATAAGACAACAAGTCCTTGATATAAAGGATACCAATGATATGGTCAATATCATCTTCGTATACAGGAAGGCGAGAATAGCCGTTTTCTATCGCCGACTCAATGGCAGAAGAAAGAGGGTCGTTAACTTCTATGGAAATCATATCGGTTCGGGGGGTCATGATCTCGGAGGCGGTAATATCGTCAAACTCAAAGATATTGTTCAGCATATCCTTCTGTGACTCTTCCAGTTCACCGATTTCTTCCACGTCTTCGATAAGTTCGATAATATCATCCTCGGTGACCTTGTCGGGGTCCTCGTTGGGGTCCATACCGGTGATTTTGATTAAAGGCCAAGTCAGCAGGCGACAAAAACCGTACAAGGGATACAGTAGTGCATAGAAAAATGCAAATATATCCACCAATGCCATAGACACGCCTTCTGCGTTAAGATGTACCAGACGACGGGGTAGGAGATTTGCGAACGAACCTAAGAGAATTACTGCGAAAAACAGTAGTAGAATATAGGCGATTTCTACTGTAAAGGTATTTCCCGTTACACCAAAAACGCCCATCAACAGTGTGGAGAGCGAGGGCGTAAACTGCGTGAAAACGATGACAGCAGCGACGCTACAGAGCAGTGTGTTTAATCGTATGCGTGAAGTAAATTGACGCTCCTTTGCGATCAATTTGAGAATTTTTGGGGCTTTGCGGCTACCAAGTTCCTCTAATTCGCGTATTCGTGTTTCTCCGATAGCGAAAAAAGCTTCATCGCAAATATGAAACAGCGCCGTCAGTAACAGTAGGAAAATAAACGTTGCAGCGTAAGTAATCATCATACTGGCAGGATCCGGGTCAGGCATTGAATGATACCCCTTTCTAAATTTATACAATATATAATAGCGACAAATCTGGTTTCTGTCAACATTTTGTTGTTCGATTGGTTTTGCTATGCTTGTTTGCGGTAATTGACATCTTGACAGAAACCCCACATATAGGTTACAATACATTGTTGAAACACAGTATGTTGCATTAAGGAGGCCTATTCGTATGGCTACCAAGAAACCTGTTTACGGTAACGAGAGTATCACCGCACTTAAGGGCGCTGACCGTGTCCGCAAGCGTCCCGGTGTTATGTTTGGCTCTGATGGGCTTGAAGGCTGTCAGCACGCAATTTTTGAGATTTTGTCCAATTCGGTGGATGAGGCTCGGGCCGGTTACGGTAGTAAGATTCTCATCACCCGCTATGAGGACCACTCCATTGAGGTGCAGGATTTTGGTCGCGGTATCCCTGTGGATTTTAATCAGAAGGAACAGCGTTTTAACTGGGAATTGATCTTCTGTGAATTATATGCCGGCGGTAAATACGATACGGATGATTATACTCTTGGCTTAAATGGTCTTGGCGCTTGTGCCACCCAGTACGCCTCTGAGTATATGGACGTAGAGGTGAAACGTGACGGCTTTGTGTATACGTTGCACTTTGAGCACGGCGAGAACATAGGTGGGCTGAAGAAAGAACCTTACTCTAAGAAAGACACCGGCACCAAAATTAAATTCAAGCCGGATATTCAGGTCTTTACTGAGATTGCCGCACCGATTGAGTACTTCGATGACGTGTTGCGCCGTCAGGCCATTGTCAACCCCGGTATTCTCTTTCAGTTCCGTAACCAAGAGGGGCGTAGCTTCAATACCACCGACTACGTATATGAGAACGGTATTGCGGATTACGTAAAGGAATATGCCGATGATAAGGCCATGACTTCTATCCAATCTTGGAGTGCTGAGCGTGTAGGCCGCGATCGTGACGATAAGCCTGAGTATAAGGTGAAACTGAATGTGGCTATGTGTGTATCCAACAAGGTCAACCTATTGGAATACTATCACAACTCCAGTTGGCTGGAGCACGGCGGCAGCCCCGATAAGGCTGTCAAGAGTGCTTTTGTTTCTCAGATCGATGCTTATCTGAAAAAAGCGGGTAAGTATCTGAAAAACGAGTCAAAAATTACCTTCCAGGATGTACAGGATTGCTTGGTATTGGTTTCTTCTTCGTTTTCTACCCAAACCTCGTATGAGAACCAGACCAAAAAGGCAATCAATAACAAGTTCATTCAAGAAGCAATGACCGATTTCCTGCGGCATAATTTGGAGGTCTATTTTATTGAAAATAAAATGGACGCGGACAAGCTGTGCGAACAGGTCTTGATCAATAAGCGCAGCCGTGAAAAGGCAGAAACAACTCGATTGAACCTGAAAAAGACACTACAGACCGGTAACGATTTGGCTTCCCGTGTTCCCGGTTTTGTGGATTGCCGTAGCCGTGACGTCAGCAAGCGCGAATTGTTCATCGTGGAGGGTAAATCCGCTATGGGTGCTGTGGTACAGGCCCGCGATTCTGAATTCCAGGCGGTCATTCCCGTCCGCGGTAAGATTCTGAACTGCTTGAAAGCGGAGTTTGATAAAATCTTCAAGAGTGAGATTATTGTAAATCTGTTGAAGATTCTTGGTTGCGGTGTCGAGGTTCGCTCCAAGTCAAACAAGAACTTGGCTACCTTTGACCTGAATTTGCTACGGTTTAATAAGATAATCATCTGTACCGATGCGGACGTGGACGGCTTCCAGATTCGCACCTTGATTTTGGCAATGCTGTATCGGTTAACGCCCACTTTGATTGAAAAAGGTTATGTATATATCGCGGAAACGCCGCTGTATGAAATCAATACTAAGACCGACACGTATTTTGCCTACAACGAAAATGAAAAATCCAAGATATTGGAAGAGATTGATGACCAAAAGTATATCATCCAGCGCTCTAAGGGACTTGGTGAAAACGAGCCTGAGATGATGTCTTTGACCACTATGCATCCCGATACCCGCCGTCTGGTCAAGGTTAATCCTACAGACGTGGAGGAGACCGCTCATATTTTTGATGTGCTGTTGGGTGATGATTTGGATGGCCGTAAGCGTATTATTGCCGAACACGGCGCAGAATATCTGGATATGTTAGACCTGGCGTAAGGAGGTGGGTTTAAATGGCAGCAAGGAAGAGTAAAAAAGAGTCTGTAAAACCCACCAAGGGTTTACCGCAGAATGCTCACATTATCGGGTCGGGTGAGGTGGAGCAACAGATCATCACCGATACCCTGCGGGAAAACTATATGCCTTACGCTATGAGCGTGATTATGTCCCGTGCTATCCCTGAGATTGACGGCTTTAAGCCTTCTCACCGTAAGGTGCTGTATACGATGTACACGATGGGTCTACTCAAGGGCGGATTGATTAAATCTGCACGTATCGCCGGTGAGACGATGAAACTCAATCCCCACGGCGACGCCGCCAACTACGACACCATGGTGCGTCTGTCCCGCGGTAACGAGGCGTTATTACACCCCTTTGTAGAGTCCAAGGGTAACTTCGGTAAGGCGTATTCCACCGATATGGAGTGCGCCGCATCCCGTTATACCGAGGCGAAGTTGGCGCCTATTGCAGCGGAGTTGTTTGCGGATATTGATAAGGATGCCGTAGATTTTGTGGATAACTTTGATGCTACGTTACAGGAGCCGCTATTGTTCCCAGTGACATTCCCCACGATTCTGGTGAACAACAATCTGGGCATCGCGGTTGGTATGGCCAGTAACATCTGCTCCTTCAATTTGGAGGAGGTATGCGAGACCACCATTGCTCTGCTGAAGGACCCTGAGCATGATATTCTGTCTACATTGAAGGCACCCGATTTTCCCGGCGGCGGTCAGCTCATCTATAGACGCGAGGACCTGGAAAAGATCTACGATACCGGTCGTGGAAGCGTTAAAGTGCGTTCTGTATACACATACGATAAGTCCAATAACTGTATCGATGTAACCGAAATTCCTTATACCACCAGCATCGAGGCAATCATTGCCAAGGTGACCGATTTGGTTAAAGCGGGTAAAGTCAAAGAAATCAATGACATACGCAATGAGACCGATCTACAGGGTCTTAAGATAACCATTGACCTCAAACGCGGTACTGATCCGGACAAGCTGATGAACAAACTGTTCGCGTCCACTCCTTTAGAGGATTCTTTCGGATGCAACTTTAACGTGTTGGTAGGCGGCGTGCCTATGGTTATGGGTGTTCGCGGTTTGTTGGATGAGTGGATCGCTTTCCGTATGGAGTGCGTCCGTCGTCGCACCTATTTCGATCTAACCAAGGCTAAGGAGCGTTTGCACCTGTTAAAGGGCTTGGAGAAGATTCTGTTGGATATTGACAAGGCCATCGAAATCGTACGAGGGACCGAGGAGGAGGACGAAGTGGTGCCGAACCTGATGATTGGTTTCGGCATTGATAAGATCCAGGCCGAATACGTGGCAGAGATTAAACTGCGTCATTTGAACCGTGAATATATTGTTAAACGTCTGGCTGACGTGGCCGAATTAGAGGCACGGGTAGCCGATCTTGAGGACACCCTTAAGAGTAAGGCGCGTATTCGTCGCATTATCATCAACGAGTTGCAAGATGTTGCCAAAAAATACGGTCAGCCCCGTCGTACACAGTTGATTTATGCCACTGATATTGTGGAGGAGACCGAGCAGGCAGAGGAGATCGTGGATTATCCTTGTACCTTCTTCTTTACCCGCGATGGTTACTTCAAAAAGATCACACCGCAGTCGCTGCGTATGAGCGGTGAACACAAGCTGAAAGACGGTGACGAGATTCAGCAGACAGTAGAGGCCTCTAACAATCGCGATTTGCTGTTCTTTAGCGATCAGTGTACGGTATATAAGAGTCATGCCAACGACTTTAAGGATACTAAAACCAGCGTAATGGGTGACTATATCCCTGCAAGGCTTGGCTTCGCAGAAGGGGAGAGCACTCGCTACATGGCTGTCCTAACTGAGTATACCGGTTATATGCTGTTCTTCTACGAAAACGGAAAGGTTGCTAAGGTAGAAATGGCCGCCTATGCCACCAAGACCAATCGCCGCAAACTTATTGGAGCCTACAGCGATAAATCACCGCTGATAGCAGCCTATTACGCGCCTCAGGACAGTGAGTTCTTGCTGACCTCTACTTCCGGACGGCGGTTATTATTGCATACCGGTGCTATCGCACCGAAATCAACCCGCAATACTGTGGGTGTACAGGTGATGACTTTGAAGGGACGTCATACATTGCAGAATGTCATTCCGTATGTAGCAGGTTCCCTGAATAAGGAGAGTCGTTACCGCACGCGAAGTTTGCCTGCAGCCGGAGCGATGCCGCAGGCAGAAGATTTCGGTGAACAGTTATCATTATTATAAAAAGAAAACCGCTGCCGAAGAATCGGTGGCGGTTTTCGGCAGCGGTTATGGCAAACGCGTGGTTCAATAACCGTTGCTGAATGTATTTTTGGCAAAAAATCAATAATTATGCTGTCTCGAGCAAAAAAAGTCTTGCAATTCGTAAATTCTTATGCTAATATATATTGGATTTCATACCAGTAATGTTTTTGGAGGGTATATACAAATGATTATGAATCTGTTAGCTGCAAGCGCAAATGCTTTGTCTGTTTGGGAGTGGATTATCGGCGCTGTTCTGATTATCGCTTCTTTGACCATCATTCTTGTGGTTCTTCTGCAGGAGGGACGTCAGGCCAATGTAGGCGTTATTTCCGGTGCCGCCGACACTTTCCTGGATAAAGGTGCCGCTAAGACTCTGGATATGAAGCTGGCTAAGTGGACCAAGGTTATTGCTGTTGCTTTCTTTGTGCTGGTTTTGGCCGGTATGCTGGTGACCAAGTTCCTGAGCAACGAGGCTCTGAGCAACAGTGGAGACGCTTCCGGTACCACTACTACTACCACCGCTCATGACCATGATCACGATCACGATCACGATCACGAGGGTGAGACTACCACCACTACCACCGGTAGCGGCACTACCACCACCACTACCGCTGGCGGCAACACCAACGATGCCGAGCTGAGCTGGTAAATCTATTAAACGAAAAGGCTCCGCCATTTGGCGGAGTCTTTTTTGTATGAACCGTGTCTAAAAGTCCCATACTGAGCATAGAAATGCTATAAGAAAGGGTGGACCAAATGCAGACACGTCTACAAAAACTACTAATTCGAGATGAAGTGCCGCCACATCCGATTATTGTTTCCATACGTGAGGTGTGTGCGGCAATTGATGCTGTGCAGAGCCGTTTTCAGATGGAGAATGACCCGGATTTGATTGAAGGGTGCATCTACGAGTTAGAATCATTGCGGGCACAGTATCGCTATTTGCTACGCACCGCGAGACAGCAAGGGGTAACCTGCACCGAAAGGTCACACTTGTGGGGGGAATAGATGTGCGATTGCTAAAACAGGCGTGGCATTCGGCAGTTTTGGGATGGCTCGCGTTAGTGTTGGTACATCTGTCCGCTGCTTGGACGGGTATTGGATTAGGATTCGGCTGGTTGACCTGTGGTGTGGCGAGCGTGATGGGGCTACCCGGCGTAATTGGATTGGTTCTGCTAAATATCGTAATGTGATAAGAACTCCTGTGTGTGAACGCAGGAGTTCTTTGTATCATTGATTGCTATATTCTGTTGCATCATAATCTTCCCACAGATACCACCAGTTGCCATCAATATGCTCAGCCTTAATAATGTTGTTGCCATCCCAAACCTCGTAATATGTCTCGGGTTGGTCACGGTAGGTGCCGTCGGCGGTATACATTAAGGACCAGTACTGTCCGCCCAGCATACCTTGCGAGCCGACGCTGAATACAGCGTCGTGACGATCGGTAACGTGACAGCTATATCCCTTGAACGAATCATAGGGAGATTTTGGATATTCACCTGCCATAGAATGTGGAGTTTCTGTTAAAAGTTTTTCCGCAAATTCATTTAATCCAGTGCGATTTTTATTGAGAACTTTTATGCATTCTATTTTTGCATCGGAGTATGTTTTAGGCTCTAAGACATTTTTGAGGATAAAAAATCCTCCGACTAAAATAGCGATAACAGATAATAAAATGATGCCGCAAGTGTAATGCTTTTTCATAGATTATCCCTCCGTGTTGTCAGTATATGCTTGTGTTAAATTGGGGACAAGTTAGTTTTCGGCTCCCTCTAACGAGGGAGCTGTCAGCGAAGCTGACTGAGGGAGAGAGTTTTTAACAGTCAAGTCTATATATTCGCATACACCTCTAAAATTTCGGTCAATATCCAAATTACAAATCCTTAAAATTGTTAAATTCATACCCTCTAACTCTTTCGTTCTAGCTTTGTCTTTTTCTATTTGCTCTGGTGTATAATGTCCGCCACCGGCAAGCTCAACAACAAGGCTTGCTTTTGCACAATAAAAATCAACAATATAATTTCCTATGGCTTTTTGCCTTTGAAATCTTATGGGGTAATATCTTAAAAACTCATACCAAAGTTTTCGTTCCCAAGGTGTCATATTTTTCCTTAAAGTTTTTGCAAGAGGGATATTTGCTTTATTATATTCTTTCATATTCTCTCCCTCCGTCAAAACTAAAGTTTTGCCACCTCCCTCATCAGAGGGAGGCTATTGTTTTCAACTTGTGGAAGCCATTTCCACAAGTTGAATTTTCCGCATAACAACAAGCTTTTTCTTTAATTTAATATAACATTTTTTATTGTTATTTTCAAGTTATATATGTAAATAGAGTTATCCCGAAAATACGAGATAACTCTATTTTTGATGGTATGACAAAAATCATAC
>JAZNUN010000061.1:0-12783 GCA_045592345.1 Acutalibacteraceae bacterium | reverse complement strand
GCCGCGAAACGGTACGCAGAAGTTGCGGCGGAACACGACGCGACGGCAAACCAGCACAGTGCGGCGGCTGAGGAAGCGGCCGCGCGAGCCGACAACCACCGAAAAAGCGCCGAATCCGCCGCGTCCGCTGCGGCCAATCAGGCCGAGAGTGCCAGACGCTACAGCCAATCGGCACAGGAAGCCGCCCTCGCCGCGGCCGCCAGTGCCGAGGAGGCCGCAACCAGCGCACAGGCGGCCGCAGCGGCTGCAGATAAGCTATCGGTGGACACCGAACTGAATGCCGCGTCGAGCAATCCTGTGGCAAACTCTGCGGTGGCGGGTGAATTTGCACAGGTTTCCGCTGAATTTCTTAATGTTCACGGAATGATGGGCGATTTCAACGCCGATATGGGGCGTGCGTTACGAGAAATCGAGGAATTAAAAAATAACGGCGGGGGTGAGTTGGACAATCGGGTAACAACGGTTGAAAACACCCTGTTTGGTGTCACTATCGAACCCGACCCCGAACCCGTGGAAACCGTAACCGTTACCAACATTGTCACCAACCCGCAGTTTGCTGACGGGTCAACGGGCTACAATATGGTGAACGGCACAGGTTGGGATATGACTGTAACCGACGGGGTACTGTGCTTGACCGCCACCGCCCCCGAAAACAAGATAAATCAGTTGAGAACCTCCAACGTAAGGTCTGCTCTAACGAGTGCAGTCGGGCATCGGGTGTACGTGTGTGCCAAGGTTAAGTACGAGGGTATGCTACCCCCCACGGTGAGTGCCAAACCTTCCGGAACGGAGGGCACCCACCAAACCACACTTGAAACCACACGGCCCGTTTTAGATGCGTGGTGCTATATGTCCTCTATTGTGGACTTGCTGACACTGCCGAGTAGCAGTATGTACGTGTTGATTTCCAACAACTACGGTACTACCGATATTGTCGGCGTTAAATGCTATGTTGACAATATTATGTGTATTGACTTGACCGCTGTATTTGGAGAGGGCAACGAGCCTGACCTTGCCACGATGGACAGATGGGTCACGGAGCAATATCCCGATGGCTTTGAGGGGACCGCAACACTCGCCCTGACCCAAGAGGACGATGGCGAGGATGAAGAGGTTGAAACAACCCCAGGCTTGGTGGATAAGGTGGCGGTGCTGGAAACCGATGTCGCTGGCTTAAAAACCGATGTTACCAACCTACAAACCGATGTTGCTGACCTTGCGGAAGCAATGGAGAACCTGCCGAATGCCGAGGTACAGCAGACGGGTACGGTATATCCCGCATTGCAGGATCACTTTATCGCCAATATCGAAGCGGCAAAACCCGACTACTACGACAAGCAAGATGCCAATACCCTAACCTTTGCTATGATGGCAGATATGCACTTGCTGGCTGACAATAAGACGATTTTGCCTAATGTGGAAGCATCGTCGGCGTGGACAAAACTGGTCAATCACGATTTCGTGATGATGGCTGGTGATTTCATTATTGGTGATGAAAGCAAAGCCGCTTCGCTGGGCTACATTGATGCCCTAATGGAGATGGCAGAGAAACACGCCAACTGCCCCGTGTATGCCGTCAAGGGTAATCACGATAGTTGTGACGGGACGGATGATAAGGCAGATCGCATTACGGCAAAGGAATTTTATCTCCACGCAAATGCGAGGGGAGAAAAGCACGGAATGGTAATCGACCCCGCCCACCCCTACGCCGGCTATTATTATGTCGATTTCCCCCGCCAAAAAATCCGTATGGTGTGCTTGAACACCACGGAGATCAAAGAGGATGTTGATGTTCTCACTTGCACCAATTCCCAGCTTGTTTGGGCTGGCGTAAAATCCACCTATCAAGTGGAGTGGGTGCGAGATGTTGCCTTGTGTGTTCCCGAGGGCTGGGCGGTGATGATGGTGTCGCACATTCCCCCGATTACTGGCGCAGAGGTTGGCGTGACCGATGAGGCCACAAACGCTGCCAACGCCGCCCCGTTCCATAACCGTGGCATTAGCAGCCCTGCCGTTGTTGCTCTGTGCAAGGCTTTTGCTGACGGCACGGCTGGCACAGCGAATGTCACCGTGAGTGGGTCTTCAAAGATCACCTACGATTTCACGGAGCAGGGTGCGAGAGAGTTTATCGGTCATTTCTGCGGTCACGTCCACGAAGATAGTTTGTCGGTGTATAACGGGATGAACTATGTTGTGGTAAACAGTACCACGCCGACAAAACGATGGGCGACATCGCTTGACCGAACTGCGGATGCGGATAAACTGTCCTTGAACAGTTTTATCATCGACAGAGCAACACGCACGGTCAAGTGTATTAAAATCGGCGCAACACCGAGCGAGGATAACGCCTGGTGGGCGGATAGCTTCACTTGGTAACGATTGAGTAACAAGAATAGGAGGTGCACTATGGATGATTTGGATCTCGAGCGCCTGGTTAAAGTGGAGGATCTGGCGAGGGGCAACAAGCGGCGTATCGAGAAGATCGAGAAAGCGCAGGAGGACATCACAGAACTGGTCCGGTCTGTGGCCTCCATTGCCCAAAAGCAGGAGGACATGGATAGCGATATGAAAGAGATCAAAGCCGACGTGAAGATGTTGGCCGATAAGCCCGGGCAACGGTGGGACAGCATTGTGGAAAAAGCTCTGCTGGCAATCGTGGCCGGGTTGATCGGCTGGGTGATGATCAAATTAGGAATCGGATAAACGGCCGCAAGGCCGAAAATAAGGAGGAAAAGATTATGGCAACGAAACCGAAATTGTACATCTCCCCGGCGGGGCACGCCGTGGACAACCGCACCAAATGTCCCCAGACCTGCAGTGAAAACACCCACTGCATTGCCTTTGCGGACAAGCTGGCCGCCCGTATGCGGGTGCTGGGCGCCGACGTAAAGGTGGCCAATCCCGCGTGGAAGGGCGACGTCGGAATGCGGAAGCGCGTGGCGGAGGCTAATAAGTGGGGCGCGAAGATCTGCTACGTGGTCCACACCAATGCCGGCGGTGGCCGCTACAGTATGACCATGTGCTGGAATAGTGCGGCCGCCATCGCGGCGGCGCAGGTCATTCACAAGTACTGCAAGTGCATGGCGGTACATAAGGTGGTGACCCGCAATCTGTACGAGATCCGTGCCACCAAGATGACCTGTCTGTATGACGAGCTCTTCTTCCACGATAATGCGGAGGATTGCGCTTGGTTCCACACGGTGGGCATGGATCTGCTGGTGGAGGAGCGCGCACAGGCACTGTGCGAGCTGCTGGGTCTGGTGTATGCGCCCCCCGTGAAGGAGCAGCCCAAGCAGGAGACCACCGTGGTCAAGGCAGAGCCTAAGGCCGGCGACGTGGTGAAACTGAACAAGGACAACCTGTACGTGTCCAGCACCGGCACGGCGGCTAAGGTCCGCACCGGCACCTTCTATCTGTATGACGGTAAGAAGGTCAACGGGCGCTACCGTGTCACCAATAAGCCGGAGCGGGTAAACAAAAAGCCTGTCGGGCTGTACGTGTCTGGCTGGGTCAAATTGTGAGAGGAGGTGAGGAAATGACGGGTATCGTACTTATTATCGTGCTGGCCATCATCATTGAGGCCTTCATCGAGTACGGCAAGAGCATCGGCAAGGCCTTCGTGGGCGGTGCGTGGAAAACGGCGGTGACGCAGTTAGTTGCCATCGTGCTGGGTGTGTTGATCTGCCTTGCCACCGGCGCGGATCTGTTCGCGGTGGTCGGTGTGGTATTTGCCGTGCCCTGGCTGGGCGTCGTGTTGACGGGTATCATTATCAGCCGCGGCGCCAATTATGTGAGTGATTTTGTGAAACGCCTGCAGGGAGTGAAGAAAGAGTAAACGAAACCCCCACCGGGAAAGAACTCGGTGGGTGTCATATGGGTGTCAGTAAATGACTACAAACCCATCAACCGCAACGGCTTTTAAGGTTTTACAAATAGCCTTTTAATCAAAGGGCCCGGGGTTCGAGTCCCCGACGGGTCACCAGAAAAAGAGGCACGCTGTATAACAGCGTGCCTCTTTTTCAACGAAATAAATCCCTGACGGGATTTATGAAATACGCAGCGCGTGTGAAATGTTGCTACGCAACGTGAAATGCGCTGCGGCGCGTGAGGGATTTATTTCATTTCACTTTCTGCGTCAGCAGAAAATTTCACAATAACCGTAGGTTATTATTTCATATTTGCCAAGGGCAAATATTTCACTTTACCTTACTATATAACTATGCTATAATCGTGTGAGAAAGGCGGTGTGCGTTATGGCCGAATCCAAACTCAGAGAATTGTCCACCGATTTTGCAGTACAAATCATCAAAATTTGCGAGCAGATCAAAGGACACTATTCCATTGTCAATCAATTAGAGCGTTCCGCTACATCCATCGGTGCCAACGTCCATGAAGCCAACTATGCCCACGGAAAAGCGGATTTTGTTGCCAAATTACAAATAGCACTTAAGGAGTGCTATGAAACGGAGTATTGGCTTGAACTGTTTGTAAAATCGGAATTGATGGATAGAGAAATGACTAAAAAAGCCTACAATCAATGTGGTACCATCCGCCGCATCCTTATCGCCTCCATCAACACGGCAAAGGAGAGTAACAAATGAAGAAAAATCTACTGTCTATGCTTAAACATCTGCTTGTTTGTTGGGTCGTATCTTTCGTATTTATATACCTATTGGTATTTGTCGGCGGTTGGCGACTCGTAGAAACGGGGAATATTATTGCCATAGAAATTGCCGTTGCCATACTGGTAGGCTTCATTGTTTGGTTTGTGTTTGAAATTACGAAAGCTTATGAGAAGAAAATGCTCGAATTGGAAAGTCGTATCCAAGCATTGGAAAATGCATTGCACGAAAAATTCGATGATTGACGAAACAAAGAAAAAAGCACCACCCTACACGGGTGGTGCTTTTTTACACTTATTTCACGCCCCAAATCTCTTTCGCATACTCCTTCACGGCGCGGTCGGCGGAGAACTTACCCGCCCCGCACACATTCCGCCACTGCTTGGCGGTAAAGGCGGCTCTGTCATCCCGCCAATCTGTCGCTACCCGCTTTTTCGCCTCCAGACAGGCGGCAAAATCCCCCAGCACGTGGTAGTGGTCGGGGGCGTGCCACGCCGCCCCGTCCAGCAGGGCGGTGTACAGTTCGCGGAACATCCCCGTCCCCCCGTCGTCCAGGACACCGTCCACCAGGGCATCCACACAGCGGCGGATGCGGGGGTCATTTTCGTACAGATCGCGGGGACGGTAGCGGTCGGGGTGAGGGATTTCCTCTACCCGCGCCCCGAAGATATAGTTGTTCTCTGCGCCCGCTTCCTCCACAATTTCGATGTTGGCGCCGTCGTAAGTGCCCAGGGTCACCGCCCCGTTCAGCATCAGCTTCATATTCCCCGTGCCGCTGGCCTCGGTGCCGGCGGTGGAGATCTGCTCCGACACGTCGGCGGCAGGGATGATGCGCTGAGCATAGGACACGTTATAATCGGTGACAAACACCACCAGCAGGGTGTCCCGCACCTGTTGGTCGGCGGCGATGAGTGCCGCTACGGCGTGAATCAGGCGGATGATGCCCTTGGCGCGGGCATAGCCCGGGGCGGCTTTGCCGCCGAACAGAAATACCGTGGGTGGGAAATCGGTCAGCGACCCCTCTTTTATTTCAAAATAAAGTTCCAAAATACACAGGATGTTCAGCAGTTGCCGCTTGTATTCGTGGAGTCGCTTCACCTGCACGTCCAGCAGGGCATCGGGGTTGATCGATACCCTCTCTCGCTCCTGCAGATGCGCCGCTAGACGGCGTTTGTTCTCCCGCTTGATTTCCGCAAACCGTTCCATCACCGCGGGGTCGTCCCCATAGCGGGACAGTTCCCTAAGACGGGTTAGGTCGGTGACCCACCCGTCGTCCCCCAACAGTTCGGTCACCAGCGCCGCCAGGGCGGGGTTGCATAGTATCAGCCACCGTCGCGGGGTGATGCCGTTGGTCACGTTGAGAATCTTATTGGGGTACAGGCTGTGCCACGCCGCCAGCACGTCCTGCTGTAAGATCTCGGTGTGCAGGGCGGCCACCCCGTTGATGCGGGTGGAATAGCGGCAGGCCAACCGCGCCATATGCACCGTTTGGTCCTGCAGAATCTCCAATTCGGCCCTATCCTCGGCGGAAATGTTCAGGGCGTCCAGTTCCCTCACAAACCGACGGTGCAGCCGCCGTATCAGGGTGGCGATGGCGGGGGAGACCTGCCGCAGGGTGGGCATATCCCATTTTTCCATGGCCTCCTGCATCATGGTGTGGTTGGTGTAGTTGAATACGTGGGTGGCAGTATCCGCCGCGGTATCGAAATCCACACCCCGCTCCATCAACAGCCGCACCAGCTCGGGGATGGCGATGACGGGGTGGGTGTCGTTGAGCTGCGCCGTCATCCAATCCGCCAGTTTATCCCACTCTGCCCCGTGCTCCGCCTCATAGCGGCGGAGCATATCCTGCACTGAGGCGGAGGCGAAGAAATACTGCTGCCGCAGGCGGAGCAACCGTCCGTGGGCGGTGGCGTCAGAAGGGTACAGCACCCGACACAGGTCCTCGGCACGGTTTTTCTGCCGCACCGCCTTGTCGTGCTGTCCCGCGTTGAATAGGGATAGGTCAAAGGGGGTCAGCGGCTCCGCCTGCCACAGCCGCAAGGTGGCCACGTAGCCGCCGCCGTATCCCACCACCGGCATATCATAGGGCACTGCCCGTACTCCGCCGCAGACAGGGACGGTCACCGCGTCTTCCTCCCGCCGCACCGACCAGGGGTCCCCGTGGCACAGCCAGTCGTCGGGGTGCTCTATTTGAGCACCTTCTTCAAAGGCTTGACGGAACAGGCCGTAGCGGTAGCGGATGCCGTAGCCGTCCAGCGGCAGTTTGCGGGCGGCGGCGGCGTCCAAGTAGCAGGCCGCCAGCCGTCCCAGACCGCCGTTGCCTAAGGCGGCATCCTCGATCTGTTCCAATTTGCCGTAGGCATCCCCTAAGGGGACGTCCAACCCCATACACAGGAGGTTGTTATCCCACAGCCGCCCCATCAGGTATTCCGCCGACAGATAATAGGCCCGCCGACGGGTGGCACAGCGGCGGCGGGACCGCTCCCATACCGGGGAGATACGCTCCATCGCCGCCCCCGCCACCGCGTGGTGGAGTTGGTGGGGGGTCAGTTCCTCCGCGGGGCGCTGATACAGGCGGCGGGCGTGTTTTTCGATGGCTCTATCCATACTTCTACTCCTATCCTTTCACGGCACCGGCTATGACGCCGCTGATGATATATTTCTGCCCCACCAGATAAAAGGCCACGATGGGGATGATGGCCAGCACCAGCATCGCCATCAGACCGCCGTAGTCGGTGGCGCCGTAGGCGCCCTGCATGGCAATTTGTATGGCAACGGGTACGGTTTTTTGGTCGGTGCCCAGCACCAGATAGGGGAGCAGGTAGTCGTTCCATATCCACATAGCGTTAAGGATAGACACCGTCACCGCGGTGGGACGCAGGATGGGGAACACCACCCGAAAAAAGGTCTGCAGTGGTCCTGCCCCGTCCATAGTGGCCGCTTCCTCGATCTCGGCGGGGATGCTGCGGATGAATCCGCTGAGCATAAACACCGACAACCCCGACCCGAACCCTAAATAGACGGGGAGGATCCCCACCACCGTGTCTAACCCTAACTGTCCCACCACGTAGGTGAGGGTGTACATCACCATTTGGAATGGGACGATCATACTGAACACAAACAGGTAATACAGCCCCTTACACAGGCGGCTTTTGGTCCGCGCCATATACCAGGCGGTCATACTGCACCCCACCACCAGCAGGGCCACCGCCCCCACGGTGATAAACACGCTCCGCCCGAATGCGGCGGCAAACCCCGCCGACCGCAACCCCGTGAGATAGTTCTCCACCCCCACGAATGTGACGGGGTCGGGGAGGGCAAAGGGCTCTGAAGAGATATACAGACGGGATTTAAAGGAGTTGACAACCACCAGCAGGATGGGGAATAGGAAAATCCCCGCGGGAATCCACAACAGCCACCCCAGCAGACGGTCGGTACGCTGTGTTTTGTTCACGCCTCCACCTCCCGACGGCGGGTCAGCCCCAACTGCAGGGCGGCGATGGCCGCCACCAGCAGGAAGAACACCACCGCTTTCGCCTGTCCCACACCTTGCCAGCCGGTACGACCGTAGAAGGTGTTGTAAATATCCAGCGCCAGCATCTGGGTCTGCCGCTCGGGGGCGCCCGCGGTCAGCGCTAAGTTTTGGTCGAACAGTTTAAAGGAATTGGTTAGGGTGAGAAAGGTGCAGATGGTGATGGATGGCATCACCAGCGGCAGTTTCACCTGTCGCAGGATGGTCAGGGGGTTGGCACCGTCGATGGCGGCGGCCTCCAGCAGTTCCCCCGGCACGTTCTGCAGACCGGCGATATAGATGACCATCATATACCCCGTTAATTGCCATACGTTCAGTGCCACCAATCCCCAGAATCCGTAAGACGCCGCAAAGGTGATGTCCACCCCGAACAGCCCCAGTATGCCGTTGACCAACAGGCTGAACACGTAGCCCAGCACGATACCGCCGATAAGATTGGGCATAAAGAACACGCCCCGCAGGAGATTGACCCCCCGCAGACGGCGGGTCAGCGCCAACGCCAGCGCAAAAGCCAATACGTTGATCAGTACCACGCTCACCACCGTGAACAGAGCGGTGAATCCCAGTGCGCGGATAAATCCGTCATCCTCCGTAAAGGCGCGGATGTAGTTCTGCAACCCAACCCAGCGTGCGTTGTCTATGGTGGTAAAGCGGTGGAAGGACAGCCACACCCCCATCCCGAAGGGGACGAGAAACGCCACGCAAAAGGCGGTCAGGGTGGGCAGCACAAACACCGGAAACCACCGTCCGAAATGTTTTTCCATAGCCGCCCTCCTTTTTGGGCGGTTACATCAAGGCGGCAGAGGCTTCCCGCTTCCAGCCGTTCTTCATATCCTCAACCAAAGTGTCCCAATCCTTGCCGCCCTGGGCGTATTTCAGCAGGGATGCGCCGAAATCCTCCTTGAAGCGGGCGGAGGGGAAGAGGGTGAAGTGCCAGGGGACAGTGTCCACGCCCTCTTTTTGCATCCAGCGGGACACTTCTCGTGCCAGCGGATCGTCGGGGGTGTCATCTTCGGTGAAGGTGTCAAAGGGGGCGATGAACCCGAACTCATCCGTGACGTACTCCTTGCCCTCCTCGGAGGAATACAGCCAGTAGACGAAATCTGCCGCCGCCTTTTGCTGGGCGTCGGTAGCCTTACGGTTGACAGCGTAATAGTTCTCGGTGCCGATGGCGAGACCTTGGCTCTCCTCGCCCTCTACACCGCTGTAGATGGGCAGGAAGCGGATGTTATCCTCCTCCACCTTGTTGCCCTCCACGTCTTTGATCTGTCCCCAGGCCCAGTTGCCGTTCTGCACCATAGCGCATTTCTCCAGAGCGAACTCCGCCATAGAGTCCACCACCGTTTTACTGCCCACCAGCTTTTTGTCGGTGACAGAATTATTCAGATACAGGTCGTAAATGTTCTTGAATTTATCCGCGTGGGTGAAGTCCACAGTTTTCAGCGCCTCGGCGTCGGTAAGATCCACCTTGCCGCCCATAAATTCATAGTGGAGTGGGATGTTCAGCAGGTGGGTCTGCCACCGCCAATCCTCGCCGGTCTTCATCGAGGTGGAGGCGAACACCCCCTCAATACCCAGTTCGCTGCGGCGAGACTGCATCTCTTCCACCACTGCTTTCAATTCGGCAAAGGAGTTGATCTCGTCCATAGAATTTACCCCCGCCGTGCGGTTGGGGAGGGCAAAGTATTTGTCGGTGATGGCCTTGTTATAGATGATGCCGTAGCCCTCCACCACGTAGGGGATGCCCACCACCCGCGCCCCGTCGGTGACGGCGAGGGATTTATCGGTGAGGTGCTTGTACAATTCGGTGCCGCTGAGGTCGGCGCAGTAGTCTTTCCACGCCGCATAGCCGCGGGGTCCGTTGATCTGGAACAGGGTGGGTGCCTCCTTGGTGCCCATCTTGGCCGCTAAGGTCTGCTCATACGTGTTGTTGGCGGCGGTCTCCACGATCACCTTGACCCCCGTTTTTTCCTCGTACATACGGGCCAGTTCCGCATACTTTTCCGCAATTTCGGGTTTAAAGTTGAGATACCGCACCACCATGGGCTCGTTTTTGTTCTCGCCGCAAGCGGTCAGGCACAGCAGCATGGCCACGGTCAGGATGGCGCACAATACACGCATTGTCTTTTTCATACACATTACCTCCATTGATTTGGTCAATGGCTATTGTGTGTGTCAGCACGAAAAATATGCAAAAAAAGAAGACACAGCCCACAGGCTGTGTCTTCAAAATCATTACTTTTTCTTATTCTTTGCCTCGGCCTTCATACGCAGTTCGCGGTTGAGGATGCGTTTACGCAGACGCAGGCTGTCGGGGGTGACCTCCAGTAGCTCGTCGTCGTTGATAAACTCCAGACACTGCTCCAAACTGAGAATCGTGGGGGGGATCAGCCGCAAAGCCTCGTCCGAGCCGCTGGCGCGGGTGTTGGTGACGTGCTTTTTCTTGCACACGTTCACCACGATGTCCTCGTCCTTGGGGCTCTGACCCACGATCATACCCTCGTACACCGGTACGCCGGGACCCACGAACAGGGCGCCGCGGTCCTGGGCGCCCCACAGACCGTAGGCGCAGGTCTCGCCGGTCTCGTGGACCACCAGAGAACCCTGCACACGCTGGGGAATCTCGCCCTTGTACGGCTCGTATCCGTCGAACAGGCTGTTCATAATGCCGTTGCCGTTGGTGTCGGTGAGGAACTGCTGACGGTAGCCCATCAGTCCGCGGGAGGGAATACGGAACTCCAAGTGGCTGATGCCCGTATCGCGGGTGCCCATATTGACGATCTCCGCCTTGCGGTTGCCCAGACGCTCCATAATGGCGCCCACGTACTGCTCCGGCACCTCGATCACCAGCAGCTCCATCGGTTCCAGCAGGGTGCCGTTGTCATCCTTTTTATAAATCACCTGGGGGCGGCTCACTGCAAACTCGTATCCCTGCCGCCGCATAGTCTCGATCAGGATGGATAGGGACAACTCGCCGCGGCCCGACACCTTGAAAGCGTCGGTGGTGTCGGTCTCCTCCACCCGCATACTCACGTTGGTTTCCACCTCTTTAAATAGGCGGTCGCGGATGTTGCGGCTGGTCACCAGCTTGCCCTCTCGTCCCGCAAAGGGGGAGTTGTTTACCATAAACAGCATCGAGATGGTGGGCTCGTCGATGCGAACAAAGGGCAGGGCCTCGGGATGCTCGGGGTCGCAGGCGGTCTCACCGATGTTGAGATCCGCGATGCCGGTGACAGCGATGAGGTCGCCCAGACCGGCGGTGTCGCACTCCACCCGCCGCAGACCCTCAAACTGGTACAGCTTACCGATGCGGGCATTGGAGGTGGTGCCGTCCCGACGGCACAGCACCACAGGCTGACCGTTCTTGACGCTGCCCCGCTCTACGCGGCCGATACCGATGCGGCCGGTGTAATCGTCATAGTCGATGTTGGAGAACAGGATCTGCAGGGGGCCCTCTTCCTCGCCCTCGGGGGCGGGGACGTGCTGCAGGATGGCCTCAAACAGGGGACGCATATCCCCCTCGCGGGCATCGGGGTCCAGACTGGCGTAGCCATCGCGGCCGGAGGCAAACAATACGGGGAAGTCCAGCTGGTCCTCGTCGGCGTCCAGCTCGATGAACAGGTCTAACAGTTCGTCGATGACCTCCATAGGTCGGGCACCGTCGCGGTCGATCTTGTTCACCACCACCACGGGGGTCTTGCCCAGTCCCAGCGCCTTTTTCAGCACAAAGCGGGTCTGGGGCATACAGCCCTCAAAGGAATCCACCAGCAGCAGAACGCCGTCCACCATCTGCAGAATGCGCTCCACCTCGCCGCCGAAATCGGCGTGACCGGGGGTGTCCACGATGTTGATCTTGGTATCGCCGTAGCGCACGGCGGTGTTTTTGGACAGGATGGTGATGCCGCGCTCCCGTTCCAGATCGCCGCTGTCCATCACGCGCTCCGCCACCGCCTCGTTCTGGCGGAAGGTGCCGCTCTGCCGCAGCAGCTGGTCTACCAGGGTGGTCTTGCCGTGGTCCACGTGGGCGATGATGGCCACGTTACGCAGGTTTTCTCTCTTTCCCATATTGTTTCGCTTCCTATCTGTTTTGGAGTTGGTGTGGGCACATACTAACCCATTTTTGGGGTTAGTATAGCACAAAAACCCCCTTGTTACAAGGGGAAAATCCCCCGCAGAGCAGAAAAGGACAAAAATTTTTCAAAATTACGAAAATAGTTCTTGCTTTTTATGAAACACCGTGCTATAATACCGTTTGCAATCGCATCCGGGTGTGGCGCAGTTGGTAGCGCGCTTGACTGGGGGTCAAGAGGCCGTGAGTTCAAGTCTCGCCACTCGGACCAAAAAAGAGAGATGAGCATCTGCTCATCTCTCTTTTTTATTCCACGTGGTGGATGGAAGCCCTTGACTCACCGATGTTTTCCGCCTTTGGCGGAAAACTCAGCGTTTTGGCTGAACCGCACACCTGCACAGAAACGAAAGCGAATTTCAGCCAAAACGGGAGTTCAAGTCTCGTGGACATTCGCCTACGGCGAAGTCCGTCAAATAGCGTCTGACCGACTTAAACAGTCGGTCTTTCGCCTGCGGCGAAACCGCCACTATTTGCATCCTGCTCCTAAGACGGCCTTG
>JAZNUN010000060.1:0-11416 GCA_045592345.1 Acutalibacteraceae bacterium | reverse complement strand
TCGCCTACGTACTCGTCACCGCAAGCGGTGCAGGTATAGGTGGTGTAGCCGCCGTTCTCGCAATCAGGCTCGGTCACCACAGCCTTATAGGAGTGACCCAGAGCCTCGCCCTCGGTCGCGCCGCACACGGAGCAGGTCTTGGGAGTATCGCAGTCAGCGGCAATCCAAGAGTGACCCAAAGCGTCGGTGTAATCGCCTACGTACTCGTCACCGCAAGCGGTGCAGGTATAGGTGGTGTAGCCGCCGTTCACACAATCGGGCTCGGTCACCACAGCCTTATAGGAGTGCTCGCCGGCAGGCTCGACCGACTCAGTGTAACTGGCGCCGCAGCCCCAGTAGCAGGTGTAGGTCTTGATGCCGGGCTCAGTGCAGGTGGGCTCCTTAGTCACAGTACCCACGTAGTAGTGTTCCACACCGGTACGGGTAAAGCCGCACACATCACACGTGGCATCACAATCGTAGGAATAGGTATGCTTTGCATTGATCAGCAGACGCAGATTACCGCAAACATTACAAGAGGTATCGCAATCACCGCTGTACACGTGGGTCACGGTGCGGGTGGTACCGCAAACGTTACAGGCGGTATCGCAATCGTTATCGTACTTGTGAGCACCGGTGGCGGGGATGGTCTCGGTGTAACTGTCGCCGCACAGAGAGCAGGTGTAGGTGCGCACACCGGTAGCACCGCAGGTGGGAGCCTTAGTCACCGCAGAGGTGTAGGTATGGGTGCATTCCACATCTCCGGTCTTGGTCACCACGATATCGTCGATGAGGATGGTGCCGGGGTTGGTGGCCTCGGTGGACCATTTCAGAATCATCGCGGTGGCAGAGCCGGAATTCACCACGTAGGTGCCCTGCTGCCAGTCGCCGGTGTAGTTGTTCATATAGTTCTGACCACCCTCAGCAGCCAGATTGGCATAACCGGAGGCGTTCATGGTATACAGGTTGAACAGGCCGGTACCGGGGGTAGCCTTATACCACCAAGTGATGGTGTAACTGGTGTTGGGCTCCACAGCGAAGGTCTGCTCGGCCGCAGAACCCCACAGACCGGGGTTGGTCAGCTGCAGAGCGTTGTTGCCGCCGTGGGCGTCGTTGACGATGGCGTGAGAGCCGGAGCCGAAGGTCCAATCCTGCTCGCCCACCTCAAAGTCGCCGTTGGAGAGATAGCCGTCAAAGGAGGCGGTGGGCTTTTTGTACATGGTGACATCGTCCACCGTCCAGGTATTACCGGCGGTACTACCCATAAAGCCCAGATAAATAAACTCGTTGTTGCCGGAGTTGATCTCCAAAGTGGTCTTGGTCCAGGTGGAGTCACTGCCCAGCAGACCGGTCTGCTTCAGGTTGGCATCGGCGCTATCCTTGACGATCAAGGTGGTGCCGGACACGTTCTTGGCCCACACCTCGATGATATAATCGGTGTCGGGTTCCACGGTGATCTTCTGACGCACCTGCGTATACTGACCGCCGGCGGTGCCCTTCATAGCGAAGGCGCTGTCGCGGCCGGCCACCATCTCCACGGTGTTGTTATTCCACAGGTTCTCCCAGTTATTGGAGGAGCCGATCTCAAAGTCGCCGTTGATGATGTAACCGTCGAAAGAGGGGGTGGTGGGCAGCACCACGCTGGCGTCGCCCTCGTACAGATAGATGTTATCGACGGTGGCCACGCCGCCCAGGTCTACCACGCACAGGCCCAGCTTGTCGTACTTGCCGGTGCTGATGCGGCCGGTGACGGTCTTGGTGCCGGTGGAGGAGAAGGCGGTGGTTACCACCTCGTTGGGCAGCAGCATCGCATTATCCAGTATCGCCACGCGGCCGTTACCGGCAGAGGTGACGTTGACGGTGTAGGAATAGTAATAATCCGTGCCCGGCTTCACGTCGATCCACTTGGTGTAGCGCACACCCTTGGGGTCGGAGGAAGCGGTGTACTCCAGCTTGCCGGAGGCAATACTCATAAAGCCCTGCTTATAGCCGGCACCCACGTTCCAGTAAGCCGCGTTGTTCACCAGGGGATCGGTCACCGCATTGGTGGCGCCGGAGGCGGGGCTGTACTCGGTGGAAATGATGGCCTTGGAGGACTCGCCGTTCTCGTACTTCATACTGTTTGCGGTCTCAAACAGCGCCAGACCGTCCACCCAAATTTGGGAGGAATAACCGTACAGAGCAATGGTGGCGGTGGTCAGATCGCCGGTATTGAAGGTCACCGAGCGAATGTGCCACTCATCGTCGTAGGCGGTGGGGTACATCTGCTTGGTCTCGCGGGAGGCGCGGGGATAGGAACGGAAATACTCCCAATAGAACATATACTTACCGGTGTCGGGGTCGATGACACCGATGGAGGCCTGGCCCTTGTTGCTGTCGGACAGGTAGGCACCCTTAATGAAAGAGGAGAAGGTGTACTCGGTATTCGCCTTCAGACCGGTGACGGTGAAGGTGTACCAGCCCTCGTTACTCTGGGCGGAGGTGTCGAAGTACAGGCTCTTGCTGCCGTCGGGGGTGGTGGCATCCTCCACCACCTGCGCATACTGCAGGAAGGAGCTGTTATTCCACTGACCGCCGGTGGACTCGAAGCTACCGTTCTGAATTAGGTTGACAGCGTCGCTCAAGGGGCGGTTCTTCTCCACACCAAAGGAGGTCAGCTTGGCCTGGCTCTGGGTCATGGAGGAGGTGATGTAATACTTACCCTTCGTATAGGTGGGGGCAGTATAGGTCTTCTTAAAGGTCTTGTCGGTACCCGCCAGGTCGTTGGGCTCGGAGGTGACGGTATTGCCGTTGTCATCGCTGGCGATGATGCGGTAGCAATAGCCGCTGTCGGGGCGGGTGGTGCTGTCGGTGTAGGTACCGATCAGATACTCGTCCACATAGTCAGCCTGCGTCAAGTTAGAGGCCAAGGTGGTCCAGGTAGAGCCGCCGTCATCGGAACGCTGGACGGTGATCTTGGTAGCACGCTTGGAGGGGATAAACAGCACCTTGCCGTCGCCGGCGTTGGCGTACAGCACGGGAGCATCCAGAGTGATGGTCTCGCCGCGGTATTCAGCGCGGTACTCGTCGATGTAATAGCGCAGCAGGGCTACCGTCTTACGGAAAGCGGTGCCGGCGGAGGTGCGCTGCAGGGCGTAGGCGCCGCTGTACTGGCCGGGGGTCCAGCACCACTGGAAGCCGCCCTTATAGCCGTTGGCCATCATCCACTCGCGGAAGGTGATCAGCTTCTCCGCATAGGTGGTGTCGTCAGAGATGCGGGTACCCACGTTGTACTCGGTGAGGATGGGATCGGCATCGGTGATGAGGCTCTCCACGCTCTTAAAGGTGTCGCCGTCGGTGTACTGGTTATGACCCATCAGATCCAGATCGAAATCGCGGTAGATGGTCTTGTTGCCATTGTTGGAGGCAACGGTACGGGCCACACCCGGCAACTCCTCACGCACCACCTCGTTGATCTGCTGCATAAAGTAGATCATATCGTCTTGGTTGACGCCGTACATCTCGCGGCCCTTGGTGTCGAAATGGTCGCCCTTGCCCAGATCGTTGATCTGGTTCTCCGGCTCGTCGGCGATGGAAACGAGCGCCACCACGTCGGGGTACTCAGCCAGCATCTCGCACAAAGGACGGACAAAGCGCTCGGCATAGTGATCGGCGACGGTGGGGTTACCCAGCATCTGGCATATCACGTGCCAACCCTCCATACCGTAGTAAGAAGGCATAGAGGAATCGTGGAAGTAGACGTTCCACATCACGGGCATGCCGATCTCGCGGCACATATTCAGCAGGCGGCGGGCATTGGCGAGGTACTCCTCTTTGATACCCAGCACGTCGCCGTTTTCGTCGAAGATCACGCCTTCGCCGAAGATGGAGCCGCCGTAGGCCAACACATTGTAGCCCATGGCTTTCAGGTTATAGATCTCACGGTAGATCTTATCCGCACCGTAATAATCCAACTCAACCCGATCCCAGTTCTTGCTGGAACTGGAGTTGTAGTAATCGGCCATCAGGTCGTTTCCGGTCAGGTTGTGACCGGTCTGGCCCTCGTTAAACCAGGGCATCCAGATGCCGTCGATGAAACCGTCCCGCTCCAAGATCTCTTCAATGAGCATCTTGTTGTCGGTGTCGGTCCAGGGGAAATCGCCACCCATTTCGGCGAACACAGACAACGGCATCATAGATACCGCCATCAGAACAGCCGCCAAAATGGCAATGAGTCTGCGCAGTTTCATTGGGTTGCCTCCTTAATATGTTGTAATAATGGAAACGCAGGGTAATTATACCATATATGTGTTACCAAAAGCAACTATCGGAAATGTACAAAAGGGGTGCACTTCTTTGTGCAACAAGCACAAGTGAAATCGTAAAAATTTGGTGCTTTTTTCAATTTTTTCTCACCAAAAAACACAGAAAACCGCTAAAAAACCATCCCGTTTTTGTATGGATGTGAGATATTGCGCCACGGCGGTTGTCAAAGATGTTTCGGTGTGCTATAATGCGGCTGACAAGAGGATATACGCCCTTGTACCACGATGCGAAAGGAGATTTTACCTATGAAAAAGGTTATTTGCAAGGTTGAGTACAACACCGAGACCGCCCAGCTGATCGGCAAGTTCGTCAGCGGTGAGTTCGGCGATCCCGCCGGCTACGAGGAGAGCTTGTACATGACCGAGGACGGCAAGTATTTCATCTACGTCAACGGCGGCGCCGAGTCTGTCTACACCAAAGAGGACATCAAGCGTCTGGCTAAGGACAAGGTAAATGCTTGGAAGGCCGAGCGCGGCATCTGATCCCATATAGGCATAAAAACAGCGTACCGAAGGTTCGGTACGCTGTTTTTGATTTTACTTCAAAGCCCCTCAGAACAATTCCTGTCACTCCCACTCGATGGTGCCCACGGGCTTCGGCGTCAGGTCCATCAGCACGCGGTTGATACCCTCCACCTCGTGGGTGATGCGATCCGTAATTTTGTGCAGCACCGCATAGGGAATCTCCTCGATGGTGGCGCTCATGGCGTCGGTGGTGTTCACCGCACGGATGATGGCGGGCCAACCCTCATAGCGGCTCTCGTCCTTCACTCCCACAGACTTAATATCCGGCACCACCACAAAGTACTGCCACACCTTCTCGTTCAGACCGCAAATGTCAAACGCCTCACGCAGGATGGCGTCCGCCTCCCGCAGGGCGTGGAGACGGTCACGGGTGATGGCACCCAGGCAGCGCACCCCAAGACCGGGGCCGGGGAAGGGCTGACGGTAAACCATAGCGTGGGGCAGACCCAGCGCCTCACCCACCACGCGGACCTCGTCCTTAAACAATAACTTGATAGGCTCCACCAGCCGGAACTGCAGGTCCTCCGGCAGACCGCCCACGTTGTGGTGGGACTTGACCGCCTTTTTGCCCTCAGCCGCCTTGATAGACTCCAGAATATCGGGGTAGATGGTGCCCTGCGCCAGATAGGTGATGTCCTCCAGCTTGCGGGCCTCGTCGGCAAAGACCTCGATAAACTCCTTGCCGATGATCTTGCGCTTGCTCTCGGGGTCGGCGACACCTGCCAGCAGATCCAGGAAGCGGTCGGTGGCGTCCACGTAGATCAGATTGGCATCCAGACCGTTCTTAAACAGCTCGATCACATTCTCGGACTCGTTTTTACGCATCAGGCCGTGGTTGACGTGGACGCATACCAACTGTTTGCCGATGGCCTTGATCAGCAGGGCGGCCACAACCGAAGAATCCACGCCGCCGGACAGCGCCAGCAGCACCTTCTTATCCCCCACTTGAGCACGGATAGCCTCCACCTGTGCGTCGATAAAGGCATTGGCTAAATCAAAATTGGTGATGCGCTCCATTTCCTCGGGACGCACGTTAGCGTTAAAATCGATCATCGTAAACCTCCCCCTTAGCCGTTGGTATAATTGTCGAAGTAGCCCTGCACCAGCACCACGGGGGTGCCCTTATCGCCGGAGCCGCTGGTCAGGTCGCACAGCGAGCCGATCAGATCGGTGAGCTGACGGGGGGTAGTGCCCTGGGAGGCCATATTGCCCACCAGATTATCATCCTTCTGACGGATGCTGTCGGAGATGGCCTTTTTCAGTTCCTCGCCGGACAGATCCCTAAAATCGTTATCCGCCAGATACTTCAGTTTCAGTTCGTTGGGGGTACCCACCAAGCCGTCGGTATAGGCGGGGGAAACCACGGGGTCCGCCAGCTCCCAGATCTTGCCCTGAGGGTCCTTGAAAGCGCCGTCGCCGTACACCATCACCTCCACGTGCTTACCGGTGGCTGCCAGAATGCGGGACTGGATATCCAGCACCAGATCCTTGCAGGCGTGGGGGAACAATTTAATGGTATTCTCGGTGGACTTATTGGAACCCAGCAGACCGTAGCGCTCATTATAGCCGCTGCCGTCTACGGAAGCGGTGAGGATGTCATCCAGACCGCACACCACCTTGGCCCCTACGGCCTTCAAAAGCCGCTTGGTACGGGCGCGGGTGTGGATGTCACAGGTCAGGATGCAATCGGCATAATCCAGAATGGCGCGGGGCTGGTTGGCAAAGATGATCTCCACCTCGGCGCCTGCCTCGCGGATGATGTCGCCGTAATACTGCACGTAGTCCACGCCGGTGAACTCGTGCTTGTTCTCGCCGAACAGAGCACGGTATTTCTCCAGGGTCAGCACGTCGGAGTAAGGGTTGATACCCGCCTCATCCAGCTGGTCCAGAGTCAGCAGATGGTTACCCACCTCATCGGAGGGGTAGCTGAGCATCAGCACCACTTTTTTGGCACCCATAGCGATGCCCTTTAAACAAATGGCAAAACGGTTGCGGGACAGAATCGGGAACATCACGCCGATGGTGCCGCCGCCCAATTTCTGCCGCACGTCGTCGGCAATGGCGTTAACGGAAGCGTAATTGCCCTGTGCGCGGGCCACAATAGACTCGGTGACCGCGATGACGTCGCGGTCCCGCAGGGAAAATCCCTCGCTGTCGGCCGCCGCCAATACGCTGTCGGCCGTGATGGCCGCCAGATCGTCCCCCTGACGGATAATGGGACAACGGATACCGCGGGATACGGTACCCACCAAACGGGTAGATTCTGCCATAAACAACCGTCCTTTCACATTAAAAAAGGTGTGCCATTTTTCACCCGTATATCATACCTTTTATCCGCCATCGTGTCAATGTCATAATGGTATTTTTTAAGAAATAGACAGAACTTCTTTATTGGAGGATACCGGTTTTTAGCGATTTTTTCAGCCGTTAACAAGGGTCGGAATATTTACACGCATATTTCTTGCGAAAATACTGGACAAATGGAAAAATAGCGAGTATAATAGTGTAGATTAAGTTCCATCAAGGAGGACAACCAATTATGAAGAACGTTACCAAAATCCTGTGCGCCGTACTAGCTGTGGCTATGCTGCTGACCGGCTGCTCTATGCCCAAGATCATGCTGCCCGGCACCCCCGACGTGGCCGCCACCTACGGCGATGGTCAGACCATCTCTACCGGTGAGTATCTGGCCTATCTGTACCTGAACTTCGAGCAGGTCTATTCCAGTTATGCCAGCTATGCCTCCTACGGCATTGATCCCTGGACCTCTGAGTACTGCCAGATCCCCTATGACACCGCCTCCGGCGAGACCGTCAACCTGGACCTGGAGAGCTACATCGACCGCGTCACCGAGGACTACATCAAGCAGAACATCGTGGCTGAGCAGCTCCTGAAGGATAATAACCTCTCCCTCATCGCCGATGAGGAGAAGGAGATCGACGCCGAGCTGGCCGAGATGGCGGACAACGCCTATCTGGCTGTGGGCATCAGCAACGAGAACTTTGCCAAGGCTTACAAGGCACTGTCTCTGACTCAGCGCAGTGCTTTCCTCGGTATGTACGGCGAGGGCGGCCCCAAGGCTGTGGCCGAGAGTGAGATCCGCAAGTACTTTGACACCAACTACCTGTCCTATAAGATCATCAACGTCAGCCTGACCAAGACCGAGACCAAGGACGACGGCTCCACCGAGACCGTGGCTTTGACCGCCGATGAGAAGGCCGCCGAGCTGAAGAAGCTCAACGAGTACCTGACCATCTGCAACGATAAGGGCTTTGAGGCCGCTATGGATGCCTATAACAAGGCCAACGCCGAGGAGGGCACCGAGGTTGAAGCCTCCAAGGACGAGGATAACCGTATCAACGCTGACGCCACCGAGATGGATGAGAAGCTGGTCAAGGCTATCCGCTCCGTGGGCGTGGGCAAGGCCGCTGTGGTCGAGTACGGCGGCGAGGAGGCCACCGCTGATAAGAAGGCCACCGAGAACACCACCGCTGCTCTGATTATGCGTCTGGATTCCAACAAGCCCGACACCGTTTATGCCGATGCCAAGGAGGCTATCCTCATCTCCCTGAAGTCCGAGGAGTTCGAGAAGCTGGTGGACGAGGCTGTGGCCGCTCTGAATATCACCTTCAACGAGAAGGTGCTGAAGAAGTGCAGCCCCAAGGATTTCGTTATTGAATAATCTGTAAAACGCCAAAGGCGGCTACCCCTGTGGGGTGGCCGCCTTTTTCTATCCCGTATAATCCTCTAACAACACCGATAGCTGGGCATCGGTCTCCGCCGCCACCCCCTGCCGCACCTTTTGCTGCAATTCCGGCGGCAGAGTGGATACGTAGGTGTCAAATATCTGCCGCGGAAAGGGCTGGTCCCCCTCAAATACCGCCACCTGCCCCTCCCATTCTCCGATGGTGTAGGCAGGGGTGCGTCCGCCGCCACCGTTTGCCGGCAGAACAAAGCGAAATACCACCCACAGCACCACCGCCGATAACAGCAAGGATGCCGCTAACGCCCACAGTAAGGTTCGCCACACCGATTGCATATCCATTGTCTCCTTTATCAGCTCTTTTCTGTCAGTTTGCCCCCGCAGACAGCAAAATATCGCAAAATCCTATGACGAAGTGAGAAAAAGTGCGGAATTTTCTGAAATTCACCCATTTTAGGTTTGACATTTGGAGGTTTTTGCAATACTATTAGTGTGTATATGTATTTTTACTAAGACTATGGGTAACTGTCATCTCGTACTGATGAACCGGCAACCGGAAAGGAGACCCTTATTTATGAAAAAACGATTACGCTATCTGGGTAAGCGGCTGGTAAGCGGTATCCGCAACCTACCCCAAACCATCCCCACCCTGCCCCGCCGCCTGGCGGACTGGGCGGTGTCTTTGGTGCGCCCCACCCCCCAGCAGAAGAAAAAGCGTCGCCTCAGATGGAAACGACTGTGGCACGTAGCACTGGCGCTGATACTGATATGCGTCATCACCGTCACCATCGTGGGATGCGTACTGGTGGTATACATCACCACCACCTTTGACGCCGAGGAATACATCCCCATTCTGGGTGAGATGTCTATGGACAACCGCTCGGTCATCTACGTGCAGAATGACGAGGGGCAGTTTGAACCCTATCACAACCTACTGGGCGGCACTTCGGTGTGGACGGATATCGAGGATATCCCCCTGCATATGCAGAACGCCGTCATCGCCATTGAGGACGAGCGGTTCCGCGACCACGAGGGCGTGGACTGGAAGCGTACCGTAGGCGCCATGGTCAACCTGATCGCCAACCGTGTGTTCAACTTAGGCTCCAACGAGTACGGCGGCTCCACCCTGACCCAGCAGCTGATCAAGGTCACCACCCAGAACACCGACCACAGCATCAAGCGTAAGATCAACGAGATTCTGGCCGCCTCTGAGATGGAGGCCACCGAGTACACCAAGGATGAGATCTTAGAGGGTTATCTGAACAACGTGCCTATGACCGGCGACCTGGTGGGCGTGGGCATCGGCGCCCGCTCCTATTTCGGTAAGGAACTGCAGGAACTGACCTTAGCCGAGTGCGCGGTGCTGGCCAGCATCACCAACAACCCCAGTATGTATGACCCCTACGCCCATCCGGAGAATATCCGCCAGCGTCAGCAGTTGGTGTTGGCGAAGATGTACGAGTTGAACTTTATCACCAAGGACGAATACCTCAACGCCCTCAATCAGGAATTGGTATTCAAAAGCAGTGCCGTGCGCCAGAAGGTACAGGACTACTACGTAGACTTGGTGGTAGAGGACGTCATCGCCGACCTGATGGAGGAATACGGCTACACCTATAACTACGCCAACAATATGGTCTACTACGGCGGTCTGAACATTTACTCTGCCGAGGACCCCGAGCTACAGGCTAAGGTCGAGGCCATCTACAAGGACGAGTCCAACTTCCCCGATCATCGGGAGAAGGACGAGGAGGATCCCCAGGGCGCCTTCTTCGCGGTGGATTACACCGGTCGCGTCATCGCCACTGTGGGCGGACGGGGAGAGAAGATCGCTAACCGTGTGCTGAACCGTTCTACCCAGTCGGTGCGGTCCCCCGGCTCGTCTATGAAGCCGCTCACCGCCTACGGCCCCGCCATCGCGGAGAATCTGGTGCACTACTCCTCTCCCATGCGGGACGCCCCCATTACCCTGCCTAACGGCAAGAAATGGCCCCATAACTATGAGACCAAATCTACCCCCGATAACGGCGACGTTCTGTTGGGCGTGGCATTGCAGAAATCCCTGAACACCGTGGCTGTGCGTCTGGTGCAGAAGCTGACACCGGAGCGTAGCTATAACTACGCCACCAACACCTTCCAACTCTCCACTTTAGTGGAGTCCAAGGCGGTGGGCGGACAGCTGTTCACGGATATTGATCTGGCTCCCTTGGCACTGGGCGCTCTGTCCGACGGTGCCACCGCCCGTGAGATCGCCGCCGCCTACGCCGTGTTCGGCAACGGTGGCTACTACAACGAGCCCTACACCTACTATAAGGTGACCCGCGGCGCCGAGGATGACCAGGAAACCCTCCTCACCGGCGGACAGAAGACCATCCCCACTCTGGACCCCCAGAGCGCCTACGTTATGGTCAGCCTGCTGCGCCGTCCTGTTGAAAAAGGCACCGCCTGGAGCGGCATCGGTCAATACTGGAAGGGCTGGCCCGTGTACGGTAAGACCGGTACCTCCGAGAGCGAGAAAGACGTGTATTTCGCCGGCGGTACCGCCTACTACGCCGCCTCCAGCTGGTTCGGCTACGATAACAACCAGGAACTGGCCAAGTCCCAGACCGGCTATGCCAAGAGTCTGTGGAACAAGGCGATGAAGGCGCTGCACGAGGACCTGCAGATTAAAGATTTTGAGATGCCCGACGGCGTGGAAAAGCTGGAATACTGCACCGTTACCGGTCAGTTGGCCACCGAGGGTTGTACTTCCCGCGAGACCGGTGTGTACAAGTCAGATTTTAAGCCCGGCCTGTGCGAAAAGCACAGCGGTACCGGTACCACCACGGCCACGGGCGCAGAGGGCACCACCACCTCCTCCCAAACCCTCCCCCACCAAAGAGTTCCCCCCGAGAGCACCACCACC
>JAZNUN010000059.1:0-4220 GCA_045592345.1 Acutalibacteraceae bacterium | reverse complement strand
AAAACCGGGGTTCGATTCCCCGACATTCGGCTACGCCGAAGTCGGTCGAGTTTTCTGCTGGCGCAGAAAACATCGCAACCAAAGCATTAGCACTCTTCACGGATTTTGCGCTGGCACAACTTTCGACAAGCAGAAACTCGGTGCAAAACCGGGGTTCAATTCCTGCGTCTATCTCCTTTTTCCCTCCCATATTGACAAATTTCTCATTATCCCCTATAATATCCCCAAGCGTAGAGGTTGCGGATGACATCAGTACTCGGAACAACGTGCGAAAACACGCCGACGAAAGGGTCTTCCGCCGAAATCCGCCCGCGGTTTTCGCGGTGGGCGGGTTGGTTTGCGGCAAAATATGTCGCCGACTGTCACTTTTTGTGGAGAGCTACCGCCTGTAGGATGTTTTAAGCCGCAGAGGGTAGACCTCTGCGGTATTTTTGTTTTTAGGAGGAACCCCAAATGAAAAATAAAACCATCCGCGGTCTGATCGCTGTGGCGATTATGCTGGTGGCGGTGGTGGTGCTGGCCTTTATTCTGCCCGGCGAGCACAACCTGAAGTGCGACGAGTGCTCCGGCGCCGGTATTCTGGACGGTGCCATCTGCGAATCCTGCGTAGACGGTGTTACCGACGTTCCCGCCGACAGCCAATATTACGGCACTGCTATGGCGCTGGTGCCCCCCATCATCGCCATTGTACTGGCGCTGATCACCAAAGAGGTGTACAGCTCCCTGTTTATCGGTATTGTGGCGGGCGCCCTGTTCTATTCCAACTTTAACGTGGTGGGCGCGGTGGAGGCCATCGTTGCCGACGGTCTGATCGCCAACGTGGGCGACAGTTGGAATGCGGGCATTCTGATATTCCTGGTGTTGCTGGGCATTATGGTGGCACTGGTGAACTCCGCCGGCGGCTCTGCCGCCTTCGGCCGCTGGGCACAGAGCCACGTCAAGACCCGCGCCGGCGCTATGCTGGCCACCTTTGCTTTGGGTGTGCTGATTTTCATCGACGACTATTTCAACTGTCTGACGGTGGGTAGCGTGATGCGTCCCGTCACCGACGGCCACCGCATCTCCCGAGCCAAGTTTGCTTACATCATCGATGCCACGGCGGCGCCCATCTGTATGATTGCCCCCATTTCCTCTTGGGCGGCGGCGGTTGCCGGCGTGGTGGGTGAGGAGCATGGCCTGGAGTATTTTATTCAGGCCATCCCCTACAATTTCTACTCTCTGCTGACCATCACGATGATTATCACCATCGTATTGCTCCAATTTGACTATGGTCCTATGCGTATCCACGAGATCAACGCCGTTGCGGGGGATCTGTTCTCCAATAATGGACAGGTGGATGATGCCGACGAGAAGGTGTCCGATAAGGGTCGGGTCATCGACTTGATCCTGCCCGTTATCACCTTGATCCTCTGCTGCGTGGTGGGCATGATCCACACCGGCGGCTTCTTCGACCCCGAGAGCGGCTCCTATTTGAATCTGATTACCGCCTTCAGCGGCTGTGACGCCGCCACGGGTCTGTCCTTGGGCGCTCTGGTGGCGTTGATCGTGACGGTGCTGTATCTGTTGGCCCGCCGCGTCATCGACTTCAAGACTGCCATGGAATCCATCCCCAAAGGCTTCAAGGCGATGGTTCCTGCCATTATCATTCTGGTGTTCGCCTGGACGCTGGGCGGTATCACCCGCGGTATGCTGGGCGCGGACATCTTCGTTAAGGAGGCCGTCGGTCAGGCCGCCGGCGCTCTGCAGGCACTGCTGCCTGCCGTTATTTTCCTGATTGCTTTCGGTCTATCCTTTGCCACCGGCACCTCTTGGGGCACCTTTGGCATCCTGCTTCCCATCGTTATCACCGTGTTCTCCGGTGCCGGCGAAATTTTGGTTATTGCTATGTCTGCCTGTCTGGCGGGTGCAGTGTGCGGAGACCATTGTTCCCCCATTTCCGACACCACCATTATGGCATCTGCGGGCGCCCAGTGCAACCACGTCAACCACGTGTCCACCCAGCTGCCCTACGCCCTGACGGTGGCGGGCGTATCGGTGGTTTCCTACGTACTGGCCGGCTTTATCCGTAACTGGATGATCGTCCTGCCCATCGGCGTGGTGCTGATGATTGCAACGCTGTTTATTATCAAAAAGGCAGTTACCCCCAAAGAGGGATAACAACAAAGAAAAGCCTCTCCCACGTGGGAGAGGCTTTTTTACGCTTATTTACTTTCCAATTTCTTCCGTGCTTCCTCGCGGGCGCTGGTCTTACCCTCGGGGGTGATCTCACCGGCGGCGGTCAGTGCCAACTTAGTCAGATAGGGACCTACCAGTTCGTATACCAGTACCGAGAACAGAGTGATGTTGGCTACCATATGTCCCATCTCACCGAGACCTGCCTCTGCCTTGATGGCCATACCCAGTGCCACACCGGCCTGAGGCAGCAGGGTGATACCCAGATACTTCACGATGTGGGGGTCGCACTTGACCGCACGGGCAGACAGACCCGCACCGAAATATTTACCGCAAGAGCGGAACAGGATGTACACCACGCCGATGAGCACCACCGCGCCGCTGCGGAACACCGACAGCTCCAATTCGGCACCGCTGATGACAAAGAACAGCACCAGCAGAGGAGAACTCCATCGCTCCACACGCTCCATCAGTTCCTCAGAGAAATCGCATACGTTGCAGAAAACGGTGCCCAGCATCATGCACACCAGCAGGGAGGAGAAGGCCACGTGGACACCACCCAGCTTAAACTCCACCATAGACAGGGCCACAGTCAGCAGCACAAAGGCCACCGACATAGCCGTACGCTTACTGCGGGAGTGAAAGAACCGCTCGAAGAAGCTGAACAGGAAGCCCATCACTGCGCCCAGCGCCAGACTGAGCACCACCTCTAAGATAGGCTCCAGAATCACCGACAGGGGGTTGATCTCGCCGTGGATGAGTGCCTTTGCCACGCCGAAGGATACGGCGAACAGCACCAGACCCACTGCGTCGTCCAGTGCCACGATGGGCAGCAGGATATCGGTCAGGGGGCCCTTGGCCTTGTACTGGCGCACCACCATCAGTGTGGCGGCGGGGGCAGTAGCGGATGCGACGGCACCCAGCACCACCGCTACGGGCAGGGGTAGCACGTCGGGCATCAGGAAGTGTAGGCCGATGAGGGCGGCGTCCACCAGCAGACAGGCGACCACCGCTTGGATGATACCGATGGCAGTGGCCTGACGCCCCGTCTTTTTCAGCGTGGCCAGACGGAACTCGTTACCGATGGCAAAGGCGATAAAGCCCAGCGCCACGTCGCTGAGCAGCTTATAGGAGTCAAAATCCGCGGCGGTAAAACCCAGATGGAGTTGGGCGCCGGGGATCCACACCCGACCCAGCAGGTAGGGACCCACCAGAATACCTGCCACCAGATAGGCGGTGACAGCGGGCAACTTCACGACCTTAGCTAAACGGGAGAGCATCAGACCGGCGAACAGTGCCAGAGATAGGCTCAGTAGCATTTGCATAAATAGGACCTTCTTTCAAAACACGAAAAACCTCGAACGAAAGCCATTATACGCCCCTTGTTTTCAAAATGCAACCCCTAATTTATATATGCACCAATCTTCGCAAACGCCACGTGGGAACCCCACTATTATCCCGACGGCGTCCCCGAGGATATCGCCCATTTCATCAAAGGTATGGAATGGGATAGATACATACAAACAAAAAGACAGTCGACCTATCATGGGTCGGCTGTCTTCTTAATGGTGTATCGTGTTGAACGGAGCATAGCCTCCCTCCTTGAGGAAGGTGGCACGGCGGTAGGCGTGACGGAGGGGCTTCTCACTCCACCTCGCTGACCAAATCGTCCATTTTCTTCCGCTTTTTCTCCCGCGGTGTGTCGGCGGGATACCCCACCGTCACCACCAGCCGCACAGGATGCTCCAAATGGCAGATTTCCCGTATCTTTTTATCGTCCAGCCATCCCAGCATGCAGGTGCCCAAGCCTTGCGCCGCCGCCTCGGCGGTGAGATACGCCGCCGCGATCCCGATGTCCATGGAGCGGTAGTCGTTTCCCTTGAGCTTGGCGCCTGCCGCGGCGGTGCGCACGTAGGGGCGCTCGCTTATCACAACAAGTACGGGAGCGTCTGCGGCAAACTTGTTCATTCCCATTCCCATAACAGCCTTTGCAACCTCGCGGGCGACATCTCCTTTGCAAACAGTAAGATGATATGGCTGACCGTTGC
>JAZNUN010000058.1:0-16801 GCA_045592345.1 Acutalibacteraceae bacterium | reverse complement strand
CATCCAACGCAGAGACCGGCTCATCACAGATCACCAGCTTGGGCTGGACGGACAGGGCTCTTGCAATGCAGATTCTCTGGCGCTGACCGCCGGAGAATTCGTGAGGATAACGCTCATAGTAGTAATCCCGGAGGCCGCACTTATCCATCAGCTCCAGCACATAGTCCTTTTCCTTGGACTTGGGCACGATCTTATGGACGCTGACCGGCTCAGAGAGGATGCCGCCAACGGTACTTCTGGGAGGCAGGGACGAATAGGGATCCTGGAAGATGATCTGCATCTGCTTACGGATCTCCCGCATCTTGCCGGGTTTCAGGTGGGTGATGTCCTGACCGTTGAAGATGATCTGGCCGCCGGTGGGCTCGTGCAGTTTCAAAATGGCGCGGCCGGCGGTAGTCTTACCGCAGCCGGACTCGCCCACGATGCCCAGGGTCTCGCCCGCCTTCAGCTTAAAGGACACGTCATCCACAGCCACCAGTTCACGGGTGACCTTACCGGTCATAGTCTTTTTCAAGGGGAAGCACTTACGCAGGTGGCGTACCTCCAGCAGACAATCGGGGTCGAAGGGCTGCTTCAGATCCTCTTCGATCTGCTTCTGACGCTTCTCATAATAGGCTGCGGACAACGCCGCATCGTCGTACTCCACGATCTCGTCCGCGGTGTCCAATACTTTCTCGTTAGCCATTGTGCGCCTCCTCTCCATACAGGTGGCACGCCACAAAGTGGGTGGGGCTTACCTGTACCATTTCGGGATAGTCGCCGTTGCACTTATGAGTGCACTGGGAGCAGCGCTCCTTAAAATAGCAGTGATGGGGCATATCCACCGGGTTGGGAACGTTGCCGGGGATGTTATACAGCTCGGTGCCGTCGTCCAGCGTCATAGTGGGCTTGGACTTCTGCAGACCAATGGTGTAGGGGTGAAGGGGATTCTGGAAGATCTCCATCACGGTACCCTTTTCGATCACCTTACCGGCGTACATCACCACCACGTAATCCGCCATCTCGGCAATCACGCCCAGGTCGTGGGTGATCAGCAGGATGGAGCCGTCGATCTTGTTCTTGATATCCTGCAACAGCTCCAGAATCTGTGCCTGGATGGTCACGTCCAGAGCGGTGGTAGGCTCGTCGGCGATAATCAGACGGGGCTGAGCCGCCAAAGCCATAGCGATCATCACGCGCTGTCGCATACCGCCGGACAGCTCGTGGGGGAATGCACCGTACACATTCTCGGGGATGATACCAACCAAGCGAAGCATCTCGTAGGAATTCTCCTTAGCCTGCTCGGCGGTGGCACCGGGAATGTGCAGCAGGGTCACCTCGTCCAGCTGCTGACCGATGGTGAACACCGGATTCAGACTGGTCATAGGCTCCTGGAATATCATCGCCACCTGCTTACCGCGGATGCGATGGATCTCGCGGATAGGCATCTTGGCGATGTCGTAGAACTTCTCCTCCATAGCAAAGGAGCCGTCCTCGTTCTTGATGGGGTTGCCCTTGGCATCCCGTTGATAGTCGTAGGACTGGAAACGGATGGAGCCGTCGGCGATCTGGCCTGCGGGACCCTGGATGAGGCGCATCACCGACATACTGGTGACCGACTTGCCGCAACCGGACTCGCCCACCACACCCACCACGGAGTGTTTGGGCACGTCGTAGGACACGCCGTTGACCGCCTTAACCACACCCTGCTCGGTGTAGAAGTAGGTGTGCAGGTCCTCGATCTCCAGAATGTTGTCGGGGTTCTTCATCTCGGTGAGGAACTCGCTCTCGTCGGCCTTACGGTTCTTGTAGGCCTCCAGACGCTGGATCTCCTTCTTGTTCGCCTTGGCGATGGCGCGGATCTCGCGGCCGGTCAGATAGTTTTTACTGGTATTCTTCTCAGCCACGATTATCGCCTGCCTTTCGGGTCGAGGGCGTCGCGCAGACCGTCGCCCACGAAGTTAAAGCCCAGCACGGCAACCACGATGCAAATGCCGGCGGGGACCCATACGTACAGATGGTTCTCCAGAATCTCGGTGTTGGTGGTGATGATCTGAATCATCGAACCCCAAGCGGTGTAGGGGGCCTTAATACCCATATTCAAGTAGGACAGGGTGGCCTCATACAGAATCATACTGCCCAAGGACAGGGTCATCTGCACGATCAGCTGGGGCATCACGTTGGGCACCAGATGCTTGAAGATCTTGCGTCCGGTGGAATAGCCCATAGCCTCGGCGGCCACCATAAACTCCTGCTCACGCAGGGACAAAATCTGACCGCGGACCAGACGGGCGGTGCCGGGCCAGGAGATGAAGGTGAGGAAGATCATCAGTATGTAGATACGCCATTCCTCCTGCACCATACCCAGCTTGACCCAGCCGTCCATAGCGGAGCTGATGATCAGCAGAATCGGGATGCCGGGCAGACAGATCAGCACGTCGCAGACACGCATAATGACGTTATCCACCCAGCCGCCGAAATAGCCGGCGATGCCGCCCAGCAGCACGCCGAAGACGGTCAGCAGGAACACGGTCAGGAAGCTGACCAGCAGGGACACGCGGCCGCCGTACATCAGACGGGCCAGCACGTCATAGCCCTGGTCGTCGGTACCCAAGGGGTGCCGCAGAGAGGGAGAGGATAGGAAATTATCCTCCATTTTCTTCTCGGTGGTCTGGTGCACCGTATAGGTGACGCCATCCACCGTATAGGTGTACTCGGAGGTGGAATAATCCGTCTTACCGCTCTTATCCAGCTCGGTCTCGCCCCACGCGGTATAGATCAGGGGACCGGCAAAGCAGAACAGGAACAGGCTGATCACCATAATCAGACCCACCACGCTCAATTTAGAGCGGAAAAAGCGGCGGATCAGCATCTGGTTAGGGGACATCAGACGGACGTTTTTATCCAGAGGGGTAGATACGGTTTCTTCCGCAATCTCTTTTTCTTTCAATTCCAGTTGATCCATATTCTACCCTCCTTACTCCAGTTTGACGCGGGGATCCACGATTCCGTACATCAAGTCGGCCAGCAGGATACCCAGCACACTCAGCGCCGCCAGGAACATATTGTACCCCATAATAAAGGGGATGTCGCCGGCGTTCATCGCCTGCAGGGCGATGTTACCGATACCGGGCAGGTCGAACACCTGCTCGGTGATGATGGCGCCGGAGAACAGACCGGGCAGCAGACCCGCCATAGAGGTCACCAGCGGAATCAAGGTGTTACGGAAAGCGTGCTTATTGATAACCTTTTTCTCGGACAGACCCTTAGCGCGGGCAGTGCGGATATAGTCGGAGTTCATAACCTCCAGCATATTGGTACGGGTCATACGCATGCGGGCGCCGATGGACAGAATAACCACCGTCAGAATCGGGATAAAGGCGTGGTGCGCCCAATCCAGAATCAACGGCATATTGGCTGTTTCATTGGTCAGACCGGAGGCGGGGAACCAGCCCAATTTCAGTGCCAACCAACTCTTCAGTATATTACCGAAGAAGAAGGAGGGCAACGAAATACCGATCATAACCAGCACCGTTACCACGTAATCACGCAGCTTATACTGGTGGGTGGCGGCGGTGATACCCAGGGGAATGGCGATCAGGAACTCGAAGATAGTGGCAATCAGAGCAATCATAAAGGATACGCCCATATGCTTGGCAATCTTCTCCGCCACGGGGACGCCGTACTTAAAGCTGACGCCCAGATCCAGACGGCACAGGTCCTTCAGCCAACTGAGATAGCCCTGGAAAATCTGCCACGGGGTGGCGTTCTCGATCAGACCGTAGGACTCGTACATAGCGTCCACCATCTCCTGCGTCACGGTGGCGCCGGAGGTCTGTACCGAGTTTACCTTGTCCCGCACGAAGTCGATGGGCATCAAGCGGGTCAGGAAATAAATGATCAGCGAAACGCCCAGCAGGACCAGAATGGCGTAACCCAATCGTTTGGCTATATATTTTAACATAAGCTTCGTCCTTTACTGTCGGGGGAGGGGTATCCCCTCCCCCGTTGGCGTTTTATCAGTTAGCGAACTCCAGCTCCCAAATGCGATCCAAGGGAGAAGAATAGGGGTTCACGTCGGTGGGCAGGCTCTCTGCCTTCAGCACGTTGGCGTTGTAGGCGTACAGAACGTCACGCTGGTACACGGGCAGCTCAACCGCCAGATCCAGCACGTAACCCATAGCCTCCTCGTACAATTCGGCACGCTCATCCTGATCGTTGGTCTCGCGGGCCTCGTCGATCAGATCGGATAGGTCGTCCAGGATGTCCAGCTCCTCGCTGGTGCCGCTGTTCTTCAGGAAATCATAGCCCCAAGCCTTGGTGCTGGTGGCGGTGGAATTCTTGTGATAGACCTGATACATATCGGGGTCCAGAGCAGAGCCCCAAGCAGCTGCCCACACAGCCAGAGAGCCGGTGGAGATCTTGGTTAGAGCCTGGGTATCGCACACCACGGTGATCTCCCAACCCATATCGTTGAGCAGAGCCGCGGCATCACGGAACACCTTATAGGTGGGGTGATCCTGCAGGGTGGAACCGGCGATGGTGAAGGTGATCTTCAGCTTGCTGTCTCCCTCGGAGACACCGGCCTCATCCATATATTTCTGGATGTTGGTGCGGGCGATATCCTCGCTCCAGGGACCGGCCATGGGATAGTCGTGTCCGTTATCCTCGGTGTCGGGGTAGGCCCAGCTGACCTTAGACATATTCCAGAAGATACGCTCGGCGGTGCCGGGACGATAGTAGTCCAGAGCCTTAGCTGTATCCATAGCGCACATAATGGCCTTACGCAGGTTGATGTCGTTGACCTCTTTGGCGTTAACGCCGATATAACCGTAACCCAGCTGGTCGGTGGTCAGCATATTGTAGCCCTTTTTGCTCATCTCCTGCAGCTTGTCGTAGTTATCCTCGGTCAGAGCGGGGCTGATGTAATGCACGGTGCCGGTCTGCAGAGCGCCGATAGCGTTGTTGGAGGACACCACCTGATAACGGACCTTGCCGATCTTGGCGTTCTCGATGCCGGTGCCGACGGTGTTAAAGTTCTCGTTGGCCTTGAAATACACAACGTTGTTGCTGTAGAAATCGGAATCGGCGGGGTTATCATCGTTGTTACGGTTGGTTGCCTTATACGCGCCGGCACCCATGGGGATGTTGACGTTACGGGGAGACTGGATGATGCCGCTCATAAAACCAAAGCTGGCAAACTCCACGCCGAACTTGTCGTTCTTAATATCCATCGGAACGGAGCTGCCCTCACCGTAGTAGTGCTGGGGCGCAATGGCCATAGCGAAGTTCCAGATGGCCTTGGGGTCTACACCGTTGATGGTCACCTTCAACACGTCGTACTCGTCGGCGTTCTTGACAGTGCCGTCCTCGTTATGGTCGGAGGCGATCTTATAGTCGGTGCCGTTCACCTTGATGGTGGTGCCGGCCTCATCACTATGACCCAGAGATACGATGCCCTCGATCTTGGACACGGCCAAAGAATCGTCGTCGCCCATATTCTCGTGGAGGATGACCTCCTTCGCCTTAGCGGTGTACTCGGTCTGCAGCTTGGTGCCGGTGGCCCAGTAGTACAGAATCACGTCCAGCTCGCGAGCGATCTTATCGTTGTAGATGTAGGTGATAGCGTCCTCTTTGGACTTGATGGAGTCGGGATACAGGGTGGTCAACTTCTCGATCTTGGTGCGATCCTTCTTACCCTCGGCATCCTCAGCATACTTCACCTCGACATAGCCCTCGGTGAACATAAACTTGAAGATCTCGTCCTTAAACTCCTCATGGGACTTGTAGGGCTCGTCGGTGAAGGACTCCTGGGCGCCCACATAGTCGTCGCCCAGTTCCTCTTTAAACAGCTTCAGGGTGTTCTCATAGTCCATCAGCAGGTCGTTGGCGTTCACGTCGGAAGCCTTATTAGAGATAGCGGACTGATAGCCGGAGGACACGGAGTGGCTCTGGATGGCGGCCTTCATTGCCTCGTAGCCCACCTCCTTGGTGGAGGAGGTCTTCAGCTCAGACTGGAATAGGTTGACCAGCTCGTTGATACGGGCCATAGCACGGTCGGAAGCCTGAGAGGAGATCATATCGTCGCTATCGTCGGAGGAGGAACCCACCGTCTGGGTGCGGTACTCGGCCAGACCCACGATGTCGGTGGAATACAGGGTGTTGGAGCCGGTGTAGACCGGATCCAGATACACGTAGTAGTTGAACAGCACGTCCTCCATGGTCAGAGGGTGACCATCGGAGAATTTGATGCCGTTTTTCAGTACGAAATAGTAGGAGATGGTGCCGTCGTCGTTCTCCACGATCTCGTAATCCTTGGTGACTACGGCCTCATCCTCGCCGTAGGCCACCTCCACCTGTCCGTTGACATACTTAGAGGACAGCATACCGATCTGGGTCATAGACACGATGGTGCCATCCGGGGCGGAGGTGGAGAAGAAGGGATTGAACAGACCGTCCAGCTGGTCGGTCATCACAACCAGGGCGTCCGCACTGCCGCCGCAGCCGGACAGGGTGGGTACCATACCGATGCACATAGCAAGGCACAGCACCAAACTGATAATTTTCCGTTTCACAAACATTCGCTCCTTTTCCGTTTTTATGGGGTTTAGTCTGCTAATTCAAGGGTTACCGTATTGCCGGACACCGTGATCTTCACGGTCTCGGGTTCTTTACCCACCGCGGTGCAATCGATGCCGCTGAGGGACACACCCTCTGCATTACCGCTGCCGCACAGCAGGCCAATGACGTAATCCTCCGTGGCGAAATACGCGTCGGAGTCGATCTGCAGGTGGCTGTCGGTGATGGTCAGACCCGACAGGGTGGCCTTATCCGACAGGGTGCCGCACAACAGACCGTAGGTGGTACCTGCCACACGGGTACCCTTCTTGATAGTAAAGGTGACGTTGCTCAAGGTCAGGTCCTTGATCACCGCCGTGTCGGTCAGACTGCCGAACAGACCGGCGGCAGACTTGGAATTGTTGGTCTGCTCCAGCGTCACATTGCGGATGGTGTGGCCGTTACCCAGAATGGTGCCGGTGAAGTTGCCGTACATCAAGCTGGTGGGCCAGTTCTCCTCGGCAAAGTCCAGATCGGCGTGGAGCACGTAGCTGCCGTTGACGCTGGCGTTGTCCACGAACTGCTCCGCCGTATAGATGTGGTACCAAGTACCCTTCTGCCAATCGGTATACACTTTCAGCACGTTATTGGTGACGGTGCCGTCTGCCTCGTTCACCTTAGAGGGATGGGTCAGGGTGGCATCGGTCACCGGCTGGGTGCGCTCGGCGTCCAAATACGCCTTATCAAAGGTGTAGCCGTTGCGCTCCGGGAAATCGTGCATATCCATGGCGCCGGTCTCCTCGTCCCACGCGGGGAGAGTAACGGTGCCGCCTACGGTAGGCAGGGTGTAGCTGCCCAACAGCTCGGTGGGATTATCACAGGCGTAGATCTCCACCACACAGCTGGGGGCCCACACCGCGTACAGGGTCATCTGTGCCTCGGAGGAGGTGTAGGTGCCGTCTGCGGCCACCTCCAGGCGATCCTCGTCAAAGTTCCAGGGATCGCTGTAGGTGTAGGTGGGATTGCCCTCGGCGTCGGTGCCGGACTCGGTACGGGTGGCGTACCAGCCAACCAGCATACAGCCGCTCTTGGTGGGGGCGAACTTATCCTTGCCGCGGCTCTCGTGGTCGGGGGACCGCAGAGCGATCTCCACCTGACCGCCGTTGGCGGACATATCGGAGATGTTGAAGGAATCGGTGATCACCGACACGCCGGTAGTGAACTCGCCGCCGTTGGCGTTAAACTGTACGCTGACGGTGTAGTTCTCTTGATCGTTCACGTCGTAGGGGGTGGGGTCACCACCGAAATCGATGGTGGTGACCAGCACCGCTACAGCCGCCACAACCGCCACCAGAGCCAGGATCATCAGACCCTTTTTCAGCCAGCGGCAGGGGCATTTTTTCTCTTTCTTAGGAGCTTTCTCCTTCTTGAGAGCCTTTTCCTTTTTAGGAGCTTTTTCCTTTTTGGCTTTTTTAGCCTTTTTCGGGGTTTCCTCGGCAGGAGCCTCGATAACGGGGTCCTCGGCGGGGATTTCCTCGGCGGGAGCCTCCTCAGCAGGAGTTTCCTCTACGGGGGCTTCCTCGGTCACCTCTTGGGTGATGACGGGGTTACTCTCGGTCTGCAGAGGCATCTCGGCAGGCTCCTCAGCGGAAACCTCAGTGATTTCCTCAGCGGAGGCATCCTCAGCAGACTCCTCGGAGATCTCCTCGGCAGGAGCCTTCTTGGGGAACACCTTGCGCCACACGGACACCGCCAAAGCGGCGATCCACAGGCCGGCGGCCTTCAGCCACTTCCACACCCACAGACCGACCTTCTTCAGCACAGGCCAGACCCACAGGGCGAACCGCTTGCAGGCGCAACCGATGGTCTTGCACAGATTCCAAGTCCACAGAGCAGCCTTCTTAAGAGCGGCAGGGGTGGCCTTGATCACCTTCCACGCCCACAGGCCGAAGGCGACCATCCAGCCGGGGAAGGATTTAATCACGAACCAAACCCAACCGGGAATGTGCTTAATGAACCACCAAATCCAACCGGGCAGGCGCTTGATGACGCTCCACACAGCCTTGCAGGCGGTCCACAGAGCGCCGGGCAGGGCCTTAAAGAAGGACTTAATATTGGTCCAGGTGAAGGTGCGCTTACACCAGCCGCCGAAGGCGACCAGCGTGGCGGGAATCCCCTTAATGAAGTTGTCAACCGACTTGGTGGTCAGTTTGCCCTGCTTGATCTTAACGATCATCAGGATAACCAGAGCCAGCAGACCCAGACCCAACAGAATCCACAGGATGCCCAACAGCACGTGGACAGGATTGGTGACATCACCCACGTCTACGGAATCCTGAGCGGCATTCTGCTCGTTGAGCTGGGCGGCGATGCGCTGCTCAGCCGTGACCAGATCGGCATAGTTGTAAACCAGCGACTGCTGCTCCAGAGTAGCAATCTTATCATACAGAGCGCGGGCGGCCTGTACCTGACCCTGATGCTCCAAGGTGGGCTTGCCGGGCAGAGCCTTGATGGCCTTGATCACCTTCATAGTGTTCTTATCCGCCGCCACGGCGCCGTCCAGACGCAGGTTGAAATACTGGTTATAAACAAAGGAATCATAATTCTGTCCGTTGATAGGACGAATCATAGCGATCTTGTTCTCTACATAGCCTACGTAGTCCATAAAGTTGGCGCCGTAGAAGACGTTGGAGTACATACCGCCGGTGGCGTTCCACATAAAGTAAGGCAGGAAGCCCTCGCCGGTGATGGATACCTCGTTACCGTCGTAGTCGGTATAGGTGCCGTAATCACCGCTGCCGGGCACGTGCTCGTAGCTCTCGTAATAAGCGGGGTCGAAAGCCTCTTCCAGCACAGGGGCGTCGTAGCTGTTGAACACCACCATCTCCAGATCCTTACAATCGTAGAAAGCCTTATGTCCGATGGCGGCTACGGTAGTGGGCAGGGTGACCAGCTTCGCCTTGCTGCCGGTGAAGGCCATAGCGCCCACACGGACGGTATCCTCAGCCACCTTAGCGTTCAGCGGGTCGGTGCCCAAATAGGTCACCAGCTCCCAACCGTTGGGTACCGCACAGTACAGAGAGCCGTTGTCCACCATCACGTTATCGCTGATCTCGTAGGTGGTGAGGGTCTGCTTCTTGCCGGTCTTCTTATCCTCCTCCACGGTGCTGAAGGAACTCATCACGCACATAGCGAAGGGGTTGTCTCCCAAGGTTTCCAGCTTATCGCCCAAAGTGACTGTGAAGGGGGTGTAGTTCTCCTTCAAGAAAGCGTGGTCGCCCACGTTCTTGGCGCCGCTCAGGTCAGCGGAAGCCAGAGCGGTGTAGGCAAAGGCGTAGTTGCCGATGTCGGTAACGGTGTTCATATTCACGACGGTGGTCAGCTTCTCATCGTAGGAGAAGGCACCCTCGCCAATGGTGACACCCTTAGGATTGAAGGTAACGGAGGTCAGCGCCTTGTTATACACGAAGGCGTACTCGCCGATCTCCTCGGCGGCGGACAGATCCGCCACAGGCAAAGCGTTACACTCGGTAAAGGCGTAATCGCCCACCGTCTTGACACCCTTCAGGTTGATAGAGGTCAGCGCAACGCAACCCGCGAAGGTGTACTGCTTGATCTCGGTAATCTTATCGTTCAGGGTAACCGACAGCATATCGCGGCAATAGGCGAATGCATACTCGCCGATCTCCTTGACCGCGGCCAGGTTGGCGGCGGGAATCTTAGGAGCGTGGTAGGTGTACATATAGTGACCGGTGCTATCCACCGCAGCAATGCTCATCTGGTCGTCCAAACACATATAGTACACGTCGCCGGACAGAGCATAGTCACCGATGGACTCCACGGCGGACAGGTCGATGTCTGCCAGGCTGGCGTTGTTATAGAACGCCATCTTCTCCAGTTTGGCGCCGGCGCCCAGAGTTACCTTCTGCAGGCTGGCCGCGTTGGTAAAGGCGGTCTCGCCGATGGTGGCATTGGCACCGATGGTGACATTCTGCAGGGCGGTACCGAAAGCGTAATAGAAGTACCGCTTGCCATCCTTATCCACGCTCTCCACCTTAAAGGCGGAATCCTTATCCATACCAAAGGCATATTTGCCCAGCTTAACGTCGTTGCCCACAACAACGGTGGTCAGGTTGGCGCACTCACTGAACACGCCCTCTGCCACCTCCATCTTATCGGGGATGGTGACCTCGGTGATGGCGGTAAACGCAAAAGCGTAACGGCCGATCTCGGTCTTGGCGGTAAACTTGGGCAGGGTGGTGATGGCAGTCTCGAAGAAAGCGTACTCGCCGATGTCGGTCAGCTCGCCCAGGGTGATGGTGGTCATCTGCTTGGCAGAGCCGAAGGCATAATCGCCCACCTTGGTGGCGTTGGGCAGGGTGACGGTGGTCACCTTGCTGTTGTGGGAGAAGGCGCCGTCGGCGATGGCAGTAATCTTGCCGCCGCCCAACTGGGCCTCGCCCACCTCACCGGTGAGGGCGGGGGCCGCCGCCACCAGCGTCTTGCCGTCAGAGGACAGGATGTAGCCTGCCTTGCCGGACTTAAAAGCCTTATTGCCGCTGTCCACGTCAAAGGTAGCCACATCGGTGTCGCGGAAGGCGAACTCGCCGATGGTATTGACGTCGGGGCCGATGCCTACCTCGGTCAAACTCTCGCACTCGTAGAACATACCCTCAGGCAGCACCGCGGCGTTAACGTAGAAGGAAGTCAGCTTCTCACAGCCGGTGAAAGCGTAAGCACCATACTTAACCAGCTTGGCGGTGACGGTGAACTTCTCGATGCTCTCGCAGGCAGCAAAAGCGTACTGGCTGATGGACAGCAGGCTGTCGCCGGTAACCACCTCTTCCAGATCCTTGTTGCCCGCAAAGGCGTAATCGGAAATCACGCAGGCGGCGCTGAGGTCCAGCTTGCCCTGCAGGTCGCACTTCTCAAAAGCGCGCTGGTTGATGATCTGTACGTGGTTCTCACCGCTGAAGGTGACCTTCTGCAGAGAGGTACAGTTGTAGAACGCGCCGTATTCAATGGCGGTCAGGGTGGAGGGCAGCACAACCTCCTCCAGAGCAGTTAGATTAGCGAAAGCGTAGGCGTTGATCTTCTCCACGCCCTCGGGGATGACTACCTTGGTAATAGTGCCGTCACCGATAAACCACTGCTTGGTGGTCTCGCGGTCGTCCTTCTCCAACTCCTCGGGAGTCTTGTCAATGTACTCAAAGTTGGCGAAAGCGAAGTTGCCGATCTCCTTCAGCTTCAGACGGGCAGGGATCTCTACCAAGCCGCCCAAGCCGTAGTAGTGGTTCAAAATACCGCCGGTGACGTCGTAGGGATCCTTGACCTCCACCGACACCGACTCGGAATAGTAGGTGCTCTTGCCGTCCAGCAGGATCTTTACTGTGATGGAGGCAAAGCCCTCCGCCACCGCATTGACCGTGCCGTCGGCGGACACCTTAACGATGTCCTCATTACTGGTCTCGAAGACCACCTCAGTATCACGGGGGAAATAGGGGTCGATGTCATAGGTCAACAGCACCGACTCAGAGGGGAACATAGACAAACTGTAGCGTCCCTCGAAGAAGCGCTCATTGCCGGTGTCGCCGATATCCTTTTCCTCGTTCTCCAGGATGTAATACGCCTTTTTGGTTATGTAACCGGTGAGGCTGAACATATCCGCCACAGGGCGGTCGTACTTGCGATAGCCGTCATCACCCTTTTTCAGTACCGTGACGGGGAAGGTGATCTTCTTGCCCGTCTTGGGATCGCTGACACGGATGATGGCAGAGCCGGAGGACACAGCCACCAGCTTATTGTTCACCACGCGAACCACGCTGGGTTTGGAAGAGTCAAATTCCAGTAACTCAGCCCACTGAGTGTCGGGGGTAACCACAGGCTCCAAAGAGTAAACCTCATTGGGGCTGAGGGTCAGGCCCTCCTCCAGACCCTCAAAGTAGAAGTCTGCGTAATTGTCCGGCAGACGAATCTCATAAGAAGCGTAGTTAAGGGCGTAGTCATAAGTGGTAAAGACGAAGGAATTGTCGTTAACGGCATAATCCTTGATCTGGTAGATGTAATCGGTCAGTTCAATGGTAACGTAGGTGGTGCTGTCCTTCTTGGAGTAGATGGGGGTCATATACTGCTCGAAGGCCTTCAGCTCGGGGGCCTCGTTGTCGTTCTCGTCCTTGCCCATAATGACGTAACCCAACTGACCGCACATAGCAAAGTGGTTGTCGTATACGGCAATCTTAGCATACAGACGATTCTTCTTGGCAGTCTTATCGTACTCGTAGTAGTACTCCACGTCGCTGATGGTGGGCGCCTCGAAGTCGATCTGCATGGGGAATTCCATGGTATAGCTGCGATTGGTGTCCATAATGCCGTCGTTGTAGTCCATATGGCCTACCAACTTAACGGTCAACTCGGTATTATTGGGCAGATCGTATTCTTTCGTATCAAATTCAACCTCGATATTGGAGGGACGGATGGTGCCGCCGTCGCCGTAGGACTTACGCACGTCCTTTTCTTCAATCTCATAGATCACCTCACCGGTAGCGTCGTTGGTGATGGTAATATCGATGGAAGCGGCAGCACGGAGCATACCTGCCCACACGAAACGCAGGGAGCATACCGCGCCCTCCTGATTGGACAGGGCGATGTAATCCTTGCTGGCGGAAATAACCATATCCTCAGGATCCTGCAGGAAGTAGTAGGAGCCCAGATAGCTGACGAAGTCGCTGGAGATACCGCCCACAGCACGGGAGGGGAAGGAATCCGCCATCAGCTTATCCTCGGGGTCGATGCCGTCGTTCAGCTCGTCGGCATTGGTGTCGTAGTACTCCAGGTCGAACATAGGAGCCTGAGTCCAATCGCCATAGAAGGCCAGATAAGGCACGTTCATATCCACGCCGGCGCCCAAAACGGACTCCAGGGTGATAAAGCCCTCTACGTACATACCGTTCTCGAAAGAGCGGTTCAGATAATCCTTATCCTCGTCGCTGAGGGTGATCTTGACGGTGACCTTGGCCTGCTGACCGCCCTTGACGGTGACGGTGTTGCCCAGCTTGGTGCCGCCCTCAACGGAGACGACCTCCATCTTGGCGCCCTCCAGCACGTAGGCCTGCTCGGTGACGGTGGTCTTACCGGAATTGGTCTTGGTCTCGCTGACACCCTCGGTAATCACCTTGGTATCTAACTTATAGGACAACAGCTTGTTGCTGAAGTTGTCCACAGCAAAGGTCATCTCGTACACACCGGTCTTGGAGGGGTCATCGCCCAACTCCAGTTTGGTGGTATCCATCTCGTTGCCGTCCTTATCGTAGGTGACGATAACGGCGGGGGTCTTAATACAGTTCTCCAAGTTAGCCAGACCGGCGCCCTGCTTACGCACGGCGTAGGGCTCGCCGTTGGTGTTGATCAGAATATCGGCGGTGGACATCATCAGACGGTTAACCAGAGCGGTGACCGCGCCGGTGTCCTCGGCAATCTCGGGGAAGTTCTCCACCACGTACTGGTGCAGCAGCACCACCGCGCCCGCCGTATTGGGGCAGGCCATGGAAGTACCGGACAGACGGTCGTAGCCGCCACCGGTGACGGAGGATAGAATGTTACCGCCGTGGGCGGTGATCTCCGGCTTAATGCCCAGGCTGGGGGTGGGACCCCAAGAGGAGAAGTCGGACATAAAGGGACCGGAGGTCTGCTTTTTGCTGATGTTCAAGGTGCCGGTGCCGGCAGCAGCCAGCTTTTCGCCATCGTCCTGAGCGATGGAGCAAACGGCCAGCGTGGCGTCACCGATGTTCATCTTGATCTCACCGGAGACGTTGTTGTAAATGATGATACCGATAGCGCCCTGGGCCTCAGCGATCAGCGCCTTTTCCTCAAAGGTGTTGGAGCCACGGCGGACCAGCGCGATCTTGCCCTTGACGTCCAGACCGGTGTAGTCGGCGCTACGGCCCACACCGGGAACGGTGACATACTGGACCTTCTGAGATTTCTTATCGCCCAGCAGGGTCTCAAAGAAATTCTTCTCTTTACCGGCGTTATCATTAGCCTCGTCGAAGTAGATGATGGAGCCGTTGTACTTAATGTAGGGGGTCTCCACACCGTTAACAGAAGCAACGGACAGGGTGCCGGCATAAGTACCGGGGGAGCCGACGGTACCGCTATCGGGGTTGGAGGTCAAAGGCAGGTTACCGTTGGCCTCGGAGCCGTAGGCGGAGTTATAGCTGTTGGAGGCAGCCACCACCACGGCGATGCCGGCATCGCGGATGCGGTCGTACACACCGTCCAGCAGCTCCTCCTCGCTCTCGTGGGCGAAGCCGCAGGCGGTACCCAAGGACATATTGATAACATCTACGCCCAGAACAACGCAATCCTCCAGAGCCGCCAAAATCCAAGAGCTCATAGCGGAATCCTCTACGTCGGAGAATATCTTCATAGATACCAGCTGAGCATTGGGAGCCACACCGGTAATGGTGTCATCCTTACCGACAATAACGCCGGACACGTGGGTGCCGTGGTTGTTGTGGGTGGAGTACACATCGGGGTCGTTGTCCGCATAGTCGTAACCGAAAGGAACCTTGGTATTGATATACACGTCATCCACGGACAGACCCTCGGCCAGCTCGTTGGCCTTGGTCTTGCTCAGCAGAGCCTTGACGTCGTCATAGGTCAGGCCCAGCTTCTCGGACTTGAAATTATCGACAGAGAAGGCGGAGTGGTTGGAATCCAGACCGGTATCCAGAACCGCCACCACCATACCGGTGCCGTCGTAGGGGATGCCCTCAGCGTTGAAGATACCGGTTTCATAGACGTTAACGTCGTTCTCCACCAGCTCGGCCTCCTGGGACTTGTACTCCTGTCCCAGAACTACCTTTTCGCCGTCCGCCATAGACATACAGGTAACGGTGTAGTCGCCGCCCTTAATCAACAGCTCGAAGCCGCTGAACAGCGCGGAGTACTCCTCGCCTACCTTATACTCTACGCCCTGCTCGTCCAGAGTGGCCAGAATGGCCGCCTGACGGGCGCGGATCTTGTCGATGACCGCCTGAGCCTCGTCGGTGACGGCGAACTCCTGCAGAGTCATGGTCTTATCGGTAGCGTCATACGCATCCATCACCGACGGCAGGTCGGTACGGATGATGACCGAGATCTCCTCCTCCTTTCCGATTTCGTCCGGCAATTGGAAGGCTACCTCGCTGTTGAGATAATCCTTGTAATTGACGTTAAGGCCCTCCAGCAGGTTAATGCCCCCGCTCTGGAAGGTGGCGTCCGCGTCGACGGCAAACACAGCCGGCACCATGCCCAACAACAGGGACACAGCGGCCAGCAGGCTCAGCACCGAGCGGAAGATTTTGGGAAAGTTCGTCATCTTCATTAGGTCGATTCCTTTCTCATTCATCGTAGTCTGTTTTGACGCCTGTGTTATGTAATTATATAGGCGTCGCAAATTATACCACCTTATATAATACATAATTTATATGAAAAAATCAATAGGTTATGGCAAAAAAAGCACTTTATTTTGCTAATACGTCAAAATGTTTATAAAATCGCTCTACCCATTTACTTTTTTGCAACTATATGCTATGATAATCAGAGAACTTTTAATAAGGAGAGTGCTCCTATGACCGATAAAAACAAGAAAATCCTGCGGTTGGTGTACTACATTGCCGTCACCGCCGCCCTCGTAGTGGCGGGGGTGCTGTTGATATGCGCCTGCGTAGCCATCTACCGCTCCGGACCCAATCCCGGGGACCAGCCCTTCACCCGCGAAGTGGTGGCACAGCATTTTGCCCCCATCGCCCTGCCGGTGTGGGTCAGCGTGGGGTTGGCGGTGCTGGGCTTCGTGCTGAAGCCCCTGCTGCCCGACGCACCAGCCCCCAAAGCGGATATGACCGCCACCGCCTGCAAGCGGCTGGCCGCCCGCACCGATCTGTCCCTCTGCCCCGCCGACCTGACAGCGGCGGTGGACAAGGAGCGGCGGTTGCGGAAGATACATAAGGGTGTTACCCTCGGTCTGTTGGCAGTAGGTACGGCGGTATTTCTGTGGTACGCTTTGAACTTGAACCATTTCGATAAGAGCGCCATCACCCCCGCTATGAAGGCGGCGATGTGGTGGCTGATTCCCTGCTTCGGTGTACCCTTTGCCTACGGCGTGTTTGCCGCCTACGCGGGACATGTTTCCATTAAGAAAGAACTGACCTTGCTCAAACAGGCCCCCGCCGAGGCAGTCTCCCCCGCCCCCGCCCCCGCCCCCGTGCCTATGTCGGAGCGGTGG
>JAZNUN010000057.1:0-14837 GCA_045592345.1 Acutalibacteraceae bacterium | reverse complement strand
ACCTGGTCAACCTTGTTCATGAAAACAACGATGTAGGGAACGCCGACCTGACGGGACAGCAGGATGTGCTCACGGGTCTGGGGCATGGGGCCGTCAGCGGAAGAAACAACCAGGATAGCGCCGTCCATCTGGGCAGCACCGGTGATCATGTTCTTAACGTAGTCGGCGTGGCCGGGGCAGTCAACGTGAGCATAGTGACGAGCATCGGTCTCGTACTCAACGTGAGCGGTGTTGATCGTGATACCACGAGCGCGCTCCTCGGGAGCCTTATCGATGTTAGCGTAATCCATGAACTCAGCGTCGCCCTTGATAGCCAGAACCTTGGTGATAGCGGCGGTCAGGGTGGTCTTACCGTGGTCAACGTGACCGATGGTACCAATGTTTACGTGGGGTTTGTTACGTTCGAATTTTGCCTTTGCCATTGTAATATGCCTCCTTATAGTTCAATAAAATATAGACCAAAACTTAAAAGTATTCTACCAAGTATCCGGCAGAATTGCAAGTACTTTTGCAAAAATGCCCGATAAATTCTATCTCGCGGTGGTAGAGCCGGAGAAACCAGCTGATTACGGCGGCCGCAGCCGCCGTAACGGAGCTGTTAATTAGTTCTTCTCGGTGCGCTTGGCAATGATAGCCTCAGCAACGTTCTTGGGAATCTCAGCGTAGTGGCTGGGCTCCATCACGTACTGGCCGCGGCCCTGGGTGCCGGAACGCAGGTCGGTGGCATAACCGAACATCTCAGACAGCGGAACGTGAGCACGAATCTGCACAGCGCCGTTGATGTTCTCAGAGCCTTCCATCTGGCCACGGCGGGAGGCGATATCGCCCACCACGAAGCCCATATACTCGTCGGGAGCAACGATAACCACCTTCATGATGGGCTCCATCAGGACGGGGTCAGCCTTCTTCATAGCATCCTTGAACGCCATAGAACCGGCGATCTTAAAGGCCATTTCGGAGGAGTCAACCTCGTGGTAGGAACCATCATACAGGGTAACCTTACAGTCCACAACGGGGTAGCCGGCGATGGTACCGGCGTGCATAGCGCCCTGGATACCGGCGTCGACCGCGGGGATGTACTCCTTCGGGATCGCACCGCCGACCACGGCGTTGACAAACTCGTAACCCTTACCGGACTCGTTGGGCTCCAGCTTGATCTTAACGTGACCGTACTGACCCTTACCACCGGACTGACGGGCATATTTGCAATCCACGTCGGCCAGACGGCGGACAGTCTCCTTGTAAGCAACCTGGGGAGCGCCCACATTGGCCTCCACCTTGAACTCACGCAGCAGACGGTCGACGATGATCTCCAGGTGCAGCTCACCCATACCGGCGATGATGGTCTGACCGGTCTCCTCGTCGGTGTAGGTCTTAAAGGTGGGATCCTCCTCAGCCAGCTTGGCCAGAGCGATACCCATCTTCTCCTGACCGGCTTTGGTCTTGGGCTCGATGGCAACACGGATAACGGGCTCCGGGAAGTTCATAGACTCCAGAATGATGGGATGCTTCTCATCACACAGAGTGTTACCGGTGGTGGTATTCTTCAGACCGATGGCGGCGGCGATATCACCAGCGTACACCACGTCCAGATCCTTACGGCTGTTGGCGTGCATCTGCACGATGCGGCCCAGACGCTCGTTAGAATCCTTGCTGGAGTTGTACACGGTATCGCCGGCCTTAACCACGCCGGAATACACACGGAAGAAAGCCAGCTTACCAACAAAAGGATCGGTGGCAATCTTGAAAGCCAGAGCGGCGAAGGGCTCCTCGTCGGAAGAAGGACGGTTCTCCTCCTCCTCGGTGTCGGGGTTCACGCCCTTGATGGCGGGAACATCCAACGGAGAGGGCATGAAGTCCACGATGGCGTCCAGCAGCTTCTGAACACCCTTGTTACGGTACGAAGTACCGCAGCACACGGGAACCATCTGGTTGGCGATGGTGGCCTTACGGATCACGGCCTTGATCTCGTCGATGGTGATCTCCTCACCGCCGAAATACTTCTCCATCAGGTCGTCATCCAGCTCGGCGACGGCCTCCAGCAACTCCTCGTGATACTTCTCGGCAATCTCCTTCATGTCGTCCGGAATCTCTTCCACACGCATATCCTTGCCCATCTCATCGTAGTAGACGTCGGCCTTCATCTCGATCAGGTCCACGATGCCCTTAAACAGGTTCTCGGAACCGATGGGGAGCTGAATCGGCACAGCGTTACATTTCAGACGATCGCGCATCATATTGACCACGCGATAGAAGTCGGCACCCATAATGTCCATCTTATTAACATAGGCCATACGGGGCACCTGATATTCGTCCGCCTGACGCCACACGGTCTCGGACTGGGGCTCAACGCCGCCCTTAGCACACAGAACCGTCACAGAACCGTCCAGAACACGCAGAGAACGCTGCACCTCAACGGTGAAGTCCACGTGGCCGGGGGTGTCAATGATGTTGATACGGTGCTTGTCGGCAGTGCCCTGCTTGTCCCAGTAACAGGTGGTAGCAGCGGAGGTAATGGTGATACCGCGCTCCTGCTCCTGCGCCATCCAGTCCATGGTAGCGCCGCCGTCGTGGGTCTCACCGATCTTGTAGTTAACACCGGTATAGTACAGAATACGCTCGGTGGTGGTAGTCTTACCAGCATCGATGTGAGCCATAATACCGATATTTCTGGTTTTTGCCAGAGATACATCTCTTGCCATAGTACGTTCCTCCTATTTACTATACAACCGCGATTACCAACGGAAATGAGCGAACGCCTTGTTGGCCTCGGCCATCTTGTGGGTGTCGTCGCACTTCTTGGCGGCGCCGCCGGTACCGTTCATGGCGTCGAGAATCTCGCCGGCCAGACGCTCCTTCATGGTGCGCTCGGAACGGTTGCGGGAATAGGTGGTCAACCAACGCAGACCCAGGGTCTGACGGCGGTCGGCACGCACCTCGATGGGCACCTGATAGGTAGCACCACCGACACGGCGAGCCTTAACCTCGAGGACGGGCATGATGTTCTCCATGCACTTCTCGAACACGGTCAGGGGCTCCTCGCCGGTCTTCTCTTTGATAATGTCGAATGCTTCGTAAACGATCTTCTGGGCAACACCCTTCTTACCGTCCAGCATAATGTTGTTGATGAGCTTGGTCACCAACTTGGAATTGTAAAGCGGGTCGGGCAAAACGTCACGTTTTGCGGTAAAACCTCTTCTCGGCACTTTACTTCCCTCCTTCATATTTATGATATCTTAGGTACTCGAAAGTGACATACTTCCGTTGGCCAATAGTGTGCAGGTTCATACCGCGGGACGCAGCCCGTATATATGAAATCTGCGACTATGTAGCCGCTGAGTGGATGTCTTACTTCTTGGCCGCACCGGCCTTGGGACGCTTGGCACCGTACTTGGAACGGGCCTGCTTACGGTTGGCGACACCCTGGGTATCCAGAGTACCACGCACGATGTGATAACGCACACCGGGCAGGTCCTTAACACGGCCGCCACGGATCAGCACCACGCTGTGCTCCTGCAGGTTGTGGCCCTCGCCGGGAATGTAGGAAGTAACCTCGATTCCGTTGGACAAGCGGACACGGGCAACCTTACGCAGAGCGGAGTTAGGCTTCTTAGGGGTAGAAGTCTTAACAGCAGTGCAGACGCCACGCTTCTGGGGAGAGTTCTGGTCGATAGCCACGCGCTTCTTAGAGTTCCAACCCTTCAGCAGAGCGGGAGCCTTGGCCTTCTTCTCCAGGTCCTGACGACCCTTACGTACCAGCTGGTTAAAAGTAGGCATAAATTCACCTCCAATAAAAATTTTATTTCAAAGGCCGTAAAACGACCTTTAAAACCAATGTTTCAGTGGTATGTATGGCGAAAAGCCGCTCTATTACCCACACTTAGGCATCATACCACAATTACACATTTTAACACAGCTTTTAAAAGGTGTCAATAGGTGATAATGCCGATTTTGCGGGGATCGGCGGGGGGGTGTGGCTACATTTTTTGCCGTTTTGAACAAAATATGCCTGCCCAGAAAAAGCAAGCAATGCCCAAGCGCTCCGCAGAACACTTGGGCATTGGTATCAATATTTGGTTCTATCTCGGAACATCAGCGTCATCACGCCGCCGATGAGCAATACCGCGGCGGCAAAGCCTGCCAGTTTTTTCCAGGAGAACTTGCTCTTGGCAAGCACGGATTCCACCTGCTGGGCAGGCAATTTTTCCTCCTCCTTGCCGCTGAAATGCCACTGTGCAGCCTGCAACGGAGCGTTACCGTCACCGAATTCAATGGAGGACTTCCGATAATCGGTTCCTTCGTAATAGACGTCCTTTAATTCCTCACAACCGGAAAAGGCACCCAATGCAACGGAGCGAATGTTCTGCGGCATGGTAACCGTAGCCAATTTTTCACAACCGCGGAACAAGCTACCCGGCAGATCGTAAATGCCGACAGGAATTTCCATCGACGTTAAACTGGCACAGCCGTCAAACGCACCGAAACCCAGTTGGGTAAGACCCGCCGGTATGGCGAGCTCCGGCAAGTTCATACAATAATGGAATGCATAGTCGTCAATAGCCATAACAGTATCAGGCATTTCCACCACCAGCAATTTCCAACAACCGGCAAAAGTTTCTTTGCTGATACCCTTTATGCCATTACCCAAGGTGATCTTTCTCAACTCCGAACAGGCGAAGAAAGCACGCTCGCCCAGTGTAATAACATTATCCGGAATCTCCGCTCTGGTCAAAGCGGTGCAGAAACAGAACGCACCCTTATCAATGGTGGTAACGCTGTCGGGAATGGTGATCCTTGTTAAACCGCTGCAGTTGGAGAAAGCGTTCTCTCCGATGGTAACCACACTGTTAGGAATTTTCAGTGAGGTTAAGGAAGAACAAGAAGAAAAGGCACTCTGGCCAATAGATGTGACGCTGTTGGGAATGGTGATCGACGCCAGACTGACACAACTGGAAAAGACACCGAAATCAATGGCAGTGATGCTCTTAGGGATATTAACCGAGGTCAAGTGAGAACAAAAATGGAAGGCACCGCTGCCGATGGTGGTGACACTCTCCGGAATCGTCACTTTGGTCAGTTTCTCGCAGCCGGAAAAAGCGCGCTGTTCAATGGTTTTAACGCTATTGGGGATTGCGTAAGTGATATTGCTGTGGGCGGCAGGATGAGCAACCAGTTTCGTTTTATCCTTGCTGAATAGGATGCCATTATCATCACAATAAGCGGGGTTATTGTCATCCACATTGATGGAAACCAGCTGTGCACAGTCTCTGAAAACAGTGGCTCCGATTGTAGTAACACTTTTGGGGATGTTGATGGAGGGCAACACCTTGCACTGATAAAACGCGGCGTCACTAATGGTAGTAACGGTGTTGGGGATGGATATGGAGGTGACGTTTTTGCAACCGAAAAAGGCTCTTTTGCCAATGGAAGTAACGCCGGCGGGGATAGTAACAGACGTTAAGTTCTCGCAACCGGAAAAAGCTTCATCGGCAATAGAAACAACCGGGCACTGCTTGTAGGTGGCGGGGATGGTTAGATCACCCTTGGCCTCCTTATCGTAGCCGGTGACGATAGCGGTTCCGTTTTTGATCTCATAAGTGAGTGCGCCGGTGTCCGCTTTCTCCGCATATACGGATAAGCCGCTCATAGGCAGCATCAGCATCAGAAGAAACGGCAACAGCAGCAAAATCGGTTTTTTGTTCGTCTGTTTCATTGAATTATCCTCCAAAGTGATAAGCATATATGTGATAGTATATCACACTCTTGTTCTTTTGTCAAAGAAATTCGGGGCAATAGCGGTGTCTCTATGTGAAACACCCCCGAGGTGATGCCTCGGGGGTGTTGCGTCAGTCGCAGGAACGGAGGACGGTGCCGGTCTTCAGATCCACCTCGTAATCCCGAACAAACGGGACGGAACGGCGGGCATAGGACAGTCGGTGCGGTGCATCCACCGATTCCACATCGGCGTCGGTAAGGCCGAACATAAACTCACCCGTCAGACCGCGGATGCGGATGCGGGTATCCCCCTCCAGCGTAATCAGGGCGGATAGCGGCTCGGAGAAATTGAGGGTGTACGCCATACCGTGGCAGGTGGCTAACACCTCGTCACTGTAGCCGCGGAAAGGTGGGTTAACGTACTGGTAGGCGGCAGAATTCAAGTCCAGACAGCACACGCCGTCCATAATGGTGCAGTAATCCCGATGGTGGTGACCGTTAATGTACAGCATCACCGCGTGGGGACGTTTTGCGTTGGCGCGGCGGAGGACCTCCCACACCTCTCCCCTGTTGAGGATGCCGTCGGGACGCTCGATGCTGTGGTGACTCAGCAGGATACAGGGGGTGTCGGTCCCGTCGACCACCTGTTCCAGCCAGCTGAGCTGCTCCGGAGGAAGGACGCCCCTCTTGGTGCGATTTTCTACGCCGGGGTTGTAGTGGAGGTATTCCCCATCGTTGATGGTGTAGTTGGTGTCCAGCACGATAAAGCGGTAGCCGTCGCGGTCAAAGTAATAGTAATTGTGAGGCATCCGATACAGAGGCAATACGGACTCCAGCGGGGAGTGCTCGGTATCGTGATTACCGAGACAACAGTACAGATCCTTGGGGGACGCCATCATTTTTTCGGCGAAGGCTCCATTGATGGCGGGCTCGTGGACATAGTCACCCAAACCCACGATAAAGGCGGCGTTTTCCGCGACGCTGCGGGCAAGGATCTTCTCCCACCGCTGCTCCCTGTCGGGATAGAACTCCCCCGGATAGTGGTGCAGGTCGCCGAAGGCCAAAAAGGTGCAGGTGCTCATATCGGTATTCCCTCCCCTAGGGTTGAGTGTTCTTCCGCCAATATAGCATTTATAGCAGGCATTTGTCAAGGTAGGGAAGCAGAAAACCCCGAGGGTAAACCTCGGGGTTTTCGTTGGCTCTATTCAGAGGGGGAGGATTACTCCTCGATCAACTCGGGCTGACCTTCCTCGTCGTCGCTGTCCTCGGCGGTCAGCAGCTCATCCAGTACGCTGAAAGCGTTCTTGGGAGCGCGGTTGTCCCGGACGCGGACGTCGTTGTAGCACTGCATACCGGTACCGGCAGGGATCAGCTTACCGATGATGACGTTCTCCTTCAGGCCCAGCAGCGGGTCAACCTTGCCCTTGATAGCGGCGTCGGTCAGCACGCGGGTAGTCTCCTGGAAGGAGGCGGCAGACAGGAAGCTGTCGGTAGCCAGAGAGGCCTTGGTGATACCCAGCAGAATGGGGGTCACGGAGGCCAGACGCAGGGGCTCGCCGTCGGCACCGGTCTCGCCGGCGTCGATACGGGCCTGCACGGCCTTGTTCTCGGCGTACAGCTCAGTCTTGTCGATCACAGCGTCGTTGATGAGGTTGGTGTCGCCGGAATCATCCACACGCACCTTACGCATCATCTGACGGACGATAACCTCAATGTGCTTATCGTTGATATCAACACCCTGTGTACGGTAGGTGATCTGAACTTCCTTAATCAGGTAGTCCTGAACAGCGGACTCGCCGCAGACCTCCAGCACGTCGTGGGGGCTCATAGAACCCTCGGTGATGCACTCACCCTTCTGTACCACGTAGCCGTCCTCAATGCAAGGACGCAGACGGGCGCCATAGGTGATCACATAGGTGCGCTCCTCGGTTCCGTCCTCGGAGGTGACAATAACCAGGTTTTTCTTCTTCTCCTCGCGGCGGACCACGCCGGTGATCTCGCTGATGATAGCCAGCATCTTGGGCTTACGGCCCTCGAACAGCTCTTCAACACGGGGCAGACCCTGGGTGATATCCTCGCCGCCGGCAACACCGCCGGTGTGGAAGGTACGCATGGTCAGCTGGGTGCCGGGCTCACCGATGGACTGGGCGGCAATGATACCCACGGCCTCGCCCACGGTGACGGGGGCGGTGGTGGCCAGGTTGGCGCCGTAGCAGTAGGCACAGACGCCCTTCTCGGCGCCGCAGGTCAGCACGGAACGAATCTTGACACGGACCTTGCTGTCATCCACCTTGCCATCCTTATCGGTGGCGGCGGCGCGCAGGGTCTTGTCGATCAGCTTGGCATCCTCCTCGGTCAGCTGATGGTCACGGTCAACCAGCACATTGCCATCGGCATCACAGAAGTCCTCGGACAGGAAACGGCCCTGCAAACGCTCGGTGAGAGGCTCGATGATACGGTTGCCGTCCTTGATATCATATACATCGATACCGTTGGTGGTGCCGCAGTCGGTCTCACGGATGATGACCTCCTGGGAAACGTCCACCAGACGACGGGTCAGGTAACCGGAGTCCGCGGTACGCAGAGCGGTATCGGCCAGACCCTTACGGGCACCCTTAGCGGAGGTGAAGTACTCCAGAATGTTCAGACCCTCACGGTAGTTAGCACGGATGGGAACCTCAATGGTCTTACCGGAAGTGTTGGCGATCAGACCACGCATACCGGCCAGCTGACGGATCTGGCTGATGCTACCACGAGCGCCGGAATCCGCCATCATCTGGATGGGGTTGTAGGGATCCATGTTGCCCACCAGAGCCTTGGTCACCTTATCGGTGGTCTCGTTCCAAGTAGCGATGACGTGGGCATAACGCTCGTCGTCGCTCATCAGACCCTGCTGATACATATCAGAGATCTGATCCACGCGAGCCTCGGCCTCGGCAATGTAGGTCTTCTTCTTCTCGGGGATGGTGGCGTCGCCCACAGCCACGGTCAGAGCGCCGCGGGTGGAGTACTTATAGCCCTGAGCCTTGATGTTATCCAACACCACGGAGGTGGCGGCGGTGCCGTGCTGCTTAATGCACTCGGCCACGATCTTGCCCAGCTGCTTCTTACCAACCTTGAAGTCGATCTCGTAGCCCAGCAGACGATCCAGATAAGAGGCGTCGGTGACGCTCTCGCCCTCGTGCAGGGTACGATCCACAAAGCCCAGATCCTGGGGAATGGAGCGGTTGAAGATCACACGACCGATGGTGGTCTTAACCAAGTGGGACACGGTGACGCCGTCGATCTCGGTGAAACGGCGGATCTTGATATCGTCGTGCAGAGTGATAGCCTTGTTATCATAGGCCATCATTGCCTCGTTCTCATCACGATAGATCTTGTCGGTGTTCTCTTTCGCCTCGGCGGTGGCCTCGGCGGAATCCTTCTCGTGATGGTCGATAGTCAGATAGTAGGAACCCAGAATCATATCCTGGGTGGGTACCGCCACAGGCTTACCGTCAGAGGGCTTCAGCAGGTTGCCGGCGGCCAGCATCAGGAAGCGGGCCTCGGCCTGAGCCTCGGCGGACAGGGGTACGTGCACAGCCATCTGGTCGCCGTCGAAGTCGGCGTTGAAGGCGGTACAGACCAGGGGGTGCAACTTAATAGCGCGACCCTCAACCAGCACCGGCTCGAAGGCCTGGATGCCCAGACGGTGCAGGGTGGGAGCACGGTTCAGCATAACGGGATGGTCCTTAATGACGATCTCCAGCGCATCCCACACCTTGGGATGCATACGGTCCACCATCTTACGGGCAGACTTAATGTTGCCGGCCTCGCCGGTCTCCACCAAACGCTTCATCACGAAGGGTTTGAACAGCTCGATGGCCATCTCCTTGGGCAGACCGCACTGATACATCTTCAGCTCGGGGCCGACCACGATAACAGAACGGCCGGAGTAGTCCACACGCTTACCCAGCAGGTTCTGACGGAAACGGCCCTGCTTACCCTTCAGCATATCGGAAAGGGACTTCAGAGGACGGTTGTTGGGGCCGGTGACGGGACGGCCGCGACGGCCGTTGTCGATCAGGGCGTCCACCGCCTCCTGCAGCATACGCTTCTCGTTGCGAACAATGATGTCGGGAGCGCCCAACTCCAGCAGACGCTTCAGACGGTTGTTACGGTTAATGACACGGCGGTACAGGTCGTTCAGGTCGGAGGTGGCGAAACGGCCGCCGTCCAACTGGACCATAGGACGGATATCCGGAGGAATGACCGGAACCACATCCATTACCATCCACTCGGGACGGTTGCCGGAGATGCGGAAAGACTCCACGACCTCCAAACGCTTCAGCAGACGGGCGCGCTTCTGACCGGTGGCGGTCTCCAGCTCCTCTTTCAACTCAGCGGACAGGGCCTCCAGGTCGATCTCCGCCAGCAGTTTCTGGATGTACTCGGCACCCATACCGGCGTCGAAATCGTCCTCGTACTTCTCACGCATATCGGCGTACTCAGCATCGGACAGCACCTGCTTCTTGTGCAGGGGGGTGTCGCCGGGGTCGGCTACGATGTACTCAGCAAAGTACAGCACCTGCTCCAGCTGACGGGGAGACATATCCAGCATCAGACCCATACGGGAAGGAATGCCCTTGAAATACCAGATGTGGGACACGGGGGCGGCCAGTTCAATGTGGCCCATACGCTCACGGCGCACCTTGGCGCGGGTGACCTCAACGCCGCAACGCTCGCAGATCTTGCCCTTATAACGCAGGCGCTTATAGCGACCGCAATGGCACTCCCAGTCCTTGGTGGGTCCAAAGATCTTTTCGCAATACAGACCCTCCCGCTCCGGCTTCAGGGTGCGGTAGTTGATGGTCTCAGGCTTGGTAACCTCGCCGTAGGACCAGCTGCGGATCTGATCCGGAGAGGCCAGACCGATCTTAATAGAATCAAATTCATTAAATTGCATCATAGTGTAAGCGCCTCCCCTCAATTAAACTCGTCTTCGGAGACAACGACATCCTCTACGATATCGCCGTCCTCGTTCATCTCGCCGATGCCGAAGCCGTCAAACTCGCTCTCGTTGGCCACCATCTTGAAGGCCTCGGAGTCGGGCTCGATCATACCCATATCGTCATCGTCGTCAAAATTCTGCTTCAGGTCGATCTCGTTCTTGTCGGCATCCAGCACACGGATATCCAGACCCAAAGACTGCAGCTCCTTAACCAGCACCTTAAAGGACTCCGGCACGCCGCACTGGGGCACGTTCTGACCCTTAACGATAGCCTCGTAGGTCTTGACACGACCCACCACGTCGTCCGACTTGACGGTCAGGATCTCCTGCAGGGTGTAAGCGGCGCCGTAAGCCTCCAGCGCCCACACCTCCATCTCACCGAAACGCTGGCCGCCGAACTGGGCCTTACCGCCCAAGGGCTGCTGGGTGACCAAGCTGTAGGGACCGGTGGAACGGGCATGGATCTTATCGTCAACCAGATGGTGGAGCTTCAGATAGTACATATAACCCACGGTAACGGGGTTGTCAAACAGTTCGCCGGTACGGCCGTCGTATACCCAGGTCTTACCGTCGGTGGACTTGCCGGCCTGCTGCAGCAGGGCGCGGATGTCGTCCTCGTGAGCACCGTCAAAGACGGGGGTCATCACCTTAAAGCCCAGCGCCGCAGCGGCGTAGCCCAGGTTGACCTCCAGAACCTGACCGATGTTCATACGGGAGGGAACGCCCAAGGGGTTCAACACGATGTCCAGGGGGGTGCCATCCGGCAGGAAAGGCATACCCTCACTGGGCAGGATGCGGGAAACAACACCCTTGTTACCGTGACGACCTGCCATCTTATCGCCCACGCTGATCTTACGCTTCTGAGCGATGTAGCAACGAACCACCATATTGACGCCGGGGCTCAGCTCGTCGCAGTTCTGACGGGTGAACACCTTAACGTCCACGATGATACCGTACTCGCCGTGGGGCACGCGCAGAGAGGTGTCACGCACCTCGCGGGCCTTCTCACCGAAGATGGCGCGCAGCAGGCGCTCCTCAGCGGTCAGCTCGGTCTCGCCCTTCGGGGTGACCTTGCCCACCAGGATGTCGTTGGCGCGCACCTCGGCGCCGCTGCGGATGATGCCGCGCTCGTCCAGATCCTTCAGGGCCTCCTCGCCCACGTTGGGGATGTCGCGGGTGATCTCCTCGGGACCCAGCTTGGTATCACGGGATTCCACCTCGTACTCCTCCACGTGAATGGAAGTATAGACGTCGTCACGGACGATCTTCTCATTGATCAGGACGGCGTCCTCGTAGTTATAGCCTTCCCAGGTCATAAAGCCGATGAGGGCGTTCTTACCCAGAGCGATCTCACCGTTGTCGGTGGAGGGGCCGTCGGCAATGACCTCGTGCTCCTCGATGTGCTGGTCAACAGACACCACGGGGCGCTGGTTGATGCAGGTGCCCTGGTTGGAGCGACCGAACTTGATCATCTCGTACACATCAATCTCGCCGGTGTCATCGCGGCGGACCCGCACCTTGTCAGCGGAGACGTAGGTGACGGTACCGGCAGCCTTAGCCAGTACGCAGACACCGGAGTCAACGCCGGCCTTATACTCCATACCAGTACCCACGATGGGGGCCTCGGTCTTGAGCAGCGGCACAGCCTGGCGCTGCATGTTGGAGCCCATCAGAGCACGGTTAGCGTCATCGTTCTCCAGAAAAGGAATCATAGCGGTAGCCACGGACACAACCATCTTGGGGGATACGTCCATATAGTCTACGACGGAGGGGTCCTCTTCCTTAAACTCGCCGCGGTGACGAGTGGTAACCTTGGAACGGGCGAAACGGTTCTGCTCGTCCAGAGGCTCGTTGGCCTGGGCCACGATGAAGTCATCCTCCATATCGGCGGGCATATAGGTCACCTCGTCGGTGACAACGCCGGTAGCCTTATCCACCTTACGGTAGGGGGCCTCCACAAAGCCGTACTCGTTGATACGGGCGAAGGATGCCAGATAGGAGATCAGACCGATGTTGGGACCTTCAGGGGTCTCGATGGGGCACATACGGCCGTAGTGAGAATAGTGAACGTCACGGACCTCGAAACCGGCGCGGTCACGGGACAGACCGCCGGGACCCAGAGCAGACAAACGGCGCTTGTGGGTCAGCTCGGCCAGGGGGTTGTTCTGATCCATAAACTGGGACAGGGGGCTGGAGCCGAAGAACTCCTTGATAGCCGCCACGACGGGACGGATGTTGATCAGCGCCTGAGGGGTGATCACGTCCATATCCTGGGCCTGCAGGGTCATACGCTCGCGCACCACACGCTCCATACGGGAGAAACCGATACGGAACTGGTTCTGCAGCAGTTCGCCCACGGAACGGATGCGGCGGTTGCCCAAGTGGTCGATGTCGTCGGTGGTACCGATATGGTGACCCAGACAGTTCAGATAGTTGATGGATGCCAGAATGTCGTCCACGGTGATGGTGTTGGGGATCAGCTCTTTGGCACGGGCCAGCAGAGCGTCGATCAGGTCCTCGTCAGACAAGCCCTGACCCAGAATCTCCATCAGAACGGCGTAGCACACACGCTCGTTGAGGGTCTTCTTGACCGCGTCGTACACGGCGGGGCTGACATACAGGGACAGGTCCACCATACCGGTAGCCACGATCTTGACCTCGCGGGGCTCGCCGTGCTCCTCTACGTTAACGAAGGCTACGGTGACACCGGCGTTCTCCATCTCCACCGCCTTAGCGCGGGAGATAATCTCGCCGGGCTCGGCCAGCATCTCGCCGGTGGCGGGATCCACGATGGGACGGCTCAGAGTGCAACCGGCCAGTCGGTTGGACAAGCTTAGTTTCTTATTATATTTATAGCGGCCCACGCGGGACAGATCGTACCGGCGGGGGTCAAAGAACAGGTTATCCAGATGCTGCTGAGAGTTATCTACGGTGGCAGGCTCGCCCGGACGCAGCTTGTGGTAGATCTCCAGCAGGGCCCCGTCTTTATCCTTGGTGGGGTCCTTAGCCAAGGTGGCGTGAATACGCTCGTCGTCACCGAAGAACTCCAGAATCTGGGCGTCGGTGGACAGACCCATAGCGCGGGCCAGCATAGTCACGGGAATCTTACGGTTCTTATCAATGCGGACATAGAACACGTCGGAGGAGTCGGTCTCGTACTCCAGCCACGCACCGCGGTTGGGAATGACAGTGGAGGAATACAGCTCCTTACCCAAGGTATCGTGCACCATATCAAAGTACACGCCGGGGGAACGGACCAACTGGGAGACGATGACACGCTCAGCACCGTTGATGACAAAGGTGCCGCTCTCAGTCATAATGGGGAAATCGCCCATAAAGACCTCAGACTCCTTGATCTCGCCGGTCTCCTTGTTCAGCAGACGGACACGCACGTGCAGAGGCGCGGCGTAGGTCACGTCACGCTCCTTACACTCCTCTACGGTGTATTTGGGGTTCTCGTCAAAGCGATAGTCCAGGAACTCCAGCACCAGATTGCCGTTGTAGTCGGTGATGGCGGTGGACTCCGAGAATACCTCCCGCAGACCCTCCTCCAGGAACCACTGGTAGGAATTCTTCTGTACCTCAATCAGGTTGGGCATCTCCAGCACTTCGTTGATCTTGGCAAAGCTCATTCGGACGTTGTTGCCCAACTTTACCGGTTTGATGTTCGTCATTTGGCCCGATCACTCCTGTCTTGTAGATTTCTGCTCCGATTCCGGGCGGAGCAAATGGGGGTTGGATAACCAGATGTATCGTACTTCACGAACTGCCTTTCCGTGAGGGGGTTGAAGAAAAATCAAAAATTTTTCTTGCTTTTTTTGGCGAAATGTGCTATACTCATTTCGTGCCAAAGGGTAAACTACCCACATTAAGGCATTGTAATATTTTATATTATGCTTTTCCATTTGTCAAGCACTTTTTTCGGCTTGGCTTATTTTTTTGCGATTTTTTAGGTTTTTAGGGTGATTTTGGGGAAAAAGGACGAAAACGAGGCGGAAAGGGCGGCAGTCTAGAACACACGGCGGCGTTGTTTTGAATTTTGGTGCACAACGATCAAACCAAGGGGAGCACCCCATAGATTCTATTCAAGGTCGGTGCGGGGGTAAGTCGGAGGCCAAGCGGTCTTAGGAAG
>JAZNUN010000056.1:0-2734 GCA_045592345.1 Acutalibacteraceae bacterium | reverse complement strand
AGTCCACATAGGGCACGCGGATATTGATGTCGGTGTTAATGGTCAAATACTTTGTTGCATTTGCGGGGATCGTAATGGCGCAGCGACCCATTTCAAAATCCGTCTCCTTTTCCAACGTGTAGAAGGTCTGGTAAGGAGAGTTTTCAAAGCTGTTTACCAATACACCTTGGATCGTGGGATGCTCCAGCGCGTATTTCAGTTCTGCGTAACTGTTGCAGACAACAGGATTATTGATCGTGCCTGCACCTGCGGGGAACTGTGCAGTAAATGTGACTTCCACATTCGCAACCTGTCCACCGCCAGACACCTCAAACTTCACAAAGTCAGATTTGGCATACTGATAATCGCTAATGCTCAATCCCAAATTCGCCCCGCTTGCGAACTTATGTGTGGTTTTATACTCGTCGCTAATTTCGACAGGAAATTTAAGGGTGTATGTTTTACCCACCTCGAAAGAATAGGGGTAGCCTAATGGCAGGGATTCTCCTGTTTCATTAGCAATCCATTCGTAATTGCTTCCGCCGGCTGCTTGATAAGGGCAGTCCGCTGCGAAAGTATATTTTGAAATGAAGGGCTGCGGAAGGTAAATGCTTTCACCGCAATTAGGGAGAAAGCTTATATGCTGATTCGCCGCTATAAGCTCTACAGTATCAATGATTTCATATGTACTGATGTCGTAGGTGAACTTCACCGTAGCCACCGTTCGGTCATTGGAAAGGGTAACTATACCCTCCTCTTCATATCCTTGACGACCTTTCTGCACATGCAAGCCCTGTGCAAACTGATAGCCGGATTTGGCGGTCAGTTCAATCATATGCACATAGCTCTCGTCCGCAATGAAGGTTGGCGCATTACTGCCATCTTCTTCGTAAGTCCCCCACGATGCTTCACTGCCCCAAGTCCCAGTATTCCATTCCTCACGGGTGATGGTGCAGTTATTATAGATCACTTCACAGGCATCCGGTTTTTTTGCATCCTCTGCAACCGTGCCATAATACATCATAGATACCTTGTTGATGTCAGGATAATCAAATTCACCGGGGATGGTAAAGGTATAACGTACGGTAATTCCTTCACTATTGTCCCATCTCTCAATAATCTCATATTTGAGCATAGAGGGATCAGGGCCAGAAAAGGTGATGGTGGGATTTTGGGAAAAAATGTAGCCGTCATTCGCAGTATACTCATAATCGGCATAGTATGTGCGGCCTGCTTCAAACTCATAGCCGATGTCGTAATGATGGTTAACAGTTGGAGCAATTTTCACACCAGTAGAATCGTACCAATCTGTGCCGTCCCAATCGCGTTGATAGGGTTCTCCATCGGGGACATTAGGTATGAAATGCGTTACTTCCATACCAGCTTTAGGAACAGTATCCACCGACATAACAGTTTTGATTTCGGTAATCTCTGTTTTTTCAGCCGCAAACGCCGTCAGCGCCGTTACAGGCATCAGGCTCAGCAGCATCACCACTGCCAGCAACATACTGACAATTCGATTGATTCCTTTGTGCTTCATTGCTTCTTCCTCCTTAGGGAGTATTTTCTTAACCCCGTATCGCAATCAAAGCTGATCCCGATTTTTGTATTCAAACTTTCACTTTATGAAAGGGGGTAGTTTTGGGGGAAATTCACGTGATAGAGAAGATAAATGGCATCGTCCAGATCCACCTCGCCGCTTTGATTCAGATCACCGCTTTGAGTGGTGGGGTAATTTGCAGGGAAATTCACGTGATAAAGGAGATAAATGGCATCGTCCAGATCCTTGTCTCCATCGGAATCCATATCCCCTTTCAGGCTGAGTTTTACGTTTTGAATCACGTTGCTATCGCTGACGACCACGGTATATTCACTCACGGCGTGACCGAGCTTGAAGGCCTTTAAGGTGTAGGTGCCGGGAGCGACGGAGGTAAAGCTGTATGCAACGGTATTCCCTTTTACAACGGTTTCGTAGGCAGGCTCCGGCAAGCCCTGAGGGATCAGCTGAAGCGTAATATCCTCAAAATCGTCACCAAAGCTTTCGACCTGACCGCTGACAACCACTCCACCTGCTCCTACCTTAAAGGTATAGTAAATAGTAACCTTCTTGACACTGGAGGTCACCTCCTGCCACGAGTCGTTGGGGATGTTCTTCACCTCAACACCGTTGAGATAGGCAACGGTTTTATTATTTGCCACGAATTTACAGAGAGCCTCGCCATCCTCCTTCACAGGCTCAACGGTAAGCAGAAGCCAATACTCATTTCCTTCCACAAAGGTATCATCCGCAGTCATATCGGTGCCATTGGTGTAATCCATCCACTCGATACTCTCTACCGTATAGTAGTCGCTATCCGTATTGGCTGTGAAATCGGGCTTGCCGCCGTCCACGGGTACATTCAACCCGCTGACCGCAACAGATTTGACGGTCTTGGGCTGGCAAGTGAATGTCCAGGAAAGGGACTGCTCAAACCTTGCATCACTCTGCATACCGAGGGTTGCATAATTGCCATTGATATATCCCCAGCCCGCAGGCGGATAACTGCCGCCGACGCTGGTGGTATAGAACTCGTAGCCGTCTTCTGTCTTTACATCCACAAAGACTTTATATTCGTGACCGATCTGGAAGGTCATATTGGGCTTCATCCACATATCAAAGGTCACATCATACCAGCACATACCGTTGATGGCATACGTGCCATTGTCATATGCGGTATTGGTGGTATAGCCGGAGCCGGAAACGGCGCAGTTATAG
>JAZNUN010000055.1:0-15897 GCA_045592345.1 Acutalibacteraceae bacterium | reverse complement strand
AGCCGCATTCTCCGCCAGATCGGTGTAGTTCAGCGTCACGGCATACTGCGCCTCAATGTCAAACACGGGCAGGATCAGCGTATGTACGTCGCCCGCTGTCGTCCAGTTAGCGGGATCGGCGGCATAGGCCGCATACTGCTTGGAGGCAATATCCACAGGGTTGCCCTGCACGTCTACGGCGGTGACTGTCAACTGTACCTCATCCGCCTTGAAGTTGTGCTCCGTCACCTCAATGGTGGCGATGCGGTCGGTGCAATATACATTATCCTGCACCAAAGTGCCGGTATACTCAACGGAAATAACGGGAGCAGTGGTTTCTACACGAATCTCACGGCTATAAACAATCGACTCATTACGGGACAGATCGGTGTACAGAAGCTGCACCGTATGCTCACCAATCGTCTGAATGTTACACTCAGCCACCCAGACGTCATCCGTCTCTTCGGTCCAAATAACCGACAAGGGGTTACCGTCCAAAATCACACGGGGCTTATCCGCATCCTGCAACATAGATAGTTCCATATTGCTCTCAGTAATCTCGAAATGAGCGACAACGGAACCATTGGTATAGATGGGGCCGCCGATAACATCGTTGTATGCGCCGGTATAGGAGTAAGACACCTCATAGGTGGGGGCGGTTTTATCCACCACCAGCTGCTTATCATCTTTAAGTGTCGTCTTACGACCGGCCACATCTACAGCTGAAAAAACAATCTGATCACGATAATCTTGCTCAACAGTGAAGGTATAGGTCGCAGTGCCGTCGCCATCAATCTCAATATCCGCGGCGTCGGCACGACCCGCACCGTAGTTGAAAATAAAGTAATCAATGCCGGATACAACATCCTTGGCCTGCAGAGTCACCTCGATGTGAGCAGGCTCATAATAACCGAAAGTAACACCATTCAGTACACGCTCCCATGCGGGAGTAGTGTAGTTGATAGCCAAGTCTGCGGGATTGGACTTATCCAACAGCAGACCGTTCAGCGTAATGGCGTTGGTGATTCCCTCGGCGTTCTTGAGGTAAACCACCACGTCACCGACAGCATCCTCGGTGCTATATACCACGTAATCAGCCCAAACAGACGTCGTCAAACCATTGGTATAGCTGATCTCGTAGCCTGCGGGGGCAGTAATGGTGATGTCACCGGTGTACCAGCCGGAACCATTCAGCGTATCGCCGCTGTGGGTAGGCAGCTCCTGCGTCTGCAGATACGACACGGTCAGCGTGAAGGTCTCGCTACGCTCCACGTAGCAGATATCCTCCTCTTTGGTTACCTCTACGGTGATGGTGCCCACTTTGCCTGCTGATTCTGCGAAGTGAATTACACCGGATGCATCCACGGATGCACCGATATTGTTGTCGCCTACGATAGCGTATTGATAGGCGCCGGCACCACCCAACACAGTACTGACATCAATGGTGTGGGAAGTGGCACCATAAATCAAATCAACATCCTCAACACTAAACTCAGGGGTATCCTTATTCACCACTAAAGTATAGGTTGCGGTCGTGGCATTGTAGCAATCATCGCCGGCCTTGGTAGCAATCACCTTAACCGTACCGGCAGCCAAAACAGTCAGCTCGCCGGTAACCGGATTGATGGTGGCAATGTCCGTAGGCTCAGCAAAGGCATATGTAACTGCACCTTCACCCTGACCGCCGGATGCTATATTACTAAATACATTATTGTTATCATTGTAAGTAATCGGAGTAGGAGAAGCCGTAGCAAATGCAAAGCCAGTCTGATCTGCGTGCTGTACATAGATAGTAACAGAAACCGGAGTTGCCTCCTCATATCCATCGTCCCCCGCCTTGGTCATCGTAACGGTAAAAGAACCGCCCGCTTTGAGCGTGGTGATGTAATTGGTAGCAGGATCGATGGTGGCATATTCCTCACCCTCGGTGATAGTATACGCCACAGCACCACTGCCGCTGCCGCCTTTGGCTTGAACTACGTTTTGAGGCAACGTGTTGTAAACCAGCGTAGTAGGTGCATTGACAAAGGACAGCGGCTCCTGAGCCGATTTTTTAATCTTCAACGTATAGGATACCGACTCCGCATTATAATGAGCATCCTCAGCCTTGGTGGCGGTGACGGTTACCTCACCGGCCTTAATAAAGGTGACAACACCGTTAGCATCTACCGTAGCCACATTCTGACCGGCAGTAATGGCATAGGTGACCGCACCGGATCCGGCACCGCCGGAGGCGAGGTTGGTGAAGCTACCCCACTTAAACTCGGTGGTCAAAATCGGGCTGGAATTGGCAAAAGCAAAGTTCTTTTGCGGATATTTGATAGCCTTCACGGTATACTCCGCAGAAATCTCGGTATACGTGTCATCTGCAGCTTTAGTGGCCTTAACGGTGACGGCGCCGACCTGCTTAAAGGTCAAAGTGCCGGTAACAGGGTCAATATCCGCCACATTAGCGCCGCTCACGATGGAATAGGTCACCGCACCGGTGCTTTGACTGCCTACAGCGGCATTAGTAAAGGTGCCGCCGACCCAACAGTCATCAGGTTTGGGGTCTGTAAAGACAAAGCCGGTAGACGCGACCTTGTTCAGAACGATCTTATCACCGGGAACCACCACCATAGTGATAGTTTGATCGGTCACACCGTCGTTGTCCCAGTCAAAGACGTACTCGCCCTTGATCAGATTGCCCTTGCTCTGATAATTGCGCAACAAAGCAGGCGTGACGGCCATCCACATCGTGATATAATGGGATGTGGCATCATCCTTAGAATCTTTTTTGCTCCAGAAAGAAGAATCGGTATAGGTAGACCACCCGTCACCGCCATTACTGGTGAAACGGGAACGGTAGGTTGCATTCTCCAACTGAGAAGCAGTATAACCCTCAGGGGCATTCACCTGCATACCGACCCACCAGCCGTCTCTATCGCGACCGATGGACACATCCGCCGCAGACCAATCCAAAGTGACCTCGTCGATCACCAGATCCAAAACGGCGTTATCACCGGATACGGTACCACCGGTCAACGGTACAACCGTGCCCAGATCGGGATAAACCTGGTTACCGTTGGCATCCTTTAGCACGATCGTATCGGGATCAATACAAAGATGGACCAACTGCTCATACACACCGTCGCCATCCCAGTCAAAACGCCAATGATAATTAACGTCCTTTTTACCGGCAACAGCACTGTCTAAATAAGCCTCGTTAACCAGACCCCACAGTTGAATGCTGTTCTCGGTATCTTTATACTGGTTAAACGACTTAGCCTCACCCCAGTCGGAGGAGGACTTTCTTTGATATGTAACCTTAGACAAATCGGCACCGGCAGGGGCAATCACATTGATGCCGATCCACCAACCGTCCTCAATGCGACCGATGGAGGCATCTGCAGCGACCCAGGACAGCTCCGTTATATCCGTATGCCGGGCCACAACGATCTCTTTGCCACTTCCCTCAACCGTTACGCCGCCGCTGATAACTTCAACGGTAGCTTTGTTCGCGATGGGAGAAGGGTATACGGTTACGTCATCCCGCAGCAGCGTTATCGCAGTGGGATCGATCTGCATAGTGATAGGCTGCTCATACTCGCCGTCACCATCCCAGTCAAACGCATAGTTGTAGTTGAGCATTTTTTTACCAACAATGGCATCGTTAAGATAACCTTCATTGACAACGCCCCACAACTCGATGTGGTGAACATCGGCCGCGTCATCAGAATCCTTCATAGTCCAGAAGGACTTTTCTACAGAACCCACGCGATATTTGGCGTTCTGTAGTTCTGCTACAGTCCGATTCTCCGGCGCTGTAACGCGAATACCGAGCCACCAGCCGTCCACACCTCGACCGATGGCATCGTTCTTAGGCGACCAAGTCAGGGCCGTTCCGCTAAATACAACGGTATCATCCTCAACGGTTGCGCCATCAACCAGCGGCGTAATCGTAGCCATATCGTCTGCCAATACGGCCAATACCGAAGTAAAAGGGATCGTCCCGATCAGCACCAGAAACGACATCATAACAGCCAGAATCTTGGTTATGCCGGACATTCTGAATTTAATCATTATCCTCTTCCCCCTCATTATCAATGGATTTTGTTGATTCTTTTGTTTCCTTACGTGATGGGGTATCCCGATGCATCACGTAATAGAATATTTTCCCGTTCAGGATGCTATGCATACTGAACGCAAACACGAACACAGCCAAACACAGATACGATGCAAAACCGTATCCGCGGGTTCTCCATAAGGAAACCAGCAAGGCACACAGGCCGATAATAACAGTCACATCCGCCACGGCGGCATACCGATTTTTGAAAAACACCAGCATCCCGATACCACGGGAAAAGCGTCCCCTACGGGCTGCACCGCTGTGATACCACCGACGGCGGCGACAGGTTAACACAATCTGTACGGAGAGACCGCCGAGCAAGGATATCCAAAACAATCCGCCGGGCAACCACCGCAACACGGAGGTTGGCGGGATATCCATCGCCATCAGCAGGATGCTGACCGCCAACAACAGATAGCTCAGTATCCACAAAAACAGCCAAAGGCGATCCTTTTGATACGACTTCATCACATCGCCTCCGCCATAATTATCTCATCCGAATGGATGTACGTGATCTCCAACTCTATGGCAAACGCCGCATCCACCAAAGCACCCACCGTCGGGGCACCCAAATCACCGGTAACGCCCATCTCTGCCGCCTTAGTCATCAAATCATCGATGCGCTCGGTAGCGTTAAAGTCAGGGACGGCGGGTGCATTGATACCGCTGAGAACAGTGGTCTCGTTAGCACCGCCGAGCACGGTAGTTTCATTGGCACTACCCAGAACCGTAGTCTCGTTAGCTCCGCCCAGAACTGTGGTTTCGTTGGCAGGGGCGTCTTGCACCAGTTCCTGGGTCTCGATCTTAGTGGTGGTGACAAAGTGCTGCATAGCGTCGCGCTGTTGAATCACATTACCGGAGGGGGAAATCTTATCCGTCAGTTTGCCGCGAGCCTGATTGTAAGCACTGGCCTTGTAAGTTTTCTCTCCACCCGCTTCATTTTGCTCGCGAATAGCCTTGATTGCTTTACGGGCAGTGGCACCGGATAAATCGCTGATGACCTTGGGAATATTCAAAAGAATAAACACCAGTATCGCGGCGACCAGCATCAAGCCGGACAGGATGGCAGCACCGATAAAAATATACCTGTAAGTGTCGTAGTTCATAATTTGCTGCCCCCTTTACGCCTGTGCGGACTCGATTTTTTTAATTGTTTCGGTGATGGAGGACTGTAATTTCTTGACATCCTCTTCAAGAACCGATTTGTTTACCTTGCCGGCATCCTCATACACGGCATTCAGCAGGTCGATCATCGACTGCTGGGTGGTAATCTCCAGGAACGGAGCGATGTTAGTGTTTATCATACCATCCATCTCATTCCATACCTGTAGCTTTGAATCAACGCTGTCGAACTCATCCGCTTTGACCTTGAGCTGAGAAATCATATTCCACAATTCCTCGTACTGCTCATACATCTTCTCGGTCTGCTTAATCTTAGAGCCGTTATATTGGTTGATCAGCTCCAGACAATCGGCGATATCGCAATAGATCCCAGCAATGGGGTATTGCTCCTTTGCCTCTGCAAACCATTTGGCTGCGTTGGAATAGCGATCGCGGTCCACCTTGACCTCATAGTAGAATAAGAAAGATTGACCGATCTCATAGCATAATTCACGGTATGCTTCCGGATCTGTCTGCCGCAATTGCTCCAACACATCCACATTCTCGGAAAAACCGCTGTTGTTTACCTGATCCAAACCGATCTGCAGCTTTAACAACTGCCGCCCCTCTTCCTGCGACAGGGCAAAGTCGTTGATGAGGAATTTATTCAACTGACTGTATGCATCCCCACGGGAGGGATCGGTTAAGATCGCCTCATAGAACGCCTCGGTAGAGTCGGCACCTTTGAGTATGACCTCATAATTAGCACTCTTGGTCTGTTCGGCGGATACGTATCCCCACGCAGAGGTGGCGGCAAATACCGCAGACAGTGCTGTCAGCGCTATAAAGGTGCCCAATTTCTTTTTCTGTTTTTTGCGGTGGATGTCGTCGATCTCCTCATAGTGCTCCAGCGCATACATCAGTTCCGCACAGGACTGATATCGGTCCTGTGGATTACGCTGGGTACACTTGAGAATGATGCGCTCCAGACCGCTGGAAAGCGTGGGGTTGATCTCGCGAATCGGCTTAATCTCATAAGGCGGCTCACAGGGATTCATACCCGTAACCAGGTGATACAGAGTAGCACCCAAGCAATAGATGTCCGTACGTGCATCGGTCTGGCCCATACCGCCAAACTGCTCCGGTGCAGCATATCCCACCGTGCCTAAGCAAGTGGTATCCGCCAAATTCTTCTCTTTGTACTCACGGGCGGTACCAAAGTCGATCAACGTAATGTTGCCATCCGGCTTCAGCATGACGTTGGCCGGCTTCATATCGCGGTATATAATGGAGGGAGTACGGCTATGTAGGTATCCAAGCACATCGCACAACTGCTTGGCCCAGTCAATGACCAGCTCCTGCGGCTGAGCACCGAATTCTTCCAATGCTTTATTCAGCGAGTTTCCCTGGATGTAGTCCATAATGATGATGAACGAATCCTCGGTATCAATAACGTCGATGATACTGGGCAGATTGGGATGGCTAAGTTTTTTCAAAATGTCGGTCTCAGCTACAAGGCCCTGCTTAACCGATTCAAAATCCAGCACACCGTCCTTACGGACCTCTTTAACCGCCCACTGTTTATTGGCTTTTTCATTCATCGCAAGGTAGACAACGCTCATACCGCCCTGTCCGACCTTGTTCAATATCTTATACTTGCCGTCTACAAGCGAACCGATTTGAAGCATTTGCCCACCCCCTTAATAAGTACGTACCAACACGACCGAAATGTTATCCCGCTCGTTGCGTTGTTTGTTGAGTTCGATTAATTCCAACGTGTGTCGATTCATCGTAGCGTCATCCAGCAATACACCGGGCTGGAATCGGGCAAAGATCTCGTCGCCGGTAATCTCGTGACGAAAGCCATCCGAACACAGCATATAAGTAGCATTCTGTGCCGTTGCCCCGGTAAAGAAATCCGGGTATACCTCCTCAGAAGCGCCGATGCACTGCAACAACACGCTTCTGCGCTCGTCCCGCTCCGCCTGCTCCGGCGTCATATTGCCCAAGGCAACCTCGCGAGCAACGAAGGTCTGATCGTTGGTGATCTGATTCATATGGTCGGTAATCTCGTATGCACGGGAATCACCCACGTTCATAATGTAGTAAGCCGTATCGGTCAGTAACATCACTACCGCAGTGGTGCCCAGTTTCACGCCCATCCGAGCACCATACTTTTTGATGGTTACGTTCTGGTTCAAAAGGATGCGCTCCCATTGTGCACGAATTACGTCCTCACTCAACGCACCGGTGCAGAGAGCCGGCAACTCGGTCCGCACCCAGGTATCGAAAGCACGAATAACCGACGCGCTGGCTACCTCTCCTTTAGCCAAGCCACCCATTCCATCGCAAAGGAGGGCAAAGGTCATCTTTCCCAAAGAGGTATTCATCACTTTTACAGTCAAACTGTCTTGATTGGTCTTTTTCACAATGCCGATATCTGTATTGGCAGAAACAATATAATTCATAAGTGGAAAACCATCCTTTCTGCTATCAAATCTATGCTGAGAGTCACCAAATCTGTTCCCGAAACAGTATCTATATCTCAGTGTTGCGTAGACTTGAAAGTTCTACACCAAATGCTACACCCATTTTGACTGTGAAATTATACCATTCACGACATCGTTTGTCAATTTATTAAGAAAATAATAGTAGAAAATTTATATAATGGTGGTAATTTTTATTATCATTTGTCGAATAGACATAGTTGGAGACGAAAAAACAACAAGAAAGGTGAATAAAAACTATGGAAAACTGTACATCGCTCACACATCCCTGTCCCTTTGCACATTCCTCTTCTATGCCTTCTACCGCATCGGTATCTTTTCCATCACTAACACCCTCAAATGTCGGCATATCGTTCTATCAACAAAGTCATACGACAGCAGATAGCCCTCCCATCAACATTTCTGTTGATTTCAATTTTGCCGCTCGGCATTGGCTCAACCGTGTACAACAGCAGAATAAGGGCGCCACCCTGTACAAGTACAAATATTTAATGGAACGGCACATTCTTCCCCATTGGGGAGACTACCCGATCCAGCAAATAACCGTGCCTATCATTAATCAGTTTGCACACGAGAAATTGCATGGCCAAGATACAGAACGGCCTCTGTCCAAAAGCTATGTGCGCAGTATGATGCTTATCATAAACGGCGTTATGAAATATGCCGCTGAGGAGGGATGGTGCCCGCCAATGCAAAACAAGATTTACAAACCATCTCCGGAGAAAAGAACCGTACCCATATTGGGTAAAACGCAGCAAGCTCAATTGGAGGACTACGTGACATCACATCCGTCCGCCGCCGGACTCGGCATATTGATTGCGCTGCAAACCGGCTTACGCATAGGAGAAATATGTGCCCTTAGGTGGTCAGACATTGATTTTGATAACGAATTATTATACGTCCGTTCTACTATTTCAAGAGTGTCCAATCCATCGCAGGAAAGCAAAACCATACTCATTACCGACCTACCGAAAACAAGCGCCTCTGTTCGCACCATTCCCTGTACTTCTTCCCTAAATCAGATGCTGAGAAATGCATTCAAAAAAACCTCATCCACCTTTGTCTTGACCAATAATGATCAGTTTATGAGTCCGCGCACATTGGAATACCGGTATCATAAAATTTTGCGAGAATGCGGATTGTCATCCATCACGTTTCACGCTCTGCGCCACACCTTTGCCACACGTTGTATCGAATGTGGTGTAGACGTTAAAAGTTTAAGCGAAATACTGGGGCACGCCAATGTATCCATCACCCTAAACACATACGTTCACTCTTCTCTTGAATCAAAAAGACGGCAGTTAGAGAAGATGATGACCGATCTACATAAAATGGTGTAGAACTTTCAAGTCTACGAAATGAATATATATTCAAGTATTGTGGTAATCGGTTTTTGTCGGATCATGTCCCATAACAGACATATAGTCACCAAAGAAACGCCCACCAACCATATCTCTGTTCTGCTTTGTGTCATCATCGCCAACTGTGTAATATCCTCTTCTATATACACACCTCCGGCAACAGCTCTCAGCAGACCTGCGATAGCTGTCCCGCAACCACAGAGGGTTGTCCAACGAATATAAAACATAAACATCCAAATCCAGAATTTATTAGACGTCGGCAACAGTGTTAGGCATAGAGGGAATGCATATCCGGACAGGCCCACCATCACCTGTGATACAGAACTCAATCCCGTATTTTTATACGCAGTATACGCTATTGGGAACACGCCCATCCGTACCTCATCGGCACCGCATACATACGCCATTATGCTGTGTCCCAACTCATGCAAGCATGGGTATGCCACACACACCGCACCCAGTCCCATTAACCCTACCAACGACAATTTGCACCACGAATTCATCCCAACGCCTCCCCCGTTAGGATGTCCTATGGTGGCGATTAAAAACACAACAAAAAAAGAAAAACCCACACGGTGTGTGGGTTTTTCCTTTTCAATACAGCTATATCACAATGTAGCAAAGGTCTCCAGCCAGGCACGTTTGATCAGCTCGTGGCCCGCAGGGGTGGGATGGACGCCATCGGCCGTCCAGTGGGAGGCAGGAGCCTGCTCACAGGCGGCATCAAAGATAGGCTGGAGCTCGATAAGCGGCAGGTTATATTTCTCCGCCACGTTACGGACGGCCACAGCCTTAGCGGCCACATCGGTCTTAAAACGCTCCCAACGGTCCGGTTGCTCCTCGGTAGCCTTGGTTGCCCAACCCTCCAGCACATAGGGAGAAATCAGCATCAACTTGATGCCGGGGCAAGCCTCCAGCACCTCGTCCAGCAACATCCCGTAGATGCGCTCAAACTTAGCATCGTCAACGCCGTTCTGCCACTCGATCTCGTGCCAAGCGTCGTTGACACCCACGTAAATACTGGCGTAATCGGGTTTCAAATTCAAAAAATCCCACTTGATACGGGCGTACACGTCCACCACGCGGTCACCGCTGACACCGCGGTTGAGATAGTCGTAATCGGCAGGGTGATCCACGCCCATCGTAGCGGCTACCATTGAGGCGTAGCCCTGCCCTATACTGTGGGGATCGTTGCGGTCGCGGTGGGCGTCAGTAATGGAATCGCCCTGGAATAATATAAGCTTTTTCATCATTCGGTCTCCTTAATTTGTTGAAATGCCTGCAACCAGGCTCGTTTGATCCATTCGTGTCCTGCGGGAGTAGGATGGGCACCATCCCCCGTCCAGCAAGCGGCATCCGCCACGTCACAAGCAGCATCAAAGGCCGCCTGCATATCCACAAAAGGCAGGTTGTATTTCTGCGCTAAGCGACGTACCACCTCAATGCGGGAGGCAATATGGATACGAAATTGTGCTAAACGATCCGGTTGCTCTTCCGTGTTACGGGAAAACAGGCCCTCCATAATGTACGGAGAAATCAGCATCACCTTGGTGTGGGGACATTCTGCAAAAATCTCCTCCAATAAAGCGGTATACATCTGCTCAAATTCATCGGTGACAATAGGGCGTCCCTGGTCCAACTCCGCCCAAGCGTCGTTAGTACCAATAAAAAGGCTGAGATAATCGGGGCGCAGGTCCAACAGATCCTCCCGACGGCGGTTGTAGAGATCCGCCAGCAGGTCGCCGCCGATGCCACGATTAACGTATTCATAAGCATTGGGGTGATCGGCCCCCAGAGTCGCCGCCACCAGCAACGGATAACCGTAACCCAAACTGTAAAAATCCTCTCTGTTACGGCCTGCGTCGGTGATAGAATCGCCTTGGAACAAGATACGCTTTTTCATAGATATCTCCTCTATTACACCACGTCGATCTGACACATACGCATAGTCTGCAGGGCCGCCGTGTGGCTCTCCGGTGTGACACCGGCACAGCAAGCGGAATCTACACGGATGGCACACTCCGGGAAGTGGGCCTTCAGCAACAAGGCATTGGACACCACGCAAATATCGGTACACAGACCGATGAGTGTAATCGAAAAGTCCTCCTCCCCTGCCGCCGCGGCAACAAAGGAGGGCAGGGCGGTGGATCCAAAAGTGGGTTTTTCCACAGTACTGTACGTTTTTTCTGCAAGGGCGGCCGCCACGGCGGTATCCAACTGCCAGCCGGGGGTATCCTTGACGCAATGGGTCACGGGAAGCTTCTGACCCTCGGCGGTGGAGAGATAATCGGCGGTGTGGGTGTCGTAGGTGACGAAAATATCCCCGTCAAAGGTGCGAATCTTCTCGCACACAGCGGGGACAATCGCCACCGCCTCGGGAGTACCCAGAGCACCATCCACAAAGTCCTTTTGCATATCCACTACAATTAAGATGTTTTTCATAGACTCACCTCAAATTCCGTAGAATTTACCGTCAAACGCTACTAAATCCGACTCCACTGCGGTAAGGGCAACGGTATCACGGGCGGCAAGTGCCTCAGCGTGAGCCGCATCCAACGCAGAGCGGGCAGGGTAATATTCCGCCATCAGAAAACGGGCGTATTTGGCATAACGGTAAGAGCCGATGCACCGAAAATGCTTATCGTCGGTGCGGTTGACCGCCACTGCCCGTTGCTCACGAATAGCGGTGGACAGATCTGCGGTATCTGCGGCGAACACTAGGGTGAACTGGCGATTGAAATGGTCGTAATCACACAGACAACGGGGTACGTGGCTGTCCGATGCGCCCACAATGGGGATGGTCAAGCCCTCTGCCCGCAGGTCGTTCCACAGCAGTTCCTGCAGGTTGTTGCCATTGCCGGTGTCATCGCATCCCGCCAGTAATTCCAACGCATCGAAATCGCCGTGACGCCAGTGATAGAAAAATTCCACCGTCTGCATATTGTACTCGTCCGCAATCTCCCAGAAAGGGTGGGCCATCACGGCGATGCCGCCGGCGGCACGAATCTCCGACGTGATGAAAATACGCATCGCCGCCGCATAGGGGTCGGGAAGTTCAGACAGGTCGCGGGTATCCAAAATCCGCTGTATCTCCGCCTGCACGTAAGCGGGGCGTTGTTCAAAGGCCTCGGTCACGTGGCGGTCGGCATCCAAAGAGATGATGTGGAAATAACTGCCTCCCTTGGGGTGCACCTCCTCGCCCAACATCACGTGGAAGCGGTCAGTGAGCAGTTCCAGCTCGGCGCGGGTATCCACCGAAGGATAGTAGCGACCGTGGTCAGTAATGGCCACAAAATCATAGCCTGCCGCCCGATAGGCACACACCGTGTCAAAGGGCTCCTCCCATCCGTCGGAGCGGTTGGTGTGAAGATGGGTATCTCCCTTATACGGGTGCAGGGAGGCCAAATCCGACTCGACAGCATACACATAGCCGTAGAAGACTGAGTCCTCCCCCATCCGCACGCGGACAGAGTAACGCTGCTCCCCCTCAAAGGTGGCTTCTACGCTGTACAAGCCGTCACCTTTACAGGTCATCGGGAGCCACGGATAACGCCCCTCACACTTAGAGGCGTAATTGGGGGCGTGATCCACATAGGATTCCATCGGCTGCAGCTTCACCTCGGGAAGGATCGATACATCCCCGTCAAAGCGAAAATAGAGCGTAGCGCGATTATGTGCCGCCACCACTCTGGGATAACATTCAAGCATACGGATACCCACAGTACGCCCCCTCTCACAATCATTGGGACCATTATACCACCCGTGGCAGAGAATGGCAAGAAAAAAGTGCAGGTCTCTGCAAAGGAAGGTTGGACTTGTCATCCCACGATGGTTATGATACAATTAAGAAGAAAACACTGCACAAGGATGTTACGCTATGAAAAACCTATTGGCCTTGGGGCTTTTTTTCATCTATTTCCATATCGGTGGACTAGCCACCACCAACATACTGCGTCTGACCCGGGGCAATCGCCTATCGGTGCGGGACTCTCAATGCGTCTGCGACACCTGCGGTGCCGCCATCCCTCCCCTTTTGCAGTTGCCTGTGGTCTCCTTTGTGGTTTGCCGCGGCAAATGCCGTCACTGCGGTACCGCCATCCCCGTTTACCCGCTGATACTGGAATTGGCGATTATGCTGGGCATGTTCGGCATCTCACGGATGCTGGATATGCGGCCCGCAGGCATTCTACTGAGCTTTGCCTATTACGAGCTGGTGCGTATCGTCACCATCTGCATCCGCGGTAAGCGGGAAGCACAATTTGCCAGACAATACGCTATCGCGTGTGTGTCTATGATTCCGTTTCTGTTGATGACCCTGTTGGTAGGGGGTATTCGCCTGTATATATAAAAAGCACCCGCCGCGGCGGGTGCTTCTCTTTTGCTATCCAATCAGACTAATCGTTACGATTGCCATCACGTAACAAAATAATGCTACAGAAACAAAATTCAAGATCTTATAGACGTTTTGCCAAACTCCCGGTTTGCTTTTTAAATGTTGTGCTAAAAAGAAAACACTAATAATGAGTGGTAAAAACATTACTGAAACTAAAACCCCTTGTATTGAAGAGCTAAATTCAATATTTAGAATAACGCCATTTTGAACCATTGCACTAACTACAAAAAAGCATACTAAAAACAGTACAAAAACACTTAAGAAAATCATAAAAAGTGATTTGCTTTTTTTCATATCATCACCGCCTATGTGTATTATAGCATAAAAGCGACGAAGTCGCAATACTTCTTCACTCTTCACTATTACTTCTTACTTTCCAAAAATCCCGAATGCGAGTTTAAGTGAATAGTGAAAAGTGAAGAATGAAAAAGTAAAATCCCGAACGCTTTCGCATTCGGGATTTTTGGGTAGTTTGAACTTAATGGCACAAATTAAAGGGCACTGAAAACTGAAGATTTTATTCATCAATACGAATAGTTTCATCAGGATTTATTTTATATAATTTGCTGTCAACATCCAGCCAAATTGTAAATAAAGTCGGATTGTAAACCATTTTACCGTTAGCACTATATCTTAAACTTTTATATGCTTGTACGTAATCATATATTTCTATATTAGTTGCATACCATATTTCGTCATTATTCGCTACCTTTTGGCAAATTTCTTCGATACGCTCCCAGTTGTTATCTCCATCGAATTCATAGCTGTGTCCCCAGATATACAAAAGTCTCGAAGCACGTCTTGCGTGATAGGCTTTATTGGAAATATCAAGAGCCAAAAACTTGTCAACGAATTCCATAATTTTAGGATTATTATGGTGAGCAGACGGCATCCAGGCATGAAAATCTTCTGGTAGATAGAATCCGTCATTGTCGCCGCCCAACGTTCTCGAATAAGCGATGTCAAGCTCGATTAGATAATTTTTGATCTGCTCATAATTCACAAAGCCGCCAATAAAGGATATTCCTGTGTCGGGATATGCCATTCCTCGAATTATGCAGCCGCACCTTTCCTCAAGTTCAAGTCGACAATCAAGCACGTCTCTTATTCCTTCTATGGGTCTCATATTGCCGTTTGCTCTGTGATTTGCACCATGCACTGCAATTTCGTGACCTTTGGAAAGGAAAATTTCCTGTATATCTTCCTTTGAATAGCTTGTGCTTCTCATTCTTGCACTGTTGAAATTAAATGTTGCTTTGATACCGTACTTATTAAAAATTTCGGCAAGTTGTTTATCCTGCGAAACCCCGTCGTCATAACTAAAGGTGACTGCCTTTGCTTTGCCCTCGGGATATCTCATAAAAACAGTTCTCATAAAAAACACCTCTTTTTAATTGATTATAGATTACAAGCGGTAACAAGTCAATACAAAACATAATATTTGCACGAGGTACAACATCGTCACGCAAAAGCGTGTATTTGCGACAAAGTCGCAACATCGTTTTTGCCAAAGGCAAAACATCGTTGATGCGTAGCATCACATCGTTTACGGTGATAGCCGTAACTTCGTTTTGTGTCCGCTAAGGCGGAATGATGTTATCCTTCGGATAAATGATGTTTGCGTTTTCAACGCAAACAGATGTTGTGTCCTTGCGGACACAAACACAAAAAACAAAGCACTTCCGAAGAAGTGCTTTGTTTTTTGGCATTCGTGTCCGAAAAAGAACTGGTCGAAAACCGAGGATTTTCTTTAAAATATTTAATATTTGTTTAAGTAAAAGTTCCAAACACAATTACTAAGCTCACCAGCGGCAAATTCATATTTTTCTCCGTCAATTATGACAGTGTAAACTGGAACAGCATACAATAAATCATTTACCTCAACCCTATTTTTAGTATCAACCCAATCATAATCAAAAATGTTGACGCCAAATAATTGAACATTACCATCAAAACCTGTAACTTCAAGTTGCCAACTTTTGCTCTTCCACATTTTCATAAAATCACCGCCTTTTGTGTATTATAGCAAAAATTTGCACGAAGTGCAACATCGTTGGGCGTTAGCCCACATCGTTTGTGCGAAGCACAACACTGTTTGCGCAAAGCGCAACCTCGTTTTGTGTCCGCTAATGCGGAATGATGTTGACCTACGGTCAAATGATGTTTGCAACTGCGTTGCAAAACGATGTTGTGTCCTGCGGACACAAACACAAAAAAACAAAGCACTTCCGAAGAAGTGCTTTGTTTTTTGGAGGCGACACCCGGATTTGAACCGGGGAATCAAGGTTTTGCAGACCCATGCCTTACCACTTGGCTATGTCGCCATATTGGAGCGGCTGACGAGGCTCTGAACTCCGCTTTGCTATCGCAAAGCCTGTGATTTTCGGCGATGCCGAAAAGTCGACTCGTTCAAACCAACCATCAGCGGTGAATTTTCTCGTTGCCCAC
>JAZNUN010000054.1:0-7922 GCA_045592345.1 Acutalibacteraceae bacterium | reverse complement strand
CCATATTCACCGCCGCGGTGATCTCGGTGGGGGTGACGCAACCGGGGGTGACGGCAATGCCGTTGTCCACGCACCAGCGTACCACGTCAGGATCAAAGCCGGGGGACACGATGAACTTGGCCCCCATCTCCACCGCCAGCTTGGCCTGCTCTACGTTGATGATGGTGCCGGCACCCACCAGCACCTCGGGGCAGTTGTCCGCTACCGCCTTGATGGCCTCGGGGGCGCAGGCAGTGCGGAAGGTGATCTCCATGGTGTCCACGCCGCCTGCCGCCATAGCACGGGCGGTGGGGACAGCGTCCTCTACCTTATTCAGCACAACCACCGGAACGACGATGGAATTGGCCAATCTTTCCATAACAGTCATATTCTATACCCCTTTCTTATACGCCGGAATAGGCGGCAAAGCCGCAATCAATGGGCAGCACCACGCCGGTGATGGCGGAGGCAGCCTTGTCGTCAGTCAGGAAAAACAGACCGCCCAACAACTCCTCGGAATCCACGAAACGGCCCATAGGAGTACCGTTCAGAATTTTGGCGGAGCGAGCGGTGGGGGTGCCGTCCTCGTTAAACAGCAGGGCGCGATTCTGGTTGGAAACCAGAAAGCCGGGGGCGATGGCGTTGCAACGAATGCCCGTACCTGCAAAGTGGGTGGCCAACCACTGAGTAAAATTGGAGATGCCTGCCTTGGCCGCGGAATAGGCAGGAATTTTGGTCAAAGGAATGTAAGCGTTCATCGAAGAAATATTCAGGATATTGCCGCTCTTCCGCTCCACCATATCTTTGGCGAAAATCTGGGTGGGCAGCAGGGTGCCCTGGAAGTTGAGCTTAAACACAAAGTCCACGCCGTTGGGGTCTAAATCAAAGAAGGTTTTCTGACCCTCTTTGGCCTCGTGCTGATACTCGTTGTCGCAGGTGGCGCGGGGATTGTTGCCGCCGGCACCGTTGACCAGAATATCACAGGGGCCCAGGTCCTTGAGTACGGATTGGTGGACCTGCTCCAGCGCCTCGGCGTCCAGCACGTTAGCCTTATAGCCGATACAGGTAAAGCCCTCGGCGGTCAGATCGGAGGCCAGCTTCAGCACCGCCTCCTCATTCAGGTCCAGAGCCGCCACCTTAGCGCCCGCCTGCGCATACGCACGGGCCATATCGCCGCACAGCACACCGCCGGCTCCGGTGACAACAACCACCTTGCCGGTGAAATCCACGTTTAAGGGAAGATTGATCATTATTTGTTACCTCCGTTACTTCTTATCAAACTTTTCCAGAGAATCCCACACGCCCAGCATATACATAATACCCAGAGCGCGGTCGTACAGACCGTAGCCGGGACGGACGTTGCCGGGGCCCTCGTCCCACAGGTGACGACCGTGGTCGGGACGGATGTACCCCTCGTATCCGCAGTCGTGATAGGCTTTCAGAATCTCTAAGATGCCGGTGTCGCCGTCGCAGTCGCGGTGGGAGGCCTCGGAGAAGTCGCCGTTGTCAAAATGCTTGACATTGCGGATGTGGGCAAAGGCGATGCGGTCACAGTGCTTACGCACAATAGCGGCCACGTCGTTGTTGGGATCGGCGTTGAGACTGCCGCTGCACAGGGTCAGGCAGTTGTACTCGTCGTCCACCATCTTGAGGAAGCGGTCGATGTTCTCCTCGTTGATCAGCAGACGGGGCAGACCGAAGATATCCCAGGGCGGATCGTCCATATGGATGGCCATCTTGATATCGCACTCACGGCAGGTGGGCATAATCGCCTCTAAGAAATATTTGAGGTTTTCCCACAATTTCTCGTGATCCACGCCCTCATAAGCTTTGAACAGCTCGTCCAGCTTCGCCATACGCTCCGGTTCCCAACCGGGGAAGGACATATTGTATTTCTCGGTGAAATCCAGGATGTACTTCGCCATAGCGTTATAGTCATCCTGAATCATATTCTTTTCATAGAACAGAGCGGTGGAGCCGTCGCCGACAGGATGGAACAGATTGCTCCGCGTCCAGTCAAAGATGGGCATAAAGTTGTAGCAGATCACCTTGACCCCAAATTGGCTCAGGTTACGGATGCACTGCTTGTAATTTTCAATGTACTGATCACGGGTGGGCAGACCGATCTTAATATCGTCGTGGACGTTAACGCTCTCCACCACGTCCATATTAAAGCCGTATTCATCCAACTGCCGTTTCACCTCGGCGATCTCCTCGATCTCCCAGATCTCACCCGGCATCTTGTGGTGCAACGCCCACACGATGCCGTCTACACCGGGGATCTGCTTAATGTCGGACAACTTGATGTTGTCGTTACCCTCGCCATACCAGCGAAAGCCCATTTTCATCGGCATACGAATTCCTCCTTATTCTAATCCAAAATAGCGGATGGCATTGTCACAGCAAATATCTCTCACGATGGCGGAAAGGGTATCCATATCGGCGGGATACTCTCCGTTTTCTACCCAACCGCCGATGAGATCGCACAAAATCCGGCGGAAATACTCGTGGCGGGTGTAGGAAAGGAAACTGCGGCTGTCGGTGAGCATACCTACAAAATTGCCCAGCAAACTCAAGTTTGCAAGGCTGGTCAACTGCTCCTGCATACCCGTCTTGTTATCATTGAACCACCAGGCGGAGCCGTGTTGCAGCTTGCCCGCCGCCTCGGTGCCCTGGAAGGCACCGATGAGGGTGTCGATAAAGGCGTTATCCCCCGCGTCCAAACTGTAAATGATGGTCTTGGGCAGACTGTCTGTGCGGTAAAGAGCATCCAACAGCCCCGCCAACGCATCCCGCGAGGGAGCGGGACCGATGCAATCAAAACCGGTGTCAGGGCCGAGGGCCGCCAGCATACGGCTGTTGGGATTACGCAGGCAATTGTAGTGCAGCTGCATCACCCAGCCGCGGCGGGCGTATTCCTCGCCGCAGAATACCAGCAGAGCGGTTTTATAGGCTTCAGCCTCAGCGGTGCTAACCGCCTCACCCGCCAATGCGCGGGCAAGGATAGCATCCACCTGATCCTCAGGCAGGGGGCTGTACACCATATAGTCCAGACCGTGGTCGCTGGCACGGCATCCGCAGGCAGAAAAGTGATCTATCCGCAACGAGAGAGCCGCTTTCACGTCCGCTACGGTACGGATGGTGATGCCGGTCAGCTCGCCCAGTGCGGTCATATAATCGGCAAAGCCGGGTTTATCCATATTCAGCGCCTTGTCGGGGCGGAAGGTGGGGGCCACCGTAGCGGAGAACGTGTCGTCTGCCATCAATTTTTGATGCCACTCCAGCGTATCCAACGGGTCGTCGGTGGTGCCCACGAACTGCACGCGGCTTTTCTCAATGATCCCTCGGGCACCCATATCGGGGCGGGCCAACACCGTATTGGCTAACTGCCATACCTCCTCAGCGGTATCACCGTTGAGTATACCTTCGTAGCCGAAATAGTTTTTTAATTCCAGATGACACCAGTGGTACATCGGATTACCAATAGCCTTAGGCAGTGCCTCCGCAAATTTCTGAAATTTCTCGCGGCGGGGGGCGTCACCTGTAATATACCGCTCCTCCACGCCGTTGGAGCGCATAATACGCCATTTGTAGTGGTCTCCCGACAACCAAATGTCAAAAAGGTCCTCAAAGTGCTTATCTTCATAGATCTCCTTGGGACTGACGTGGCAGTGGTAGTCGATGATGGGGGCCTCCTCCGCTACGTTGCGGTACAGAGCACGGGCCGTTTTTGTACTTAAAAGAAAATCATTATTCATAAACTCTTTCATTCGGTTTCCTCTTTCTGTACTGTAAAAAAATATACTTAATCGTAAATATGCTTATTGCGGTATTCGGAGGGGGTCACACCGGTGGCATTCTTAAACACACGGCAGAAATAGTGAAAATCCAGTATACCGCAGTGCTGGGCAATGGTCTGTATCTGCAGGTTGGTGGTACGCAACAGATGCTTGGCCCGATGGATGCGGCGTCCGTTGACGTAGGCAGTGAAGGTCTGTCCGCTCTCCTTTTTAAACAGACCGGACAGATAACCGGGGCTGACATTGTTCATCCGCGCCACCGTGCTTAAGCTTAGGTCACTGGTCAGATCGTTTTCAATCAGCACCATAGCCTTCTGCACCAGGGGGGACATATTCTTCATGGAATGGCGTTTGACCAGACGGCAATAGGAACGCATCATCATGGCGACGAACTCGCCGGCCTCCTCAGGAGAACGCAGAGCCTCAATGCGCCGCGCGAAATCCGAAGAGATCTGATCCAGATGCACGGGATGTACGCCACCCCGCTCCGCCGCCTTACGCATCAGCGTGTTGGTGATAATGCTGTAGTTTTTCATATTCCGCAGGCGGTCCGGCACCCGATTTTCAAAGGATACGCCGGAAAATCCGGTAATCATCATCTCCGCCTTTTGCACGTTGCCCTGGGATACCGCATCCATCAATTCGTTTTCATACTCGTACCGCTTCTCCATCAGGGCAATGTCCAGCGCCTCGTTGTCTGCTCCCTTGCGTTCCGTTATGATGTTCAAAAGTGGCGACACCTCAAAGTTCAGATCTGCAAAGCGGTAGTTCTCCTCGCCGTTCCATACGTACTCGGCAAAGGTGGTGATGGATGCATACAGAAAATTCTCATCCCGTATCACCGGCAGAGCACTATAGAATAGTTCCACGTCCCGTGCCCGATGGGGGGCGATACCCATACGCTCACTCTGCTCCAATGCCATCTGATGGGTCACATTTATGTTTAAGTACGGGCCGATCACCAGCAAGGTGGGATCGTCGCAAAAGGGCAGCTCCATAAACAGATACCGGCACAAAAATACGTCAACCAAGCGATATACGGTAGCGGTTGTCACCTCAGGAAATATCTCATAGAAGGACCGCCGCAGATCCGGGGCACCCAACAGGGCCGTCATTCTCTCATCCAGCCAATCGGATACCGGAGCACAGGGGTCCACCGTCAACGTACAGATATGACATTTTTCCAATGTTTTTCGTAGGATACGCAGTTCATTCTCGTAAAACATACGTTTTCTTCCTTTTCTTGGAATTTTGCCCTACATTTTTCCATTTTAACAAATAGATTATAGCACATATGTCTGTATTTTCAACCACCAAATTGTGGGTATACTATGTTTTATGCAAAAATATAGTATAATTGTGCTAACCGAACCGTCTTTTTTTCTTTATAATAAGATCGTACCGTAATCGGTAACTATGTGGGTCGCCCCGCGACCCGAGAGAGGACTGTTATTATGGAGAAGAAAATTCGCCCCTTTGGTATGCGGGATAAGCTCGCCTATGCCGCCGGTGACCTCGGCTGCAATATGAGCTTCTCGCTGAAAAACACTGTGCAGACCTTCTGGTTGGTCTTTATGGCTATGGAGACCGGTCTGCTGTCCCTGCTGTTGCTGGCTGTGCAGATCTGGGACGCTATCAACGATCCGATGATCGGTGCCCTGATCGATGCCGACCGCAAATCCTACAAACTGGGTAAGTTCAAGACCTACATACTGGTAGGTGCTCTGGGTCTTCTGGTTGGCGGTGCCGCCGTCTTCCTGCCCTTCCCCAACGCCAATGTTGTGGTTAAGTCCATCCTGTTTGTTCTGGGTTATATGATTTGGGATGCCTTCTACACCATCGCCAACGTGCCTTACGGCTCTATGCTGTCCCTGGTGACCGAGGACGCCGGCGAGCGCGCTCAGTTATCCACCTGGCGTTCCATCGGCTCTATGATCGGCAACATTCTGCCCAACATCCTGCTGCCCATGCTGATCTGGAAAAAAGAGTTTGACGCCAATGGCGAGCCCATCATCAATCCCGAGACCGGCGTACAGGCCCAGACTCTGCTGGGCGACCGCGTCTTCATCGCCGCTCTGATCATGGGTGTTCTGGGTCTGCTGTGTTTCCTGTTTATGATCAAGACCATCACCATCCGTGTGGACGAGAACTCCGTAAAGACCAACGACAGCGAGAAGTTCAACGTCATTAAGGCCTTCGGCAACTTTATGAAGAACCGTCCCGCCGTAGGTGCCACCCTGGCTGCCATGGGTATGTTCCTGGGTATGAACGCCGCCGGCACCGCCGTGACCATTATGTTTGCCGCCTATTTCGGTATGGCACAGCTGTCCGGCTTGGTTCAGATGATCGGTTTTGTCCCCATGTTCTTCTTTATGCCCTTTATTAAGAAGATCGTCAATAAGTATGGTAAGAAAGAGGCCTCCGTGGCCGGTACCATCGTCTCTCTGGTAGGCGGTCTGGTGATGCTGACCTTCCCCCTGATGGCCAACAAGAGTCTGTCTCTGATCGTCTATCTGGTGGGTCTGTGCCTGTTCGGTATGGGTATGGGTATCTACACCTGCGTTTCCTGGGCGCAGATGGCGGACGCCATCGATTACAGCGAGTGGAAGTTCGGCAAGCGCGAGGAGGGCACCGTTTATTCCCTGCACTCCTTCTTCCGTAAACTCGCTCAGGGCGTTGGCCCCTCCGTCGTGCTGGCCATTATGGGTCTGCTGGGTTACGTGTCCGATCTGGGCACCGGCGGTCAGTCCGCTCAGACTGTGTACAATATGTGCTGGCTGGCGGCGGGCCTGTATATGTTCAGCGCCATCGTCCAGTTTGTTGGCCTGGGTCTAATCTACAATCTGGATAAGAAGACTATGGAGCAGATGAACAACGAGCTGGCTGAGCGCCGTGCCGCCAACGTGGCTGCTGAGTAATCTTATCGCTTCTCATAACGTAAGTTTTGCCGTATCACCCTGTCGGTTTTCCGGCAGGGTGATTTTTTAGCCGGCACAATTTATAGTTTATACACACCTTTTTTAAATTTTGTGTTATACTGGTTATGTTAATCTTTGAATTTCAATAAGGAGGCAACATCTATGAGAACTGTATTAAGCCTGAACCGTAAATGGTCCTTCTCTAAGATGGCGGACACCATCCCCACCGCCATCGACCCCAAATGGGACTTCGTCAACATTCCCCACTGTTGGAATGCCATCGACGGTCAGGACGGCGACAACGATTATTATCGCGGCACCGCCTATTACGCTAAGACCATCAATAAAGCGGCCCTGCCCACCGCCGACCGCTACTACTTGGAACTGCGTGGCACCAACTCCTCCGCCGACGTGTATCTGAACGGCAAAGCGCTGGCCCACCACGACGGCGGCTATTCCACCTGGCGTGTGGATCTGACCGACCACCTGGAGGTCACCAACCTGCTGGTGGTGGCGGTGGATAATACCGCCAACGAGACCGTCTATCCTCAGATGGCGGACTTCACCTTCTACGGCGGTATGTACCGCGACGTCAACCTCATCTGCGTGTCCGAGAGCCACTTTGATCTGGATTGCTACGGCGGCCCCGGTCTGGCCATCACCCCCACCATTGAGGGCTCCGACGCCACCGTTAAGGTGGACACCTACGTCACCAACAGCAAGATGGGTCAGACCGTCCGCGTCACCATCTACGATAAGGACGAGAACGTCATCGCCTCCGTAGAGTCTGCTGATACCTCTGTGGAGCTGACCATCCCCAACGTCCACCTCTGGCATGGCAGAAAAGACCCCTATCTGTACTGCTGTGAGGCAGAGCTGATGGAGAACGGCGAGGTCATTGACAACGTGTGCAACCGTTTTGGTTGCCGCACCTTTGAGATCCATCCCGAAAACGGCTTCATCCTCAACGGCGAGGAGTACCCCCTGCGGGGTGTTTCCCGCCATCAGGACCGCTGGGGTCTGGGTAATGCCTTACTGCCCGAGCACCATAAGGAGGATATCGAATTCATCTACGAGATGGGCGCCACCACCATCCGTCTGGCCCACTATCAGCACGACCAGTATTTCTACGATCTGTGCGACGAGTACGGTCTGGTTATCTGGGCGGAGATCCCTTATATCTCCAAGCAAGTCGGATCGTAGCCATGTCGTTCTGTGAGCCAAG
>JAZNUN010000053.1:0-9209 GCA_045592345.1 Acutalibacteraceae bacterium | reverse complement strand
TCCTGTGTCTGGTGGTGTCCGGCGGACATAGCCACATCGTGCAGGTGGAGGACTATACCACCTTTAAGGTCATCGGTCGCACCCGTGACGATGCGGCGGGGGAGTGCTATGATAAGGCCGCCCGCGCTATGGGTATGCCCTATCCCGGCGGCGTGGCATTGGATAAATTGGCCCACGAGGGCGACCCCACCGCCTACACCCTGCCCCGCCCCCGTGTGGAGGGCAGCGAGTACGATTTCTCCTTTTCGGGCCTGAAGACGGCGGTGCTGAATCGCCTGCACAATGCCGCCCAGAAAGGGGAGGAGATCAACAAGGCCGACCTGTGCGCCTCTTTCCAGCACACCGTTACGGAACTGCTGGTGGGGAATACGATGAAAGCCGCCGCCGATTTGGGCGTGGATACCATCGTGCTGGCGGGCGGCGTGTCCGCCAACAGCGGCCTGCGGGCGGGTATGGAAGCCGCCTGTGCCGCCCGCGGCTACCGCCTGTTTGCCCCGCCTCTGTCCCTCTGCGGGGACAATGGCGCTATGGTGGCGGCACAGGGCTACTATGAATTGCTCAGCGGTCGCACCGCGGGGATGGAGCTCAACGCCGTAGCCAGCCTGCCAATCACGGAATAAGTAAAAAGCCTGTGCGACCGTCGGTTGCACAGGCTTTTATGCGTTCTTAACCAAATCTTAAACACTTCCCCTCTTTTCTCTTTATAATCGGCGGTGTATAATAAAAGGCAACACGAGGAGGCGATCCTATGACCAAAATACTGATATGCGATGACGAGCGGGATATTGTATCCGCCTTAAAAATCTACTTAGAGGCGGAGGGGTACGCCACCGCCACCGCCTATACCGGCACTGAGGCACTGGCGGTGCTGGAGGCTGACCACGACATTCGTCTGGTGCTGTTGGACGTGATGATGCCGCAGATGGACGGCATCACCGCCCTGTCCCGTCTGCGGGAGAAATATAACCTGCCGGTGATACTGCTCACCGCCAAGGGCGAGGACACCGACAAGATTCTGGGGTTGAACGTGGGTGCGGACGACTACGTCACCAAGCCCTTTAATCCTGTGGAATTGTTGGCACGGGTGCGTAGCCAACTGCGGCGCTATACCACCCTGGGCGGTGAGCCCGCCCCCCAACCCGACACCCTGACGGTGGGCGGCCTGACTCTGGATGACCGGCGCAAGCAGGTGACGGTGGACGGTGACCCCGTCAGCCTGACCCCCACGGAATACGACATTTTAAAGTTGTGTATGGAAAACCCCGACACTGTCTTTTCTCCCAAAGAGATATACCGCCGCGTGTGGAAGGAAGCGCCCTTGGGCGCTGAAGGGGTGGTGGCGGTGCACATTCGCCATCTGCGGGAGAAGATCGAGATCGACCCCGCCGCACCCCGCTACATCCGCGTGGTGTGGGGCAAGGGGTACGTGCTGAAAAAGGGAGGGTATGACCGATGAAACAAGGAATATGGTACTACCGCGCGGGGGTCAAGGCCGTGGCGGTACTGCTGACCCTGTGTCTGCTGGCGGCGGGTACGCTGCTTTTGGGTGCGGCGGCGGTGTCCCTGCGCTACGGCGGCACCGCCGGCACGGTGGAGAGCGCCCAGCGCCGCGTGGCGGAGTATTTTCTCAAGACCTACGATTGGCAGATTGCCCGCGATTATGCCCATTTCGGCTCGGTGGATGCCGCCTTTGCCGAAATGCCCTTTATGGTCACCATAGAGAACAAGGAAGGGCTGATCCTGCTGTCCGACTATGATGGCGCCGCTTGTTTGGCCACCACCTCGGACGATTATTTCTACTACGATAAAGCCGGCAATGAAACCTATGTCACCGCCACCTTATTCTGCCCACCTGTGGAAAAATTGACGGGGGATAGTTGGCTGGAGGTGGCGGTGCGAGCCATCACCCGGTGGCATACCCACCGCGTTTGGTATCTGGCCGGCGGCGTTCTGTGCTGGCTGGCGGTGATAGCGGGGCTCATCTACCTCTGCTGTGTCGCCGCCCGCCGCCCCGAGGGGGGCGACCCCCAATGTGTGGGGCTGGACCGTATCCCCTTTGATTTCTACGTGGGTCTGTGCGCCGTCGTGGGGTTTATCCCGCTGTATTGGTTGACGGAATACGCTCACTTTTCCGAATTTGGCGAATTACTGGCGCTGATTTTTGTAGCGGTGTGGGAACTGCTGTTGGCAGGCGGCTTTATCGTCAGCTTGGCGGCCCGCATCAAGACCCATACCCTGTGGCGCAATACGGTGGTGGGGTACATCCTGCGGTGGCTGCGGCAGGGCTTATCCGCCGTGGGCCGCCATCTGCCCGCTCTGTGGAAGGTGCTGACGGCCATTGGCGGTGTGACCCTGTTGGAGTTTGCTTTGCTGTGGGTGAACAAGTGGGAGCCGGACAATCTCATTGTCCTGTGGTTTGTCGAGAAAAGCCTGTTGCTCCCCCTTGTTATCCTTGTCGTGCTGTGCCTGCTCCGCCTGCGGCGGGGCATCCGCCGCATCGCCGACGGACAGGTGGAGCATCAAGTGTCCACCGCCTACCTATACGGCGAACTGAAGTCCACCGCCGAGGATATCAACCGCATCGGCGGCGGTCTGCAGAGCGCGGTGGAACAGCGGATGCGGTCGGAGCGGTTTAAGACCGAACTGATCACCAACGTATCCCACGACATCAAGACCCCGCTGACCTCCATCATCAACTATGTGGATCTGATGGAAAAGCAGAACATCGAGGATCCCACCCTGCAGGAGTATTTGGCGGTGGTATCCCGTCAATCTGCACGACTGAAAAAGCTCACCGAGGACTTGCTGGAAGCCTCTAAGGCATCCACCGGCAACCTGACGGTGGAGCGGGCCCCCTGCCATCTGGGCATCCTACTGGAGCAGGCGGTGGGGGAATACACTGAAAAGGCCGCCGCCGCAGGACTGACCCTATTACTGGAGCAGCCCGAACAGACGGTGACGGTACTGGCGGACGGGCGTCACCTGTGGCGGGTGTTTGATAACCTGCTGAACAATGTGTGCAAATACGCTCTGGCGGGCACGCGGGTATACGTAGATCTGTCTGTGCAGGGAGGCACTGCCCATATCCTGTTCCGCAATATCTCCGCCACCCCTCTGCACGTCACTGCCGAGGAGCTGATGGAGCGCTTTGTACGCGGCGATACCGCTCGCCACACCGAGGGGAGCGGGTTAGGGCTGTCCATCGCCCGCAGTCTTACCGAACTGCAGGGCGGCACCTTTGCCCTTACCGTGGACGGCGACCTGTTCAAGGCAGAGATCACGCTACCCGTAATGAATTAAACAGAGCCGAGGCAACGCGGGTTGCCTCGGCTCTTTATCGTTATATCCGTTCCTCTCTGAACCCGTCGGGCCACAAGGTCAGCAGGGTGTCAAACCCATTCTTCTTCGCGATCTCCACCGCCAGCGGGAAAGCACAGTCGATGGTATCGGCGGCGTGGGTATCGGCACCCAAAATGACCTTGCCCCCCATCTCCCGCAGGGCGGAGAGAATGAAGTCGGCGGGGTAAGGGATATCCCGTTTCTTGCGGCTGATGGCGCCGGTGTTGATCTCCAGCACGGGGCACACCTTCACCACTCGCTCCAGGGCGTCCAGTGCCGCCCGCTGATAAGCGGGATCCTGCTCATCTATCAGATTAAACTTCGTCAGCACGTCAAAGTGACCCACGATGGTGGGCTTATTGCGCTCCACGTGAGCGGCTAACTCCTCAAAGTACGCCTTGGCGAAGGCTATCTTATCCCCGCCCAACTCGTTGTTCCAGCAGGCCATTTGCAGCTCGGCGGCATGGTCGATGCCGTAGTAGCGGTCCTCAAACACCAGTTCGTGCACCGAGCACAGGAAATAATCCAATTCCTTTACGATGGCGGGGTCGGAGTGAGAGTCCAGCTCGATGCCCCGCATAATGGTGATCTGCCCCGCATACTTTTCCTGCAGGCGGTTCAGCTCCGCCAGATAGGCGGGATAATCCTTCTGCCGCATACAGTAATCCTGATAGGGACTGTCGCTGTGGTCGGATATGCCGATGCAGGGCATACCCAGACGGATGGCGGACTGCACCATCTCCTCCATCGTGTTTTTGCCGTCGGAGAAGGTAGTGTGGGAGTGATAACCGCAAAATCGCATATAAAACACCTCTTGGAACCAGTATATGTCGCTATTTTACCACGGTTACCTACACTTCGCAACGAAAAACCGCAAAAACACTGAAGATTATCAAAAAATTAACAAATACCTATTGAAAATTGGACAAAAACCGCGTATAATGGTATGCGTGAGAAATGGCATTTTCGCCGTATGACGAAAGGAGAAATCATTATGACCAACAACAAATCCGTATTGGCTTGGCTGGAAGAAATGAAGGCTCTGCTGACCCCCGACAACGTCGTGTGGGTGGACGGCTCCGACGCCCAGCGCGAGGAGCTGCGCCAACTGGCAGTGGAGCTGGGCGAGCTGACCAAGCTGGATCAGGATAAACTCCCCGGCTGCTATCTGCACCGCACCAACCCCAACGACGTGGCCCGCGTTGAGGACCGCACCTTCATCTGCACCTCCACCAAGGAGATGGCCGGCCCCACCAACAACTGGTGCGACCCCAAGGAGATGTACGAGAAGCTGTATGACATCGCCCGCGGCAGCTACAAGGGCCGTACGATGTACATCATCCCCTATTCCATGGGCCCCATCGGCTCTCCCTTGGCCAAGATCGGCGTTGAGATCACCGACAGCGTGTACGTGGTGCTGAATATGCTGATTATGACCCGCGTCAGTCCCGAGGTTTGGACCGTTCTGGGCGACAGCAACGACTGGGTGCGCGGCCTGCATTCCCGTTGCGACGTGGACCCCGAGAAGCGGTACATCTGCCACTTCCCCGAGGATAACACCATCATCTCCGTCAATTCCGGCTACGGCGGCAACGTACTGCTGGGCAAGAAGTGCTTTGCTCTGCGTATCGCCTCCTTCCAGGGCTGGAAAGAGGGCTGGATGGCCGAGCATATGCTGATTCTGGGTCTGCAGAACCCCAAGGGCGAGGTGCACTATATCGCCGCCGCCTTCCCCTCCGCCTGTGGCAAGACCAACCTGGCTATGCTGATTCCTCCCGCCTACCTGCGTGAGAAGGGCTACAAGGTCTGGACCGTGGGTGACGACATCGCCTGGATGCGCATCGGCGAGGATGGCCGTCTGTACGCCATCAACCCTGAGAACGGCTTCTTCGGCGTAGCCCCCGGCACCAACGAGCACTCCAACTTTAACGCTCTGGAGTCCACTAAGAAGGATACCATCTTCACCAACGTGGCTCTGTGCGAGGACAACACCGTGTGGTGGGAGGGCCTGAACAAGAATCTGCCCGAGAACGCTATCGATTGGCGCGGCAATCCTTGGGACCCCGCCAAGTTCAATAAGGCGGATAAGTCCACCTGCGCCGCCCACCCCAACAGCCGCTTTACCGCTCCTGCGGAGAACTGCCCCTGCATCTCCGACGAGTTCAACAAGGGCGCCGGCGTGCCGATTTCCGCCATCGTGTTCGGCGGTCGTCGTGCCAAGTGCGCTCCTCTGGTATACCAGTCCCGTGATTGGGAGAACGGCGTGTTCATCGGCTCTGCTATGGCCTCCGAGACCACTGCCGCCGCCGCCGGTGCCGTGGGCGTGGTCCGCCGCGATCCTATGGCTATGCTGCCCTTCTGCGGCTACCATATGGGCGATTATTTCCGCCACTGGCTGGATATGGGTAAGAAACTGGGCGACAAGGCTCCCAAGATCTTCAATGTTAACTGGTTCCGCACCGACGACGAGGGCAACTTCCTGTGGCCCGGCTTCGGCGACAATATGCGCGTGCTGAACTGGATCATTGACCGTTGCGAGGGCAAGGCCACCGCTCAGGAGACCGCCATCGGCTACGTGCCCCAGCCCGAGGACATCGACCTGACCGACCTGGATATGGATATGGACACCCTGAAGAGCATCCTGACCGTGGATAAGGACGTGTGGTCCGCCGAGGCCGCCGAGATCGAGGAGCACTACAAGAAGTTCGGCGATCATCTGCCTGCCGAGCTCCGCACTCAGTTGGACACCTTGAAGAACAATTTAGGCTGATTCAAAGCATAACAAAACCCCCTGCCGTGCGGCAGGGGGTTTCTCTTATGATTTATTTCGTTGGAACAACGGGCACAGTCATGCTCTTTTCGGTGGCACCCGCCCAATAGGTGATGGACAGGCTGCCATCCTTGGTGGGAGTCACCTTGCTGATAACGGAGCGACCGTCGGGGGAGGCGGCGCCCTCCAGCACGTAGGAGCGATAATAGGCAGATTTATTGAACGCATCCTGCACGTGGACTTTAAAGACGTTATTTTCCATCGCACCGTAGGTTACGTAGGTATCCTTGGCATACAGGCAGCCATTGAACAGGCTGGATACCTTGTTGGCCTGTACGTTGCAGAAGACGGCCCAGTGGCTGCCGTAGTCAGCGCCGGAGGTGTCACTCACCATCAGCACCTGGTCGTTCACCGCGGTGCAGACAGGCTTATCCACCAGATTTCCGCGGCTGAATATCACCTCGCCGTGGGCATCTTTCACCTGTACGGTGTAATGGCCGTTTTTATCGGTGTTGACAGAATAGCTGTTTGCCGCCTTATAGCCGGAGTGGTCGTGACCCGCGTGGGGATCGGCGTTCTGATTCTGTCCGGTGTGGGGGTCGGTGCTGTGGTCGTGGCCGGCGTGGGAGTTAGCGGCCTTGCTCATCAGACTCACCGCCACAAATACGGCGACAACCGCTAAGATAATTAACCATACGCGGTATTTTTTCCAAAATTTCTTCATTTTTCGCATCCTCCTTACAAGTATCTGCTGTCATTATACGAGTTTTGTTGCAGAAAAGCAAGTTTTTCTCTGCTTTCGGTTGAAATTCTCTTTTTAATCGGTTATTATATATACTATTCATTGTATATAAACACACGCTAAGGAGTGTTTTGGTTTGTTGGCGTTTTTCGATTCACACGATTTACAATATCGCGCCCCCTTCGGGGCGGTGGCGGAGCATACGGCGGTCACCCTGCGGATCTGTATGCCGCGGGATTGGGGTTGCCACGCCGCCACCCTGCTGGTGCGGCAGGACGGCGGTCACGACTGCACTCTGCCTATGACTTGGGCGGGTATGCGTGGCGAAGACCACGAGTGGTGGTCAGCGGAGTTCATCCCCGACACGGCGGGCCTGTACTGGTACGGCTTCCGCGTGGAGGTGGCTATGGGCGCGGGTTACCTGATCCGCCTGCCTGACGGCACCGCCGCCTATTCCCCCGATGCCGACGGCACCCGTTGGCAGCTCACCTGCTACGAGGCAGGATTCACCACCCCCGATTGGCTGGCAGGCGGCATTCTGTATCAGATCTTCCCCGATCGCTTTGCCGCATCCGGCACCCCCAAGGAGGGTGTCCCCACCGACCGCGTGATGCACGCCGATTGGAATGAACAGCCCGAATGGCGCCCCGACGCACAGGGGCGGGTATGGAACAACGACTTTTTCGGCGGCGACCTCAAAGGTGTTGAGCAGAAACTGGACTACCTGCAATCTCTGGGCGTCACCTGCATCTATCTCAATCCTATCTTCGAGTCCCATTCCAACCACCGGTACGACACGGCGGATTATACCCGCATCGACCCCCTGCTGGGCGACGAGTCCGACCTGCGTTCTCTCACCGCCGCCGCCGAGAAGCGGGGTATGCGGGTGATGTTGGACGGCGTGTTCAGCCACACCGGTTCGGACAGCATTTATTTTAACCGAGAGCGCCGTTATCCCGGCGACGGAGCGTACAATTCCCCTACTTCCCCCTACTCCGATTGGTATCATTTCCGTTCCTGGCCCAATGATTACGGCTCCTGGTGGGGCTTTCAGACCCTGCCGGAGGTAGAGGAACTGTCCCCCGCCTTTATGGAATACATCAACGGCTCCGATGGCATTGTGGCCCGCTGGTTGCGGGCGGGCGCCGCCGGTTGGCGTCTGGATGTGGCGGACGAGCTGCCGGACGGTTTTTTGGACGCCCTCCGCGCACGGGTCAAGGACACCGACCCCAACGCTTTGGTGCTGGGCGAGGTGTGGGAGGATGCCTCCAATAAGGAGAGTTACGGTCACCGTCGCCGCTACCTGTTGGGACAGCAGTTGGACAGTGTGATGAACTATCCTTTCCGCGACGCCATTCTCGGCTTTTTACTGGGCGGCCCTTCGCAGGAGTTCTATAATAAGGTATGGAGTGTGGTGGAAAACTACCCGCCCCAGACCTTGCGATTATTGATGAATCACATCGGCACCCACGACACCGAGCGAGCGCTGACCTTGTTGGGTGGTGAGCCTTCCCACGGTCGCGGCCGTGCTTGGCAGGCCGCACAGATTATGACCTCCGAACAGCGGCGGTTGGCGTTGTGCCGCCTGCGGCTGGCAACGCTTCTGCAGTTTGCCCTCCCTGGTGTGCCTTGCATCTACTACGGTGATGAGGCGGGCTTGGAGGGATATAAAGACCCCTTTAACCGTCACACCTACCCTTGGGGTGGCGAGGACACCGACCTGCTGGCTTGGTATCGCCGTCTGGGCACGGCGCGCCGTGACGCAGCCGCGTTGGCGGAAGGGAGTTTTGCCGTTGTGCCCACTTCTGAGGACGTAGTGTGCTTTGTGCGCCGCGGCACCGAGGGACGCCTGTTGTGCGCGGTCAATCGCGGCACCGGCGGACAGGTGGTGCGGCTCCCTGCAGACTTTGCGGACGCCGCCGTACAGGTGGGTGACGGTCGTATTGACGGCGACCGTCTGATCCTGCCGCCGATGTCCGGCGTATGGCTCTATTGACATATTGTACAAACAGGGGTGGCCCGCTTGTGGACCGCCCCTGTTTCGCCCCTAAATCTTGTGTCAAAAAGCGGTTTTCAACTACTATATTTTGGGGCCGAAAAATATCCCAAAAAAGTATGTAAAAATCGCAAAAAAAGTGTTGACAAATGGGTTTTGCTGTGGTATGATAGCAACACTGCCGCGGAGAACGGTGCCAAAACACCGCCGAAACAGTAGCCTAGGACCTTGAAAATTAAACAGTGTAAGACAGAACGAAAACACACACAATACCCGTTAATTCTTACTCAAAATGAGAAGAATCCGGCAATGAGAGATTATTGCCACACAGACGCTAAGCGCGTCAAATGAGTTACAAACTC